>JAJPHU010000375.1 GCA_021325115.1 Planctomycetota bacterium | reverse complement strand
TACGTCTGCCGCCATTTCAGCCGGGCATACTTGCATCACCTGTTCCTCGCCAAGGAAATGCTGGGGCCGACGCTATTGTCGCTGCATAATGTGGCGTTTTACTGCCGGCTGATGGCGGAAGCGCGGCAGGCCATCGCAGAGCGGCGATTTGACGACTTCGCCGCAGTCCGTCTTGTCCGCTGGGAACAATCGCCTTAAGATGAACTTTTTGAATAGCGAAACCACAGAGGCGGGGAGGCGGCCATGATGCAGACATTGATTTTGCTAGCGGAAGAGAGCAATCCACAAGCGCCCTTGGGTGGTTTTCTCGTGCCCCTGATCCTGATGGCGGCCGTCTTTTACTTCTTGCTCATCCGTCCGATGAAGAAGCAGGAACAAGAACGCCAGGCGTTGGCCAGCAACCTCAAAAAGAACGATGAGATACTGACCAATTCCGGCATCTATGGCACCATCACGGATGTCAGCGACACCGATGACAAGATCACCGTTAAGATCGCCGACAACGTTCGCGTCAAGATGACCAAAGGGAGCGTTCTCCGCAATCTGACCAACGAGGAGGCGGCCAAACAGGCCAAGGCCGCCAAGGAAGCCAAGGCGTGAAACCGAAGGAGCCGGAAGCGTAAGCGGCGGGCGGATCATCCGTCGCGTATACTTCCGGCTCGTTGGAAGCGTGATGAAAGGCACAAAGTCCAAACATGAAATCGTATTTCGGTAGGATTCTGATTTGCGTGGTGCCGGTGGTGCTGGGCATCGCCGTGTGCGCTTGGGCTTACTACAAAGATAAGTTCCGCCTCGGCGTTGATCTGGTGGGCGGTACCATCCTCGTCTACGAAGTGGACACAAGCAAGCAACAGGGGGAGGTCAAGCCTGACGAATTGGCCTCGGCTCTCAAACGCCGCATCGATCCTGCGGATTTGTACAATGTCATCATTCGGCCCATCGCCAGCGAGACGCCGCGCGTCGAGATCGTTTTGCCGACAGGCGGCTATGCGTCGGGAAAACAAACGCTCAATCCGGAGCAAGTCGAGAACATCAAGAACCTCATTCAGCAGCAAGGCCGGCTAGAGTTCCGCATCCTCGCCAACGGCATCGATGACAAGGAAGCCATCGACCGGGCTGCCGAATATCTGCGCAATCCCGATAATCAAAAACATTTGGCCGATCTGGAGCAAAAGGGGCTGCCGCCGCCGGATCCGGAGTTGCCAGGGGGCGGGAAAACGTTCGCCGTCACCCTCAACGGCGAGACGGTGAATTATGGCTATCAATGGGTGGAGGTCGGCAAAGAATACCTGTATCAGCTCGGTTTGAACAACGCGGCTGCGGAATCGCCGGCCACGGCCCCCGTCTGGAACCTGGTTGCCGCCGCGCGCGACAAGGAAGCCGTCCATTGGCCACCGCCAGGAGGCAATCAGTTCCTGCTTTACAGCCGGACCATCGATCCGGCTCGCTTGGAGCGTCTACCAAAAAAGGACCGAGATCTGGGCAAGAAATACGAGTATTTCATCCTGACGCGCCTGCCGGAGCCGGGCAAAGCGATTACCGGCGCCTACCTGGCGCAAGCGCGGCCCGGCGTCGATGAGCGCGGTCAGCCGGCCGTCCATTTTACCTTCGATACCGAGGGCGGCAACCTCTTCGGCGAGTTGACCAGTCTCAATCGTCCGGCCAAAGGCGAAGCGGGCTTCAAACGCCAGCTGGCCATTCTGCTCGACAATCAGATTCAATCGGCGCCGGTCATCCAATCGGTCATCCACAGCCAAGGCCAGATTTCCGGCGGCTTCACGCCCAAAAAAGTCGAAGAGCTGGTCACCATCCTCCGCGCCGGTGCCCTGCCAGCGACCCTGAAGTTCCCGGCGGTCAGCGAAAACAGCATGGGACCGACGCTCGGCGCCGATACCATCTTCTGGGGTACGCTGTCGGTCGGTCTGGCTTTCCTGGCTGTCTTGATCTTCATGCTCTTCTACTATCGTTTTGCTGGCATCGTCGCCTGCGTCGCCCTGTTGGCCAACCTGGTGCTGACTGTCGCCTTCATGGTGCTGGTCAACGCCACCTTCACGCTGCCGGGCCTGGCCGGACTCGTCCTTATGCTGGGCATGGCCGTCGATGCCAACGTGCTGATCTACGAGCGGTTGCGCGAAGAGCGCGAACGCGGCGCCAGTCTCGCCTTGGCCATCCGCAACGGCTACGATCGCGCCTTCCCGACCATCATCGATACACACTTATCGAGTATTTTTACCGCTATTGTGCTGTATATCGTCGGCAACGATCAGCTCAAAGGCTTCGGCATTAGCTTGACGGTCGGTCTCATCATCAGCCTGTTTACGTCGCTGTACATGACGCGGGTGATGTTCGACTTCTGGCTGGCCAAGGGCTGGCTGCACAAGCTGAGCTTCTTCCAGGGCTTGGTGCGGCTGTTGCACCGTCATCACTGGGACTTTATGGGCATCCGCTACTACTGGTTCACGGCCACCCTCGTCTTGACCGCGCTGGGCCTTGGCCTCTTTTTGTGGCGGCTTAATCCCGATGAAAAGGGCCGGAGCGTCATGAACATCGATTTCATCGGCGGCACCGCCTACACCGGCAAGCTGGCCAAGCCGATGACCATCGAAGAGCTGCGCGACAAGCTGGAGAAAAATGTGCCAGTGCCCGGCATGACGCTGCAAGAGAGCGATCTTCCCGACATCTCGATTGAGCAAGTCTTCGCCCGCGGCGACACGCCGCCACGCAGCAGCTTTTTCACCGTTCGCACTGCTGTGAGAGACCCCCGCAAAGTGCAGAAGATCATCAACACGCGCCTGGGCGACGCGCTGGCCTACATCGAATTGCACAAATACACGCTCGACCAGGAAGGCAAGAGCGCCATACTGGAGTTCACCAAACCGAAATCGGAGGAACCGGACTTCGCCTCGCGCGCCCAGGTGATGTCTCTGTTGAACGAGGAGAAAGCGAGCCTGCTGCCGGAAGATAAACAGTTGAGCTTTAATGTTTATCCGCTCGGCGAGCCTGATGAGAAGGGCCGCTACGCGCGGATGAAGGTTGAGCCAACACAACCGTTGGAGCGTGCGCAGTTTGAGAAGCTCCTGGAGCAGACCAAGACAGCGTTTAACACCAGCCCACAACCGGAACGGCTGGAGAACTTCGACGCTCAGTTAGCGGCCAACACCCAGGAGCGGGCCATGTACGCCATCCTGGCCAGCTGGGCCGCTATCTTACTCTACCTGTGGTTCCGTTTCGGCAACTGGACGTTCGGGGCTGCGGCCGTCTTGTGCTTGTTGCACGACCTGTTCTTCACGCTCGGCATCATCGCCGCCGCTCACTACGTCCATGGCACCTGGCTGGGCAATCTGCTCGGCATCAGCGACTTCAAGATCGATCTGCCCGCCATCGCCGCTTTGCTGACCCTGGTCGGCTACTCAGTCAACGACACCATTGTCGTCTTTGACCGTATCCGCGAGGTGCGCGGCAAAAACCCGCTCTTGACGCCGGCCATGATCAACGACAGCGTGAACCAAACGCTGACGCGCACCATCCTGTCGTCGATGACGGTATGGCTGGTGGTGATCGTGCTGTACGCTTTCGGTGGCGAAGGCGTCCACCTGTTCGCTTTCGTCATGATCGTCGGCGTGATCGTCGGCACCTACAGCTCCATCTACATTGCCAGTCCGTTGCTCTTGATCTTCGGCGAAGGCATCCCCAGCACTCGCGAACGTGCTCGCCTGCAACAGATCGCTGCCACGGCCGAGGCATAGTCCCTACCCGCCCCGCTGAGCGCTCAGCGGGGCGGACGACGGGCGTCAGCCGGTTGGCGGGGGACCAGCCAGCTGGCGCCGGTCGTTCGCCGCTATACCTATCTACAAAGTGCTCCGATCCCCAGCCTGCCGGGAGAGGGAGCCTTCTGACAATCTGAGAAATTTATACCGGTTATACGGGGTAAAGAGGGAAAAGAGTCGAAATTTTGGCGAAATTTGGTTGACGGCTTCCGATTGAGCTATTAGTTTTCCTCTCATCGTTAGGGGGGTCTATACCGTCCAGTTCTGTATCGAGCTTTGACTCCATTCCGCGTCCGGGTGTTTTTCCAGATAACAACGGCCGCTAAACTCCGAGATCCGTTCGCCCTTTTCCTCTCTGTTTCACAAAGGAGTCGTGTCGTCATGCGCCTCAACCGTCGTCAATTTTTGGGGACCGCCGCTGGCGTGGCGGCAGGAGTAGGCACTGCCGCCTTACTCAAGGCGTCGGGGAGCAGTTACTCCGTCCAGGGCATCGATTGCGCCAGCTACCAGGGAGATGTCAACTGGAGCAGCGTCAAAAGCTCCGGCCGTTCCTTCGGTTTCGAGAAAGCGACCGAAGGGACCACCTACACCAATCCTGACTTCGCCTACAACTGGTCCCACATGAAGTCGGCCGGTATCATCCGCGGGGCCTATCACTACGGCCATCCCGGCAGCGATGCCACCACTCAGGCCAACTTCTTTTATAACACGGTCAAGCCGGTTAGCGGCGACTTGCAGTTGGCTCTGGACATCGAGACGACCGACGGCAAATCGCCGTCGCAGGTCTGGAACTGGATTCAAACCTTCATCGCCCGCATCAAGACACTGACCGGCCGGCCGGGAATCATCTACACCGGCTATTACTTCTGGGTGAATAGTGTCGGCAACCCGGACAACAATCTCAACTGCCCGCTGTGGCTGGCGGCCTATGTCAGCGACCCCTCGCCCTACGTCCCGCGAGCCTGGAGTACCTGGAGCTTCTGGCAGTACAGCGATAGCGGCAGCGTGCCCGGTGTCAGCGGTGCCGTCGATCTCGATTGCTGGAATGGCAGTCTCAGCAATCTGAAAAACCTGGAATTGCCTTAACAGGCAGCGAACCCAAGCAAATCCGCCCTTCCGAGCCGCGCTCGAAGGCGCGGCTCGGACAGCATCATGGCCTTGTGTGCTCTCCCGAGGACTTGTCATGGTTGGTCACGCTCTTCTTCTACGCCGTGCCTTCACATTGCTTGAGCTTCTTGTTGTCCTGGCGATCCTGGCCGTGCTGCTGGGGCTAACCCTGTCCGCCGTGCAGCGGGCGCGCGAATCAGCCGCACGCATCGAATGCCAGGATCATCTGAAAAACCAAGCCTTCGCTGTCCTCAACTATGAGTCAGCCATGGGCCGCCTGCCTCCCGGAGCCGTGCAAGGGCCGTTTGATCCCCTGGGCGTTCCCGACGGCGTAGGGCACGGTCTCTGGTCGATACTGCTGGGCTATCTCGATCAGGCTCCCCTGGCGAGCCTTTACCACTTCAATCTTCCCTTTGATGCTCCGGCCAACCAGCCGGTGGTGAGGACCCGGTTAAAGATCCTGGAATGCCCCAATGCTTCGCCCAACCGCATCGCCAACTGGGGAACAGGATACGGCGGCGTCACGGATTATGCCCCGTTCGATGTCAACCCATTCCTGGCGGACATCGGCAAGATTGACCCGGTGGCCCTCTTCGCCGGGCCGATGCCGAGCAACGGCATGGTTCGCATGACGGACATCACCGATGGCACCGCCTATACCATTCTGCTCGCCGAGGCATCGGGCCGGCCGGGGATGGCCTGGAGCTCGCCAGATGTGCTGTTAGCGCTGAAATATTTCTTTGGCAGCCTGCACTGGGGCGGCAGTCACGCCTGTATGGCTGATGGATCGGTTCATTTCCTGAGCCGCAGTATCGGCTTGCGTGAACTGGGCCGATTAGCCACCCGCGCCGGCGGCGAAGTGGTGAATGGCAATGATTTTTGATCCCGCCGAGGATACGTTCACGACCGGACAGCAATCTCTACCGTAATGATTTAGGGCGAACGGAAAACACGGCAGGGTACACCGTCAGCGTGGTTCCCTGTGGTTCCCTTTAGTGGATGACCCGCAATTGAGTAGAAGTGAGTTTCAGATCTTCGATGCCGTTGTCGGTCACGTGACTGGACAGGATGGTGAGTTCGCGCAATTGGGGCATATCGCGGAGGGAGAGCAGTCCACGATCGGTGATCGATTTGCTGCCGCCCAGCACCAGCTTGCGCAGGGCCGCGGCATTCCGTAACTGGGCCAAGCCTTCGTCGGTGACTTTGGTCCCATACAGGGAAAGCTCCGTGAGATTGGCCATGCCGCGAAGGTATTGCAGGCCAGCATCGGTGACATGCGTCTCGTTCAGATTGAGGATGCGCAAATTGGGCAGCGTTTGCAAAGCTGCCAGGCCGGCGTCGGTGATTTTCGTGCTGGAAAGGTTGACGTTTTCGAGATTGGGCAAGCCGCGAAGGAGTGCCAGGTCGGCGTCATTGAAGGAAGTATTGTGCAGGTTGACTTCGCGTAGCCGGGTCAACGGAGCCAACGATTCCAGGGCGGCGGCGGCGTTGCGGAAGCCATGCAAATCGGCGACGGCGACGTACTTGGCCAGCCCGTCAAAATCGAGCTGGAGCTTGCCGCTTCGCTTCAAGACCGACTCGATCGCCAAGTCTTGTTTCGTCTTTTGGCCCAGAGTAGCCCCATTAGGTCCGGCAGCGGAATCGGGCGCGCTGGGCGGACTATTCCGGCAGCCGGCCGCCAGTGCCAGGACCACGAACGCCAGAGAGAACAGCATCCTATGCATCCGTTCTCACCCTTTCACAAGCCCCCATACCAGGCAACAGCGAGCAAGGCAAGCGATCTTCGCAGCACGGGGGGTCCCTCTCGATTTGGGCGTGGAGGAGGGCTTCCGTGCGAGCGGTCTTTTCCCTCCTCGTACCAGGGGGAGGTTCAGGGTTCTTTTCCCTCCCTTCTTGGGGGGGAGGGTCGGGTTCTTTTCCCTCCCCCACAAGGGGAGGGTCGGGGTGGGGGGAAGTGTTTCGCCTGTGGACGCCTTACCCCCTATCCCAGTTCTCCCCCACCAGAGGGAGGGGAAAAACCGACTCGGGGGCTGACGCAATCCCGCTTGCCCAAATCCAGAGGAGCACCCCGCGCCACGCTGCCAGTGTGCCTAGGGTAGAGAGTGTGCCGCGGCCAAGTTCACCAACCGTGGACTTGCCGCAGCGCCTCGTAGAGGACAATGCTCACAGCGTTGGCGAGATTCAAGCTGCGGACTTTGCCGCTGGGCATGGGAATGTACAGAGCGCGGCAGCCGTAACGCGCGACCACAGAAGCTGGCAATCCCTTGGATTCGCAGCCAAAGAGAAAACTGTCCCCAGCTTGGTAGGAAATGTCCGTATAGCGTGTGACAGCATGAGCCGAGTAACAAAAGATACGGCCGGCGTTTCGGCTGGCCTCGAATTCTTCCAGCGTGGCGTAACGGTGCAGCGTTATTTCGTCCCAATAATCGACGGCGGCGCGGCGCACCGTGCGCTGACCGAGTGGAAACCCGGTCCGGCCAATGATGTGCAATTCCGCGCCGGCCGCCACACACAGACGGATGATGTTGCCGGTGTTCGGCGGAATCTCCGGTTCCAACAAGGCGATATGAAACATGATTGCTCGCAAAGCTAAGCCACGCCCTGAGGAGCGGTTGGCCAACCGCTCCTCAGGGCGTGGCTCGGACAACATCAGAATGCCCTCATTTTACAGACTTTCCAGTCCATCCGGCGCTTGGGGGCGCAAAGCAGCCGCAGTAGAGTTGGGAAGTGCTAACGCAACCGCGTTCGCCAAAATCTGGCGGCACATCCGGGCAGGATTCACCCTTGCTTGCGCAGCGGACTGGTGGCAAACTAGGAGATTATGAAGCAGCTCACCATTGTCGTCAAACCGTTCCGCGCCGAGGCGGTGCTGCAAGCCCTCGCCGAGCTGGATGTAACATCCGTGATTGTCCGCGAGGCCAAGGGCTACAGTCGGCAAAAGGGGTATCTCGATCGCTATCTCGGCAGCGAGTACAGCATGGCGTTTCTTCCCAAGATCGAGATCAGCGTCTGCGTCAGCGATGAGCGCGCCGAAGACGTGGTGGGCCGGATCATCCGTGCCGCTCGCACCGGCCGCATCGGCGACGGCAAGATTTTCGTGGTGCCGGTTGCCTGGCCCGATCCGCTGGAGTTTTGAGGAAGGATTCGCGTCATGATCGCCAAGGACCGGCTTCGTATCGAACAATCTTTTCACGATCACCAGGCCCGCAGACGCGCTCCGTCCTTCGGAATCACCGCGGCTTTGCGATTCGAGGACCATTGGTATCTCGATCATGAGACATGGATTCGTCCTGCCCTGGCGCGGCTGGGAGAGGTGGCGGATTTGCCGGTGTTGGACTATGGTTGCGGCCATGGCATGGCGGCGGTGGTACTGGCGCGGCGCGGCGCCAAGGTGACAGCATTCGACCTGTCGCCAGGTTATCTGGCCGAGGCACAGCGGCGTGCGGCAGCTAACCGTGTAAAGATCGCCTTGGTGCAAGCCGATGCCGAGCGCCTGCCGTTCGCGGATGGCTCTTTCGCCCGCATTTGGGGCAATGCCATCTTGCATCATCTCGACCTGCGGCCGGCGGCTCGCGAATTGTACCGCGTGCTGCAACCGGGAGGAATCGCTGTCTTTTGCGAGCCATGGGGGGCGAATCCGTTGTTGGCCTGGGCACGGCGGCGTCTGCCCTATCGCGGCAAAGAACGCACGCCGGACGAACAGCCGCTGTTGCCGCGCCATATCCGTATGTTGCAGGAGATGTTTCCGTCGCTGCAAATCGAAGGGCATCAGCTGTTGTCCATGGCCCGGCGCGTGCTACGACCGGGACGCCTCGTGGCGGGGCTGGAGTGGTGCGACGCCTGCTTGCTGGGGCTGGCGCCGTCGCTGGGACGATTCTGCCGCTATGTGGTCCTCACGTTACGGCGCTAAACCGTCACCAGTTCGAGCAATTCTCCCAAATTGCGCAACAGGCGATCCGGATGCGCTTGCCGCAACGCCTCGATCGCATCCGAGCCGGTAGGCACCACCCAGACAGATACGCCCGCCGCTCGCGCCGTCTGGATGTCTACAGTCATGTCGCCGACGTACAACGCCTGATCTGCCGTGATGTTCAGCCGGGACAGGGCGGCGCGGAGCATGTCCGGCGCCGGCTTGGGATGTGGTACATCCTCAGGTCCGAGCACGACATCCAGATAAGATGCGATGTCGAGATAAGCGATCAATTCCCGCGTAAATGCAATGGGCTTGTTGCTGCACAATCCCAGGAGCAGGCCGCGTTCGTGCAGCGTGCGCAGGACTTCTGCGGCCTGGGGTAACAAGCGTGTGCCTTGACGTAGCACCGAAGGATGATGGGCGCGATAGGCCGCTGTGTTTGCTTCCACCGAACCAGCCGGGACCGTTTGTTGCAGCAGATAGCCAGCGCCGCGGCCGACGTGACGCCGTACTTCCGGCTCCGTCAACGGTGGCAGGCCGTAGAGGACGCGAACGTGGTTGACACTGGCCGTAATCGCCGGGTAACTGTCCGCTAGCGTGCCGTCGAAGTCGAACAGGACGGCCCGGAAGCTCGCCGCCGTCTGGTGCTGTCGTTCGTTCATGGATCTTGCCACCCCTTTCCATTCCCTTTCCCGGTTTGTCATAGAGGATACAATGGGAAGAGGACACCCAAGGGGAAATCTTGATGACCAACGCCAACGTCCCGAGTCTGCCCCCCATTACCGCCGAGCACCGCCGCATCGCGGTCGGGAAGTTCGAGCGCGCCAATCAGGTTATCTCCACCGGAAACTTCGATTACGGCATCCATCTCCTCTTGGATTGCTGCAAGATCGATCCGGGCAATCTCCTCTATCGTCAGAAACTGCGCGCTACCGAGAAGGTCAAGTATCGCAACAATCAGCGCGGCAGCCTGTTCGCCTGGTTGACAAGCTGGCCCATCCGCGCCCGCATGAAGACCGCCCTCCGTACTCGCGATTACCTTAAGGTGCTGGAGTACGGCGAACAGATCCTCATGCGCAATCCCTGGGACGTAGGCGCACAGATGGACATGGCCGAGGCGGCCGACATGTTGGGGCTTCTCGACCTGGCCATCTGGACCTTGGAGCAGGCCTGGCAGAAACAAGCGAAGGATGCCCACCTCAACCGCGCGCTGGCCCGTCTGTACGAGAAGCGCGGCAACTTTACGCAGGCCATTGCCTTGTGGGAGCAAATTCGCAAGGCCAAGCCCGACGATGCCGAAGCCCAGCAGAAGATCAAGGACCTTGCTGCCGATGATACTATCGCCCGCGGCCAGTATCACGCCGTGGCGCGCGCCAAGGAAGGAAGCGGCGAGGCACCGGCCTTGCGTAAGGCCGGCGGAGCGCCGGCCCAACCCAAAAAAGGCAGCACCGCTGAACTCCCTGCCGCGCGTGGCCGCCACCCGGCCAGCACGCCTCCGCCGCCGACCCAGGAGGCATCGGCTACCGATGAAGTCGGCGCGACGCCGCCTGTCAGCGATCGTCTCGAACGCGAGGCCGCGCCCATCCGCGCACGCCTCAAGGACGACCCAACCAGCCCCTTTTTATATCTGCAATTGGCCAATGTCTATCGCCGTGGCGACGATCTGGACAAGGCCCGCGCCGTTTTGCAGGAAGGTCTGGGAGCGACTGGCAATGCTTTCGAACTGAGTGTGCAGCTGGCCGATCTCGACATTGAGCCGTTCCGCCGCAACCTGGCCATCGCGGAGGAGAAGCTCCGGGCCGCCCCGGACAATGCCGAGCTGCGCCGCCTGTGCCTTCGTCTGCGCAAGGAGATCGACACACGCGAGCTGGACCTGCACCGCCAAAAGGCCGACCGCTATCCCACCGAGATGAGCCATCGCTACGAAGTCGGCATCCGCCTGATGCGTCTGGGCCAAATCGACGAAGCCATCCGCGAACTGCAAGCGTCGCGCAGCGATCCGCGCTACCACTGGCAATCGCTGTTGGCCCTGGGCCAGTGCTTCAAGGTCCGCAACAACTGGCGGCTGGCGGAACGCAATTTCGAGGAAGCGCTAAAAAACCTACCTGCTGGAGAGATAAACTATCGCAAAGAAATCCTCTACGAATTGGCCGTCGGTTGCGCCGAAGCCAACGATCTGAACAAAGCCATCGACCTGGGCACGGAATTGGCCAATATCGACTTTTCCTATCGCGATATTGGACGGTTGCTCGACGAATGGCAGACGCGCGCGCAGCAAACGAACGTGTCGGAGTGAGATGCGGCGCACCGAAGGCCTGCTCAAATGACGGAAAGCGACATCATCAAGGGGATCCAGGCGCCGGGGAGGTTTGATGCAACCGTTGCCTCGGAAGTGGATGCAAGATGGTTGGTACAACAGGCATTGCCTCATGTCGTCGAGTTGCCTCCCGCTGTTGCAGGGCAGCCATATCCAGCGCCGCCGAAAGGCGTCAAGGCGTGGCTTCAGGTGCATCCGCCGGATACCACACCCGGATCGGGCTCGCCCAACCTCCCGCACATCAAGGATGTGGATTGGACAGGCGGAAAGAAAAGGCGTGGCGGCAGCTGGGGACATATCTATTTCCCGCGCTGAGGAGAGCTTCGATCGTGGTTGTTTATTGTCCCGCAGATTGGTCCACATTCGTGGAAGTCTGGGACGATTTCTGGTATCCCTTTGACCGTCTGTGCGTCTTTGACGAAAGGCAGCAGTGGGCTGTACTTTTGGGACCGGAGGCGCAAGCTGTGTTTATCGAGCGCAATTCTCGATAGGGTAATCGCTCCGGGGAAAGTGCGGTTTCACGCCAGCAAATCCATCACGACCTGGCCATGCACGTCGGTTAGCCGAAAATCGCGGCCGGCGTGGCGGTAGGTCAGCTTCTCGTGATCGAAGCCGAGCAGGTGCAGAATGGTTGCCTGCACGTCATGCACGTGGACGGGATTTTCGACGACATGGAAACCGAGTTCATCGGTGGCGCCGTAGGTCAGGCCAGCTTTGACGCCACCGCCGGCCAGCCACATCGTGAAAGCTTGCGGATGATGGTCGCGGCCAAGGCTGCGGCCCAGGGCCGGGTTCGTCTCGACCATCGGCGTGCGCCCGAATTCGCCGCCCCAGATCACCAGCGTGTCGTCCAGCAGGCCGCGCTGTTTCAAGTCCTTCACCAGCGCCGCCGAGGCGCGGTCGGTGTCACCGCAGTTCTTCTTATGATTGCCGGAGACATCCGAATGAGCGTCCCAGCCTTCGTGATAGATGTTGACGAAGCGCACGCCGCGCTCGATGAGCCGTCGGGCCAACAGACACGCCCTGGCGAAAGACGGCTTGTCGGGATCGGCACCGTACATCTCCAACGTGGCCTTGGTCTCCTGGCGCAGATCCATCAACTCCGGGGCGGAGGTTTGCAGGCGGAAGGCCATTTCGTAGGAGGCGATGCGTGTGGCGATTTCCGGGTCGCCCTCCGTCTCCAGTCGCCGCTTGTTGAACGAGCCGATCAGGTCCAGCGAATCGCGTTGGAGGCGGGGATCAACGCCGGGCGGGCTGGAGACGTTGAGGATCGGATCGCCCTGGTTGCGCAGGCGGACGCCGCTGTAGATGGTGGGCAGAAAGCCGCTCGACCAGTTGGCCGAGCCGCCGCTGATGCCGCTGCCGGTGGACATGACCACAAATGCCGGCAGATCGCGCGTCAGCGAGCCGAGTCCATACAACACCCATGAGCCGAGACTGGGCCGGCCCGGCTGGGCGAAACCGGTGTTGAAGAAAATCTGCGCCGGGGCATGGTTGAACTGATCGGTGTGGACCGACTTGACGATGCAGATGTCATCGACCACGGTAGCCAGGTACGGCAATATTTCCGATAATTCGGCTCCACATTCTCCGTGCTTGGCGAACTTGAAGCGCGGGCCAAGGACAGCAGCATCGGGACGGATGAAGGCGTAGCGTTGGCCACCGATGATCGAGGGCGGCAGCGGTTTGCCTTCGAGTTTGGCCAACTGCGGCTTGTAATCGAACAGGTCGAGCTGGCTGGGCGCGCCGGCCATGAACAGGTGGATGACACGCTTGGCCTTGGGGGCGAAGTGCGGCTGGCGCGGCGCCAGCGGATCGGCCGTTGGCGAGCGGGGTTGCGTCGGCGTCCCGAGGGCAGAAGATCGTGCAGCGAAAGCATCGGTCAACAGGCCGGCCAGGGCGATTTTACCCAGGCCAACCCCGCACTCGCGGAAGAAATGCCGCCGCGTGATCTGCCGGGCGTATTCGTGGATGTCATACATGGCTCAGTCCTTTACGATCGCTTCATCGAGGTTGAACAGGATGCGGGCCAGCACCGTCCAGGCGGCCCGTTCGTTGACATCGCCGTTGTCTGTCCCGGCGATCTTGGCGGCATCGAGTTCCTTGCGTTCGCAGCGGTGTTTTTGCATCTGGAAAAACTTCACCAGCTGGGCCTTTTCTTCCGGGCTGGGCGGCCGGGTCAGGCAACGGCGGAACAGATAATCTACGCGCTCGGCGACGGTCCCCGTCCGTGCCGCCATCATTCGCCCCAATGCTTGCGCCGCTTCCGTGAAGGCGGGATCGTTCAAGAGTGTCAGCGCTTGCAACGGCGTATTGGATACTTCGCGGCGCGCCACGCACACTTCACCGCTGGGGGCATCGAAGGTTGCGAACATGGCGAACGGCGCCGTCCGTTTACTGAACGTGTACAGGCCGCGGCGATAGCGCTCCGGCCCCTCGCTGACTTTCCATTGCAGTTGTCCGTAGGCCCCTTCGGTGGTCACGCCCGGCGGCTGCGGCGGAAAGACGCTCGGCCCGCCGATCTTTTCCGAAAGCAGGCCGCTGGAACGCAGTACCGCATCGCGCAGCAGCTCAGCCTCCAGCCGTACTCGGGGACCGCGCGCCAACAGGACGTTGTGAGGATCTTTTGCCAGCAGCTCCGGCGTTACCCGGGAGGCCTGCCGATAGGTGGCGCTCTTGACGATGAGTTTGTGCATCTTTTTTATCGACCATTTTTGTTTGACCAATTCTACTGCCAGCCAATCGAGCAATTCGGGGTGGCTGGGCGGCTCGCCCTGGTAGCCGAAGTCCTGCAAGGTGGGAACGATACCGCGTCCGAAAAACGCCGCCCATTGGCGATTCATAGTTACTCGGCCAGTTAATGGATTCTCGGGCGAAACCAGCCAGCGGGCCAATCCCAGCCGATTGCGTGGTGCCTCTTTCGGCAAAGGCGGCAGGACCGAAAACACGTTCGGTTCGACACGCTCCTTGGGTTGCAGGAACTCCCCGCGGTTGTGGAGGAAAGTCGGCCGCGGATTCTCCGGCGGGCGTTCCGCCAAGATCAATGTGGTCGGATAAGCTGGCATCTGTTTACGCAAGCGCTCGATCTCGGCACGTTCTTTCGCCAGCTCCGGCGCCGTCATGAGAAACTGCTGGAGCAAGCGCTGCTTCTGTTCGTGGGTCCGTTTTTCTTCTGGCAGAAGCAACGCATCTTCGACATCGGCCGGCATGTCGCGGGCCACAGCGGGGCGCGTGTCGGTGGTCGCCGAGATACGGAAGCGGCCCAGACCGGCGGCATAATAGCGCTCGAAGAGCATCTGCACATGCAGATCCTTCCCCTCGGCCAGCGGCTCGGCCAGCATGAACACGGCGGTGTGAGCGCGGCCCTGACCTCCGTTGATTGACCAGCCGGTTTGCGGATCGCCATCGATGGCCTTGTCCGCCGTCGCTTTACCGGCGGCAAAGCTGTGTGTCGCTTTCGCCACAGGTAATTTCTTGCCCCCGGCCATCACCCGAAACTCGGACAGAAAGAAATCGCCAAACGGCCCTTCGTAATAAATTCGCCCCGGTCCCTCGGCCGGCAGTCGATCGTCCGGCAGTACCTCCAGGCGGAGGGCCGTGATCCCACGCAGGTCCGTATGGAACGAAAGATCGTAGGTATCACTTTTGCTCTGATCACCACTGACAAAGACGGAGGCGTCGTCGAGCACCGTCAGATGCGGCAAGTTGGCCTTGACGCGGGTGGGACGCAGCACAGTCCAGCGCACCGTACGGGCGGCTTCGTGTTCCTGCCATTGACGATATTTGCTCTCAAAATTATCCATATGCCGGGGTAAATCGGCGACGCGAGTAGCTATCTTTTTTTCGATCTCCTGCCGTTGCCGTGTGATGTCCGGGCGATGCACGGGCAACACCGGCTCATCGGCGTTGTTGAGAAAGGCCATGAACTGATAATACTCGCGCTGCAGAATCGGATCGAACTTGTGCGTGTGGCACTGAGCGCAACCGATGGTGAGGCCCAGCCAGGTCGTGCCCGTGACAGCGACGCGATCGACCACGGCATAAAAGCGATATTCCAGAGGGTCAATACCTCCTTCTTCATTGAGCATGGTATTGCGATGGAAGCCGGTGGCGATCTTCTGGTCTTCGGTAGCGCCGGGCAGTAAATCGCCGGCCAGCTGCTCAATGGTGAATTGATCGAAAGGCATGTCGGCGTTGAGGGCGTTGATGACCCAATCGCGGTACGGCCAGATGGAGCGTGGCCGGTCTTTCTCGTAGCCGTTGGTGTCGGCGTAGCGGGCCAAATCGAGCCAGCGCCGCGCCCAGCGTTCGCCGTAGTGGGGTGAGGCCAGCAGACGGTCCACCAGTTTTTCGTAAGCGTCCGGCGACTTATCGTTGACAAACGCTTCCGTTTCTTCCGGCGTCGGCGGCAAGCCGATCAGGTCCAGATACAGTCGCCGTACCAGTGTGTAGCGATCGGCTTCCGGCGACGGCTTCAGACCCTCGGCTTCGAGTCGTGCCAGAATGAAGTAATCGATGGGATTGCGCGGCCAACTCGTTTGCTTCACCTTGGGCAAGGGGACTTGCTTCGGTGGCACAAACGCCCAGTGCTGCCGATATTCGGCGCCTGCGGCAATCCAACGCTTGAGGATCTGTTTTTCCTCCTCGGTGAGTGGATTTTTTGTGGTCGGAGGCGGCATGATTTCGCCCTCGTCCTCCGCAAAGATACGCCGAATCAATTCGCTCTGTTCGGGATGTCCCGGCACGATGGCGGGTTGTTTGGATCGGCCACCCCGTCGGGCAGCGTCGCGCTGATCCAGACGCAGTTTGGCCTTGCGTGCTTTATCATCTGGGCCGTGGCATTTGAAGCAGTGTTTCGCCAGGATGGGCCGGACGTCATTGTTAAACATATCCTCTCCCCCCGCGGCGAGGAGAGGAGAAGCCATCCCGATTAGCAACGGGAATACGAAGAACACTGCACGCATAGGTTGCAGTCGCAAGTTAGTTGTCCTTAATAGGGATGCTCTTGCACATCTGTCGTCCGGGCGAGCGTGCAAGGCACTTTGGGCAGGATCGAAACAATCTGAATTTTAATATATCCCTGTCCACGCGGCGTTGTCAACGAAAGCGGATAGAGCGTTGTCTGCAGAGAATCTCACGGACCTTGGTGCCTTGACTCCTGCTCAGGGGACTGAATCCCTGCTTGGCGGCGGTGTTCAGCGGCGCG
>JAJPHU010000172.1 GCA_021325115.1 Planctomycetota bacterium | reverse complement strand
TTATTTAGGAGGCCTCCTGGCCGGAGGCTTTCTGGCCGTCCTCCCCGGCAAGGCGACGGGCGAGGATGGAGACAAGGACGATAATCACAAGCACACGGGCGGGACCAACGAGGAGATCAACGAGAAATGCCATGCGTATTGCAAGAAGTGCCCGCGGCGACCGGCGGCTGTACATGGATTGTGCATGGACCACTGTAAGCGGTTTCTCCACAAAAACCCGACAGGGGGGCTATGCGGCACCTGCACGGCCAAGAATCCCTTTACCGGCTGTCCGTCCGGGGCTACTTGCTGTCCGGCCACCTCGACCACAGCCGCCTATTGTGCTAACTTGAACACAGACGTGAACAACTGTGGCAAGTGCGGGACGGTCTGCACGGGAACGACCCCGGCTTGTTGCTCGGGCACTTGTGTCGACCTATCCTCGGACAACAATAACTGCGGCGCGTGTGGCAATAAGTGCCCTTCGGGCAAAACATGCACCAAAGGAGTATGTAGCTAAGAAAAAACATGCACCAAAGGAGTGGTGTGTAGCTAAAAATTAGCAGAAAAAACTCTGTTCCCCCACTGCGTCGGCGCGGGCATCCCGTGCCGACGCAGTGGGCGGGAAAAGGTTTTCCCCATCCGGAGGCTTCTATGGCGCGTCCTGGACAACGCCCTGCGGCGTTTACGCTGGTCGAGCTGATGGTGGTGATTGCCCTTTGCGCCGTCCTTATCAGCCTGCTGCTGTGCGCCGTGCAGAAGGTCCGCGAAGCGGCAGCCCGTGCCCAGAGCAGCAATAACCTGCATCAGATCGTCCTGGCGATCCAGCTGAGTCAGAATCAATACGGCGTCATGCCGCCCGGCTTCGGCTATTACCCCGGCGGGCCGCAAGATCCGACCTGGGGAGGCGGAACAACGGGCTACGGCAATTTGTTCTTTCACCTGCTGCCCTTTATCGAGCAAAACAACTTGTATCAGAGCACTGGCGAACCGGGTAATGGGCCGCTGAACGGGGCCGGCAAATTTTATAGCGCCTACGGACCAATCTATCCTGGAATTGCGATCTTCCCTCTCAAACTCTATCAAAATCCTTCCGACCCCAGTATGAGCGCCTCGGGGACAGTCGTGGGATCGCAAACAAGCGTAGACGGTTGGGGCGCGTGCGGCTACGCTTTTAACGCCCAGGTGTTTTGTTCCGTTGATTTACGAGGCGGCTTCAGAGACTGGTGGGCCAACCCAGAAATCCCCGTGTCCTTTCCGGACGGCACTTCCAACACTATTGCCCTGACGGAAAAATTCAGCGTTTGTGGACAACCAGGCGGACCGTATGGCGGCGCCAATGCCTGGGACGAGGCCCCCAATGAAGGCACGACTCCGGTGTTTGCCGTGTCCATGTTTCCCAGCGCCGGCCTCCCTCTTGGCGCCGCTCCCTCTACTGGCCCAGCGACGCATTTCCAGGTCCGCCCGTTCCCCTATGCTAGTGATCGTTGTCACTATTGGCTGCCGCAGACGGCACGGGCCGGTAGCATCCTTGTCGCCTTGGCCGATGGCAGCGTCCGAAACGTCGCCGAGGGTATCCGTCCTAATACTTGGTGGGCCGCCTGTACGCCAGCCGGCGACGAAACCTTGGGCGATGATTGGTGATGACGAGGGATCGGAGCGCTAGCGCACTTCCTAAGAGGTAATTTTCAGGGTAGCTAGCGGACCAAATCTCCTCTCCCCTCGTGGGGGAGGGAAGAGGTAGGAAGTGTCAAGGCAATGGAGCCAAGGAGTTGTCTCCCTCACCCCAACCCTCCCCCCTTGTGGGGGAGGGAAAAAGCCGCTAGCCCTAAGTATATTCAGGATCGCCGGATTTGCTCGTCTCGCACGTTAAGCAAAACGATTTGCCGAATACATTGCAGCCAATGTCCCTGTGTGGGAAAATCATCGCTGTTGGTCCAGCAGTGAAAAGAAGTCAAGTCTTTGATCCAGACCGGAATGACGATGGGGTCCTACGCGAGTTTGACGTTGACCCTATCGCCCTCCGTTTCCTGTCTTCCTTATCCGCTGTCTATCATAAAAGAACCGCCCTGCTGAAGACCAGCCTACTCCCGAGCCGTGTCGTTTGCGATAGAATGGGCAGCACTATCCGGTCCACACGAAGGGACATGCCATGACCAACCATCTGCCGCCGGCTGCCTCCTCGCCTCATCTGCTGGTCCGTGCCGCACGCGGCGAAACAGTGGAACGGCCGCCGGTCTGGGCCATGCGCCAGGCCGGACGCTGGGACCCAGAGTTCAACCGCCTTCGCAATGGCCTGTCGTTCTACGAATTTTCCGAGAACGTCGAATTGAGTGCCAAAGCCTCACTGTTGCCGCGGCGTTTTGGCGTCGATGGCATCATTCTCTTTTACGACATCACCACGTTGCCAGTGGCGATGGGACAGCGTTTCATCTTGCAGCGGGCGCGCGGGCCGGTCCCGGATCACCCCATCCGCACGCTGGCCGATGTCGAGCAGCTCGAAGCGATGCCGGAGCCACAGCGATTTCAGCATATTCGCGATCTTCTTTGTCTGGTACGTGAAGAACTGCATGGCGAGTTACCGGTGTTGGTTTTTGCCGGAGCGCCGTTCACTGTGGCGGCGTACTGCATCAATACCGGCAAGGACATTGCCGCCACGCGCCGTTTTGCCGCCGAGCAGCCGCGCGTCTGGCAAGCCTTGCTGGAGCGTCTGACCACAGCGACGGTTCACTTCCTGCGCACCTTGATCGCCGATGGGGCCGATGTGTACCAGCTTTTCGATTCCTGGGCGGGATTGCTGGAGCGCACGGAGTACGAAGCCTGGGCGCAGCCGTACCATCAGACCATCTTTCGCGAAGCCAGCGGAATACCGCGCATCTTATTCGTCAAAGAGGGACCGTATTTGTCGCGGATGGCGGCCTCGGGTGCCGAGGTGATCTCCCTGGGTGTGCGTCACGATCTGGCCGCGGCGCGGCGGGCATATCCTCACTTGGTTTTTCAGGGCAATGTCGATGAGGCGATTTTACGCACTGGCACGCCAGAACAGGTGGCAGCAGCGACGCGCGCCTGTCTGGCCGCCGGCGGTGGACAACGGCATATCGTCAATCTCAATCACGGCGTCGATCGCCACACCCCCGTCGCCAACTTCAAGGCATTCGTGCAGGCGGTGCGCGGCCTAACCACGCCGCCACGGTAAGTGAACGACAACGTCCGTCGCCAATAGGCTTCTCTGTTGTCTTCCCGCTACGATGTGGGTGAGCGTCTTCCCCTCTCGTTCCCACATGGAGCATGGGAACGAGAGAAGCATAGGGACAAGGACTTTTCGCCGCCTTTAAACATAATTGAGTGCGGCCATGCCGGATTAGAAGAAGCCGGGCCACAAGCAGTGCAGCCCCAGCTCTGGCTGGTTTGCAAGTAGCCTGGCCAAACGCACAGCGGCCATGGCTTCCTGGTGAGCCTGAAATGTTTTCTGATTGAGACGCTCGCCTTCTACCAGCGACGGCAGCATTGTCTCTTGGCGATTCATGGCCTTCCTCCCTTTATGGCGGAATGCGAATTCGTTCATTTGATAGAATGATTCATTTCTGCCCATTTGGTGCTGCGGCGCCGGTGCGAAACACGTCGATGAGCATGTTCTTGGCACTGTCGGGCAGCGGACTGGCCTGGACAGCGGCGATGGTCTCGTCGATAGGATATTCGATCCTTTTGAGATCGACAGTGTAGTCTTCGATGATGGCGAAGGAAGCACGGGGATCGCCGTCGCGCGGCTGGCCAACGCTGCCGGGATTGATGACCAGCTTGTCACCGACCTCCAGGACATAGGGCTGATGTGTATGGCCGACGCAGATTACATCCGCTTCGACGTTTTGCAGCCGCCGCGCCCAGAAGTCGGCGTCCGGCGGCGCGTATTCGTCGAGCGGATCGCGTGGCGTGGCGTGGACCAGCAGATAGCGTGTGTTATCCAAGGTCACCAGGCGCGTTACGGGCAGGCGCGACAGGTAGCGCAAGTCGTGTTCGCTCAGGCGTTCTCGTGTTAGCGGTCGGGTGACGCCGGTCAGATACTTGAAGCCGCCGCGGCCGTTGATGACGACGTTCTGAGCGACGCCGTGATCGTGATTGCCGCGCACCACGTAATGGGCCTTGTCGCGCACCCAGGCCAGGCACGGAGCCGGCTCCACGCCATAATCCACCAAATCGCCCAAGCACAGACAAACGTCAAACGGTTCCGTAGCCACTGCCTGCAGGGCCGGCCAATTGCCATGAATGTCGGCGAGAACGAGAATACGCATGAGATATTCATTAAAAAAAGGAAAGGCCGCGCTTGACGTCAAGACCCTATGTGGAGTATACACAAAGAGATGGGTCGAGGGAAACTCGCACCACTTTTTTCGGCCCCGCAGGACAAGATCGAGCTGCGCTCTGGGGAGCGGCATCCTTAATTGCTCCCAGGACGTAGCTCCAATTCCATCAGGAGACGCAATGATAACGGAACGTCCTTTTCGCCGCCTGCCCCTGCGCGATCTGATGACTGATGCCGAAAAACGGACGCGCGACCTGGTCGAGCATTTCAATATCGCTTGGCTGAATCACGTTGCCGACCTGCATGACCTCAGTCGGCCTGTCCGCAAGCGCAGTCATTATCCCACCCTGCACGCTTTGCAGAACGCCCTGCTGAAAGTGATCCAAGCTAACGACGAAACCCGGAAACTCATTGACTACCTGGCCCAGGAACTCAACGAAATCCTGCAGCATGCCCAGCGCGAGCAGCTGGCGCGGCGAATTTAATACAGCGAATTTAATACATTAGCGATACGAAGTGACGCCTACTTGTCGGCACATTTCCCTTAACGGACAGGTCGAGCATTTCGGCCGCGTTCCCGTGCAGATATGTTTGCCAAACGGTACCAGCAAGGCATTGATCTCGACCCAGTAAGGGCGTGGCAGTTTCTCTTGCAACGCTGCCATCGTCTGTTCGGGCGTGAGCGTCCGCACATAACCCCAGCGATTGGTGACGCGATGGACGTGGATGTCCACGCCGATGAGCGGCAGACCGCAAGCGATGCCGAGCGTCAGGTTGGCGCACTTGGGACCGACGCCGTGAAAGGAGAGCAACACTTCGCGGTCGCAGGGCAGAGCACCGCTGTGTTTCTGGACGGCTTGGCAGGCGATACCGTGGATCGTCTTGGCTTTGGTTTCATGGAAAGTACACGCCTGAATGAGTCGATCGATTTGCTCGACCGACAGGGCGGCCAGTTCTGCCGGTGTGCGTGCCTGGGCGAACAGCGTGCGGGCAACGGGCAAAGTCGTTTCATCGCGCGTGCGGATAGAGAGGATGCAGGCTACGAGGATCTCAAAGACGGAGGTGTACCCCTCGGCGGCCAGCTCGAAGAGTGCCGCCTTGGGATAAGGAGCCACGGCCGCACGCAGACGCAGCATCGCTTCCTCGATGTCGAATTTGGTTTTCGGTTTTCGGTTCATAGCTCCTCCTCTTGCACCAATTAGACCGAAAACCGCCAACCACTCATGGCCTCGTTTTTTTCTCCTGAGCCAGAAGCGCCTGTTTGCGCTCCAGGCCCCAGCGGTAGCCGCCCAGACTGCCATCGGCACGCACCACGCGATGACAGGGAATGACCAGCGACACCGGATTGGCGGCACAGGCACGGGCCACGGCGCGGACGGCGTTGGGCTGGCCCAAGGCGCGAGCGATGTCTCGATAGCAGCGCGTGCTGCCGTAGGGGATGGTGCGCAGCTCCTGCCAGACTCGCCATTGAAACGCGGTCGCCTGTATATCTAGCGGCAAATCCAGACATGGCTGCCGGCCTTTTAGATGATCCACAAGCAGCTTCATCCAGGCGCTCAGCCCTGCATTCTCACGCCGCACTGAGGTGGCGGGAAATGCTTTCGCCAGTTCGGCCTCAAGTTGGGCATCGCTGTCGCCGAGGTATACTGCACAGAGGCCGCGCTCGGTGCCGGCCAGCAACAAACGGCCCAGGCGGCAGCGCGTTATTGTAAAACCGATCATGGTTTCCTCCTATTCTCGGCTAACGGGGCCGTTCGCCTCAAAAAAGTACAGATGGGCTTTCCACCACACAGAGGATTTGCTACACTAAATGTTGTGGGAAATCAACCGTTCCCGTGTGTGCTAGAATATAGCAGCCAGAGGAGTCTGTTAGGAGAGTGTATGCCCTTACGGATGCGTGTCCACGATCGTGAGCCAATTAGCCTGGCCCTGCGACGGTTCAAGAAACTGCTCGAACGGAGTGGAATCCAGAAAGAGTTGCGGAAACGGAAATACTACGAAAAACCCTGCGAAGCCCGACGCCGTGCGGAATTACGGAAGCAGAGCGCTATTCGCAAAGCCAAAACTGGCACCCGCAAGCCGTGAGCGGCGCCCCTATATCAACCTGAACGAAGAGATCTTTCCAACCATAAGGAGCGTTTCATTAGCACGACCATCACTTCCACTGTCCGCCCTGTTGTCCTGCTGCACAAGCAACCCTCGAAGTCCCGCACCTCGACGATCCCCAACTGGCTCAAGTGTGTTCCGTTCATCGGTCTGCACCTGGCTTGCCTCGCTGTGCTCTTCACTGGCGTCGATGCTACCGCCCTCGTCTTGTGCATTGTCTTCTATTTCGCCCGCATGTTCGGCATCACGGCCGGTTATCACCGCTACTTCGCCCATCGTTCCTACAAGACCAGCCGGCTGATGCAATTCCTTATCGCCTGTCTCGGTTGCAGCGCCTTGCAAAAGGGGCCGCTGTGGTGGGCATCGCACCATCGCCGGCACCATCGCTTCTCCGATACGCCCGATGATCCACACTCACCGCACGCCACCAGTTTTTGGTGGGCGCATCTGGGGTGGATTCTCTCTGATCAGCACACCGATACTCCCTGGGATGACATCCGCGACTGGTCGCGCTATCCGGAGTTGCGCTGGTTGGATCGATGGCACTGGCTGCCGGGGCTTTTCCTGGCCGGCGTCTGTTTGCTGATTGGCTATCTCAGCGGCGGCTGGGCTGGCGCCGCCAGTGCGGTGGTGTGCGGGTTCGTCCTCGGCACGGTGCTGCTCTACCACGCCACGTTCTCTATCAACTCGCTGAGCCACTTGCTTGGCAAACGCCGTTATGCCACCGAGGACGACAGCCGTAACAACCTCTTCCTGGCACTGTTGACGATGGGTGAGGGCTGGCACAACAATCACCATCATTACCAGAGTTCGGCCAATCAGGGCTTTTTCTGGTGGGAGATCGATATCAGTTACTACATCATTCGCATGATGAGCTGGCTCGGTCTGGTTTGGGACATCCGCAAGCCTGGCGCCAAGGCGTTGACATACCGCAACCTGGAACTCACGCCGCCGCGTAGTTAACCCCCTTTCATCACGGAAAGCACGGCAACAATGGGGTAGTGCTTCACTGCGTGATACAGTGACTTCTCGCGTTCCCAAGCTCAGAGCTTGGGAACGCGAGAATCATCTCCACAGTAGACCGCTACGATAAAGTGGCATTTACTTTTCTTCTTCTTTCCGTGATCCTATTTTAATTTAATTCTTTTTCCATCGTCGGCCGCGGTGGTGGAGGAATGGGTGGTTGAGTAGGCGAAGGAGACGGCGGCTGAGTCGGGACCTCTGGTTGAGGCGGCGGTTCCCCCGGACGCGGCGGGCCGGGTACGGGCGGCAGAATGTGCGGTCCTGGGATCTCGCTTGGCTCCGGCGGTTGTTGGGGTTGTTGCAAAATAGGATCGCTCATGATGCGTCTCTCTTGATTTCGAAACAACGAAACAGAAGCATTTAAAGAGAAGCACTTGCAAACGCCATGCCTATCGAGAAAACAAGCACAGCGGTAAACGCTTTCGCCGCTGCCTTCCGCAAGGCCCAGCGCCATCTCAGCCGGCACGATCCGCTCTTGGGCCAGCTTATCAAGCGCATCGGTCCTTGTACGCTCCAACCGGGCGGTGAAGCATTTCCCTTGCTGGTACGCGCCATCATCTCACAGATGCTCTCGACGAAAGCGGCACTTACAATCACTGCGCGGCTCGAAGCTGCACTGCGTCCGGGTGGTTTCACTCCCTCTGCGGTTGCTGCGGCAAGCGAAGAGATACTGCGCGGCGCTGGTCTTTCCGGAGCCAAGGTATTGGCCCTCAAGGATCTGGCCCAGCGGGCGATTCATGGCGAGCTGCCGCTGGATCGTCTGGCCGACATGAGTGATGAAGAGGTGATTGCCTCTTTGGTATCGGTGCGTGGCATCGGCCGCTGGACGGCGGAAATGTTTCTCATCTTTTCGCTGGGCCGGCTCGACGTATTACCAGTGGACGATTTCGGCTTGCGAGCCGGGGTTCGAGAGGTGTATGCGCTGCCGGACCTGCCGGGCCGAGCCGAATTGCGCAAACGCGGCGAGATTTGGCGCCCTTATCGCAGTATTGCCACCTGGTATTTCTGGCGCAGTCGGGGGGGAGTTCCCCAATCGCAATAGTCTCTAGCTTGTGCCGCAGACGGGAGATTATTGCGTTCGATCCCAAAGCGGTTGAAAACTCTCTTCTTTGTTCCGCTGCTTGTTCAATGCCTGGGTCAATGGCAGCAAGGCCCGGCAGTATTCGCGGAAAGCGCCAGGCAGGTCGCCCTTTTGTAGCAGAGACTCCGCAGCGGAGGCGCACTCCTCGTAGCTCTTCCAGTCCGGCGACCATTGCCTTTCCACTGCGAACTGGTGCAGCGTTCGGATGGCGCGGATCAGACGATCGAGCAAGGGCGGTTCGATGCGGCAAGAGGTTTGCCGATGGATACGCGGCGCCGAAGTTTCTTCCTCGACGACGGCCTGTTGGCGCTCGCGGCGATAGTGCAGCACCAGGCCGATAAGTCCGGCTCCGATGGCCGCCGAGCCAAGCAAGAAGACCAAGGCAGCCAGGGCCGACCACTGGCGCAATTGCAACTCGATAGCCAGTATGGCCAGCAGCGTGCCGATCAAAAAGGCAAACGGCCACCACGGCAAGGCCGACCAGAACGGTCGGTTCGGCTCCTTCTTGGGGGCAACGAGGCCGTTCGCTTCGGCTGAAGGTCCGCCAATGCGGACAATGACAACGGTGATGTTGTCCGGGCCGCCGCGCAGGTTGGCCAAGTCGATCAGCAGCCGGCACGCCTCGGCCGGCGGCAGCACACTGGCAATCGCACCAATCTCATGGTCGGTTACTGGCCCGCTCAGGCCGTCGCTGCACAGCACAAAAATATCCCCGCTCTCCAGAGGGTGCGGCCCCTCGATGTCTACCTGCACCAATGGCTCCGGTCCCAGACAACGATGGATGACGTTACTGGGGATGTCCTGTACTTCCGACGGATCGATACGTTTGATGCGGGCATACTCCCAGACCCAGCTGTGATCGTAGCTGAGCTGTTCGATCACGCCATTGCGGATGCGGTAAGCCCGGCTATCGCCGACATGGCCGATCCACGCGCCTTCGGGACGAATGAGCAGGGCGGTAGTCGTCGTGCCCATGCCGGCGAATTCGCGGTTCTGCTGGCCGCAGGCGTGGATGCTAGCGTTGGCCTCCATAAACGCTTTCCGCAGCGCTGCTTGAGGCCCTTGGTGAACGTATTTATGATAGGTGTGGGGGATAAGACCAGCCGCTTGTTCGCTGGCTTTTTCGCCGACTGCATGCGCACCCATGCCGTCGGCGACGAGAAAAAGATGGCCGCGCTCATGCCATTGTTCGTCGTCACGGGCGAGCTGAATGGCGTGGCTGTCCTGATTGTGGCTTCGGCGGACGCCCACATCCGTCAGGCTCGCGTG
>JAJPHU010000333.1 GCA_021325115.1 Planctomycetota bacterium | reverse complement strand
TCCTGGGCCAGACCAAGCGCACGCATAGTCTGCGGGTCGGTGAGGCGCTCCTTGTGGCTCTCAACCTCGATCCAGCGGCGAGCGAGGTCCGGCTGCAAGGCTTCCAATACACATGCGCCCGTGCTATTCATCCAGGGGGTGAAATTCGGCCCAGCGCTGGTTGGGGCCGCCGTGTAATCTTCCGGGAAGGCTAACCAGCACAGAGCATGCTGCACAAACGGCTCCTGAGTCCGTAGAGCCGACGTTCCCAGACCCTCCGTCACATTCCGCAACCCCTCATAGGCGAAATAGAGCAATAAGCGATCGCCCAGAGTCAGTTCTGTCTCTGGTACCTGCCAGGGACGTTCCATATCGCCGGGACGATGAGCCGTGATCCAGATGAGGAAGTGCAGGGTGTGGGCCGAGAACGTCAGGCCCAGCTCGGCGGGCGGCGTCCGCTCCCACAGCCGGCCCTCGACAATCCGTTCGCTGCGCAGGAAGCGCTCATGTCGCCAGCCGCCGCGCTGCGCCAGCAAAAACACACAGCCTTGGGCCAACGTAGCTTGAATCAAACGCACGGCGTTGCGATGCAGGCAGGGCGGAGCAGGGCAGCGATTTTCCAGAAGGGGCAAGGCGCGTTCTGGTGGTTCGCGGCGCAGGAAATACCACAACAACCGCAACAAGTTCGCTTCAAAGCGCGAAACACGGTTATCCATCGTCCAGTCCAAATCCGGCGAGCGAGGCGTGTCAAGGCCTCGTTCGCCAGAACCGTTACCGCCACGAGAAGACGCTGAACAAATTCGAGTAATCGTCCGTCCACACCCCCACTTTGTTCAGGTCCGGCCATTTTTCCCCTGGTTCGAGTGGTTGCCACAAGGCCGGACGTTTGCACATTTCCTCATCGAGAAAGTTGTGCAGAAACATCGCCTGGCCGGCCAGGCCGGTGCCGTGGTCTGGCCACAGCGACAGCTGAAACAACTCCTTGCGCATCTCCTGTCGCTCGTCCTCCCAATCGTTCCATTCAAATAGTTTGCTCAGGCGCTCCTTGCTGGGCGACAGTACCACCCAGCTGGAGCTGGTTTTGGCCATCAGTTCGGAAGAAGCCGGGTAATCTTCCTCTTCGTGGGAATCATTCTGCATGACGGCCCACAGACCGCGCTCTTGGGCCAAATTGTACAACACCGGCGTCAGGTCGAGATAGCGGTTCGAGATGTGGAAGACGATCAGACCGTCTGCAGTCAGCTTGTCCAGGTACACGTCTAGCGCCTGTCGTGTAATCAGGTGGACGGGGATGGCATCGGAGCTGAAGGCATCGATCACGATCATACCATACTTTTCGGAGTCCTTTAGTTGCTGGCGCGCCATGGTCAAGCGGGCATCGCCCATGATCAGATCGATCTTGGCGCCGCGGTCGCGGGCCCCCTGGACGAAAGTGAAGTAAGGTCTGTCCTCATCAAAGGAGAGACGCTTGACGATCGGATCGATGTCATAGAAGGTCAGGTGCTGACCCTTGCGGGCATGAGCGGCCATGCAACCGGTGCCCAGACCAATGACAGCCAGGTTCATCTTTTCCGGCGGCGTGTCCGGCCCGTTGTAGGTCAGCATCAGCTCGCCGATGGGGCCGGTGTGATGGTAATAGGTCAGCGGCTCGTTGCGGCGCTCTGCGTTGAGGCATTGCATGCCGTGCAGCGTGGTCCCATGATCCAGACGCCGCAGAATGAAGTCGTCACCGCGGTAGCGATAGAGTTTATCGGAAATCCTCAACACCCCGAAGAAACTGCGTTCTTGATGAAGCACCGGATTCTCGAAGACGCTGCAGAAACTGCCGGCCAAGAGGACCGCTCCAATCGCCAAGGCAAAACGCAACGGGCGCTCCACGAAGGTGTAAGCCAGGACGAGCGGCAATCCAAAAGTAAGAATGAGGACCAGATCCCAGGGGTGGCGGTGAAGCAGGGCGGCGATATCGGTCACCCGTGGCCAAACCCGATGCGCTTGCAACCCCCAAGACAGTCCTATGAGCAGCACACCCAAACTCAGCGGCAGAGCGAGATCCATCCACCGATCGAACTTATTTTCGCGTGCGCGCTCGGCTGCTACGACACCGCTGGTTACTCCTGCGATCAAGGCCGCCAGCTGCCAGGGCCAAGGACTATTTTTGAGGTCTTCAAACGGCAAATTGTCATCCGGTAGCCGCAGAAAGATCAAGAGCAGGCCGATGCCTGTAAACAGGCCAGCCAAAATCAGGTCAAAGCGCCGGCCCCAGGAGGTCTCATTGGCCGGTCCCAACGGCGGCGCCAGCAAACAGGCCAGCATCATGGCGAGCGGATACTCGACGAGGCCGCTGAAAATTACCGGCGCCGCCAAGGCGTTGAACAACCCACCCAGGACGCCGCCGACCGACATCCACAGATAATAGCCGGTCAGATATTGGGCCGCCGGCCGATCACGCGCCAGCTCGCCGTGGCAGACCATTGCTACCACAAACAGGGCGGCCAGGTGCAACCCCAGACCCCAGGCAATCGGGATTTTCTTGAGTCCCAATGGCTCCGCCAGCAAGAAAAACAACAACATCAATACCAACGGCGGCAGCAGAAGAACCATCGCGCGATGCAGCATGTCTCTGTGGCGATGAACCCAACCCCACCAGCTAGCATAGAGGCCGCCGCCCAGAGCAAGGACAATGCTGATTCGTGCCAGCAATTGCCAAGGAGGCCGTGCCGCCAATGTTTCCGCATTCCAGGAGAAGACCAGAAGCAAGAGGCCAACGGCGGCGCCGGCGAGCGTCAGGCCTAACCACTGAAGCCAGGCTGGCACGTGGGAGAATACGATAATGAAGCTGAGCAGATACAAGGCCAACGGCGTCACCCATAACAACGGAATGGCGGCGATGTCGGTAGTGATGTAGGTGGTCGCGCCCAGCATCAGGCTGGACGGCACAAAAGCCAGGGCCACCCAGCGAAGCACACGCAGCCAGGTTACCTCGCCGGTGAGGGGAGCATCCGCCTCCGAAGTGGGGGGTATCCGCCCCCGGAGCGAACCTTTCGGAGCGAGGAGCCTCTGCCCCCGGGGCGAACTCTCAGGGGACGGATGCTCCTCGCTCCGAAGATCGACACGCCTTTCTTTATTTGGCGGCGAACGCCACAGGAAGATAGCACAAAGCACCGTCAGCACCGCCAGCACGCCGTAGCCGTATGCCCAGTCAATACTCTGCTCTCCCAGCCGTAAATTCGGCTCTACCACAGTCGGATAAGCAAGCAGCGCGAGCATACTGCCGAGATTGCTGGCGCCATAAAGGAAATACGGATCTTTGGCAGACGGATGGGACGTATCAGCGAACCATTTCTGCAACAACGGGGCGCTGGCGCTGACCACGAACATCGGCAGCCCCACCGTCCTCGACAACAACACCAGCAAGCCGAGGATGGGATTTTCACCGCCTTGGATGAGGTCGGGGTTAACGGCCAACGGCAAAAACAGAAACGGCAGCATCAAAAGGACAAAGTGCAGGGCGGCTTGCTTGCGAGCGCCGAGCCAGGAGGTACTGAAATGGGCGTAAGCATATCCCGCTAACAACACGGCCTGGTAAAACACCATGCACGTGTTCCACACCGCCGGCGTCCCGCCCAACAGCGGCAGGATCATTTTGCCGACCATCGGCTCGACCATGAACAGCAGCGTGGCGCTGGTGAAAAGCGTGAACGCAAAGACGAGCAGCATCGTAAGAGGGAAGCGTGGCAAGGTGTACCTCCGGGTGCTGATCCGAGCGAGAGGCGCGCGAAGCGCTTTCGTTTATGCTCCAGGCTCAGAAAAAGAGGATCCATCGTGTATCTAGGCTGTTTTTACCAAATCGCCGGAGGAAAAGCGAGTGCCCATCCTCGTTCCCAAGTGCTACTTGGAAACGACAAGCAGGAGAAAGTCGTTGTGTTCACTTCTTGGCGCCCAAGCAGTACACGGTCCCTTTGGTTGTGCCGAGGATGAGCCTGCCCTCTGCGACGGCCGGCGAACCTAAAATGGGACCATCGAGCGCGATCTTATCGACCTGTTTGCCACTATCTAGATCAAGAATATACAAATTTCCATCCAGCGATGGAACAAAGACGCGGTTACCGGCGACGACTGGCGAGGCGTCTACTTTCCCCTCCGTGGCGAAGCTCCACGTTTCTTTGCCGGTCCTGCGGTCGAGTGCATGCAGGCGGCGATCGCGGCTGCCGGCAAGGACGAGCCGGTCCGTCACCGCTGCCGAAGCGTAGAACGGCTGTGGTCGTTCCTCGGCCTGGAAGGTCCAGGCGAGTTGGCCTTGCTTCCAATTGATGGCGTCGAACTGATTGGTCATGGTGCCGACGTAGAGATGATCGCCGAGGACGGCCCCGGTCGCGCCGGTTTGTCCGCCCAGATCGACCGAGCGTTCTTCCTTGCCTGTGGCAACATCGAGGACGTGCAGCTTGCTATCGCATCCGGCCACGAACGTTTTGCCGCCGGCCACGGCTGCCGAGCCGTAAACCGGACCCTGCGTCTTGAACTTCCACTTCTCTTTGCCGTCCTTGGTCAGGCAGTACAGTGTTTCATCGTGCGAACCGAACAGAATCAGATCGCCAGCGAAATTGGCCCCCGAAGTGATCTCGCCATCGGTCTCATAGTTCCAGCATTTTTCGCCCTTGGCCGCATCGATGCAATGAAACACGCCATCGGCGTTGCCGATATACACCCTGCCCGCGCGCACGGCCGGCGACGCCTTGAGAGGACCAGCCTTGTACTTCCATTTTTCTTGACCGCTTACAAGATCGAGAGCGTACAGATGTTCGTCCAAAGAGCCGACGTAGACGACACCGCTGGCAATGGCGGGAGCGCCTTCGATGCTATCCTGCGTGGGGTATTTCCAGAGCAAATGGAGCTTGTCCGGCAAGGAGACGGATGCAACGCCCGTCTGCTCGGTATTGCCGCGAAAGACGGGCCAAGCAAGTTGGGCGGAACCATCCGCTGCACATAGGAAAGTCTGGGCCAGCATCAGGACCAACGTCAGGATACCGGCCCCACAAAGGATGCAATGTTTTTTCGCTGGCATAGGAGCCTCCTTTCACGGCATTGTATGGCGCAACATGATGAAAGTGGAAAAGGTCAACCGGGCTGCTCTAAAAATGAGCTGCACGCGTGTGGCCAGAGCGGCCCACGAATCGTGTCTGTCGGCCGTTCGCTGCTATACCTGCTTGCAAAACGCTCTATGTACCCGGCGTGGAAGAGAATTGGCACAGGCGCGACGCTTCTGCGGCCGATAGAGATGACAGATGCGCGATATCATGCAGCGAATGCCGACACGGAACTTCGCATCGGCCGCCTGACACAGGTTCCGCGGATCTTGTTCCATCGCTGCTTTTCGTCTCCCTCCCCTCAAGGGGAGAAAGAGACAGCAACATCGAGATTTTGTATCAGACCGAGCAGGACCAGGGAGGGGACTGAAAAAATGCCCCGGCGACGCCGTTGTTTCTACGCCCTTGCCTTGTGCTTGGCTCTTCTGTCGGCATCAAAAGCCGTGGGGCAGGGACCGACTATCAGCAGCGGCGGTGTGGGGGTGCCTGAGTTGCTGCGCAATGAATCGAGCCTCGGCACCCTGCCCGGCGCGGGCGGTAACGCCTTCGGTAACACGCCGGGATCGGATCAGCCGGTCATTGGCACACGCCCGGGCGCGACCACCCCGAACGTCCCACCCTCGCTATCCACTCCCGGCGGCCAAGCTTATCAGTTCCTCGGCGGCCTGGGCGTCGGCCCGGTACCGCAGCTTCCGTCGGCCAACCTACCGCTGTTCGGCTTGCTGTCCCTGCCCGGCGAGGAAGATCTCGGCCCGCCCGATGGACTCACGCTCGATGCCGCTCTCCAGCGGCTCGTCACCGCCAATCTCGATCTACGCAGCCGCTACCTGGAGATTCCCCAGGCTCGCGCCGATATCCTCACCGCCAGCCTTTACGCCAATCCCCTCCTTTTCTTCGATAACCAGCTTATCCCCTATGGCAGATATTCCCTTCAGCGTCCCGGTGGCCAAACCCAGTGGGACGTGAACATTTCTCACCCGCTCGACCTTTCCGGTAAACGCCGCGCACGCATCGGCGTCGCCACCGCCGCCAAGAACGTCATCGAGGCACAATATCAAGACAGTGTCCGCCTGGAAATCGCCAACCTGTACGAAGCATACCTCGGGGCTCTGTTGGCCCGCGAGGCCGTTCGCTTCGCCAAGGCGGCCCTGACGGGACTCGATCAGGTCCTGGAAATTATTCAAGAACAGCAAAAACAAAAGATCGCCACTCAAGCCGATGTAGACAGCGTTTTGATCCTGCGCGAACAAGCAGCAGCGAGCATCGTGGATGCTGAAAAAACCTATGAGAGTACCAAAGTGCGGCTCGGCGCTCTCTTGAACATTCCGCCCGCCGAGGCCGAACGCCTGGAGTTGCGCGGCAGCTTCAAAGTGGAAGCGCCGGAACCTCCTCTGGGCGACGAGTTGGTGCAGTTGGCCTTGCGCAATCGGCCTGACCTTCAGGCTTTTCGCCTCGGCGTGACGCTAAGCAAGGCCAGCGCGAAGCTCGCCCGGGCCAATCGCTTTGCCGACATCTACGTCCTCTATCAGCCATTCACCTTCCAAGACAACAGTTACATGAATAAACAGAACGCCACGTCGTGGGCCTTGGGCGCCACCGTTCCTCTACCCGTATACAATCGAAACCAGGGCAACATCCAACGCTCCCAGATCAATATCCAGCAGTCGATCCTCGAGCTGCAAGCTCAGGAGGTCCGCGTCGTCACGGAGGTCAAGCAGGCGGAGAAGGAGTATCTCATCGCCCGCGCAAATGTCGAACGAATGGAGCGGACGATTCGTCCCGCGGCAGACCGCGTCTTGAACACGGCGCGCATCCGTTGGCGTAGCGGCGAAAAGGATGTGCTCTTTTACTTGGCCGCCGTCCGTGATTATAATGTTTTCGTCCGCGAATACCTTACCGACTGGTTGCGCTTTCGTCGTAGTATGTTGCGTCTTAACACGGTGGTTGGACAACGAATTTTGCCCTGAACGGTTTTTCATCTCTTGCCCGTAGGGGATTCCTTTTCATGAGAAGGCTCTCGGCCCTCTTCGCACGTCGCTGGCTAACGTGGCTCCTGGGCGGTCTGACCCTGGCGTCTGCGGCGGCGGCCGTCTGGCTTGGGAATTCCCAGAAGGAGATACACCCAGCCGACAAGGAGAGCAGTGAGTTGGCATCGGCCACGGCGGCTGGTGCGGAGAACACAGTATGGATGGACACAAGCCAGCAGGACACCCTGGGAATCGTCACTGCTCCTGTCACCACCGGGATCGCCAGCGCCGTGTTCAGCGCGCCGGGACAAGTCGTTCCCGATGAATCACAATATGCCTACATCACGCCACGCGCCAAGGGCATCGTCCGCGAAGTGAAGGCCCAGATTGGCCAATTCGTCCGCAAGGGCGAGTTACTGGCAACCATCGATAGTTGGGAAGTGGCCCAGGCACGTCTCAAACTGATCGATGGCTTGATGCGTCTGGAAGTCGCTCAGGCCAACCTCAACTGGCAAGAGACGGTCTATCAAAACTCTCTGGACTTGATCGAGGCACTGCGCAAGGATCCCGATCCTGATCAGGTCCAGAAACAATTTGGCAAACGACCGATTGGCAGAGTTCGCGAGCAGCTGTTGACGGCCTACGCCCAGTATCACCTGTCGCGCATCGCCGCCCAGCGCTATGAGAAGTTGAGTGCGAAAGACGCAGTGCCGTTGGATCTCGCCCAGCAAAAGCAGGCCGCCTACCAGGTAGACCAGGCAACGTTCCAGGGACTGATGGACCGGGTAGCCTTCGAGGTTACGCTGGAATACATCCGCGCGCGGCAAGCTCTACGCGAGGCGCGAACCGCTGTCAAAGTTGCCCGTGAAACCTTGCGCGTCTACGGCGTACCGATTGACAAGATTGCCGAGCAGTTCAAGTCCGGCGAGCTAAACGGCGATAAACACCGGCACGAACCGAACAAAACGTTTCAGGAAGCCGCTCGGGCGGTGATCGCGCCCTCTCCTGATGTGGCGGAGTTGATAAAATCCCAAGAAGAGCCGGTCAGTACGTACGAGTTGCGTGCTCCCTTCGATGGCACAGTTCTGGAGCGTGACCAGATTGTCCCTGGCGTCGTTGTTGATGGGACGCACCGCCTCTTCACCATGGCGGGCCTTGAGACCGTATGGCTGGAGGCTTATGTCCACGAAAGCGACTTCGACCTGCTTAGCCGCAGCAAGAGAGGACGTGTCGAATTTACTTCGCCTGCCTATCCGGGCGAGATTTTCAAGGGGAGTGTCCTGTACACCGGCGATATGGTCGATCCCAAAAGTCGGATGGTTCGCCTGCTCGCCACGGCCCAGAATCCCGAGAACAAGCTCAAGCCGGGCATGTTCGTCACCATTGAAGTCCACAGCGAAGACATTCGCCAGGTACCGAAAGTGCCGGTCTCGGCCCTGTTGACCGACAATGACGCTTTCTATGTCTTCGTGCAAACCGATCCGGAGCATTTCGAGCGTCGCCAGGTGGTCGTTGGACGCCGCAAGGGAAATGAGGCTGCCATCGACCGCGGCCTCAAACCAGGAGAGCGCATCGTCATCCAGGGTGCTTTCGAGCTGAAGGCAAAGGCACAAATCCATCGGGCCGGCGGCTAGGCGAGCGGGGTTGCGTTAACGCCCCGAGGAGCGAGCGGGGTTGCGTTAACGCCCCGAGGAGCGAGCGGGGTTGCGTTAACGCCCCGAGGAGCGAGCG
>JAJPHU010000286.1 GCA_021325115.1 Planctomycetota bacterium | reverse complement strand
TCGCTGCTCTCGCTTTCCGCTCGGCGGTTTAGTTTTTTCTCTTGCGAAAGTGCCTGAGCTGTCATCCCGTATGCTCCTGAAGGAAAGCGGCTACCGTTTCCACCAGCCACGACTCCTGGCCCCGGAAGAAATGATCGTCGCGAGGTGCCTGAACCAGTTTCTTTTCCATCCCAAGAGAGCCGAACCATTCTCGCAATCGTTCTGGATCGGTAGTGAAATCGTTCTCCGCTACAATCACCAACAGCGGACTTTTTACAGTTACAAACGCGCTATAGTCATGTTTAGCCAGAGGGGGCGCGATCAGCACGAAAGCGGCGGGCGGCTCGGACAGGCGAGCGGACGGCAGCAAGGCGCAGCCAAAGCTGTAGCCAATCAGAACCAGCGGCTTCCTCGGGCCAATAACGAGTCGCAGAAAATCGGCGGCTCCCTGCACGTCGCTCCGAAGATCCATTTCCCCGGTGACGTGAGAAGTTGCCCAGAACTCGGCCATGTGTCGGGCCATATCGATGGCGGGCCCCTGACTGCGGCCAACGCCGCGATAGTTGAAGCGCAAAGTCACCCAGCCGCACTCCGCCAAACCGTCGCCCAGGCCGCGCACCACATTGTTGTGCATGTTGCCGCCCAAGAGCGGATGTGAGCCGGCCAGAACCACGCCACGAGGCGCTTCCACATCCTCGCTGTAGGCCAACTCGCCCTCCAACATGTAAGGCCCGGCGGGGAATTCCACGCCTTCGACAACGGTACTTTTAGCATTCGACACCGGCATGCGATGCCTCCATCTCTGCGGGGCGATCCGGGCGCTCTCCCAGGAATTGCTCGATGAGAATGGCGAGCATAAGCGCTTTTTCTTTATTCCCTTCAATCTCAATTCGCCCGTCGAAAAAGGCTTTCCGGGCTGTCTGTCGACCATGGACCAGTTCCTCAAAAGTAGGCGCATCCATGCGGTAGGTCAAAGCGGCGCCGAGATCGCGGCCGCGCTGCACACGGATTGACCGATCCCCGCAATAGCAGGTCCATTGTCCCCCGCCAGGGCCATTCAGATCGATGGCAAAACGAAGCCCGCGCGGCAAGGCATGCGCTACTGGTGACTGATGCACCTGTTCCGGCAAGACTCGCTCCAGATAATGCGCCAAATCGTTCGAGGCGCCTGCGCAACTCCGCTCGCTGGCGACTTGGTCGCGCGCACGCCCACGTCCCCAGTTGTCTTGCTGAGCGAAGTGCAACAGGCGAATCACCAACTCGCGATCGAACAAAGGCGGCGGCAGATCTGGTAAGGCCTGGCGGGTGTTCCGACAATCGAAGACCAGGTCGCTTTGCAGATAGGACCAGTAATCCTGAAATTGCTCCAAGACCAGTTGTTCCAACAAAGTCGGGTCGGCCAGCCCGTCGCGTCCAACCCACTGAATGCCTTCGATGCACAACAAGTCCTCGATAATGCCCTTGATTTCCCGTAGCCGAACAGGCTGCCGGGCAACGAGGTGGTAGGTGCGGCCGTGCCATTGCGGGCGGCGAAGTAGCGAGAGGATCGCGTGGGAAACCCAATCCACAGGCACAAGGTTTTGCGTTTCCTCGCCGGTCAGAGGCAGCCGCAGTGGCAGGCGTTGGCGGCCTAACTTGCTCGTATCTGGAGGGCTTGCCGGTCGGGACGAGAGGCGTACCGCCAGTTCCAGGAAGCGATAGAAGTGATGATAGGTACTGGTGTATCCGGTGCGGCTGTCGCCAACAATAACGGAGGGGCGGTAGATGGTAGCGCGAATGCCGTCGAATTCGCGAAGCATTTGTTCGCCGGCAAATTTGCTCTGTTCGTAAGCGTTGTTGCTGCCGCCGCCGCAATCTAACTCGTTCTCATAAACGATCCCGCTCCGGTCGCCGCAAAGAAAGGCCGTGGAGAGATGATGGATCTCGTTTATCCCCAGAGAACGGCACACCTCCAGTAGCCGTCTTGTGCCGTTGACATTTGTCTCCCAAGGCTCGCCATCCGGCGTTGGGCGATACAAGACTTGGGCTGCCGAATGGATCACCGCCTCGGCCTGGCGCGCTAGCCAGTTCCATTCGGCCACTCCCAGCCCCAGACGCGGCGCGATCAAATCACCGTGCAGAAGCACGGGCTTGGGCAACTTCCGTCCCAGTGTTTCACTCCCAAAAGCAAGCAGTTCCTCGAGCCGATCCGAGGCCATGCGTTGTTGACCATCCCGAACCAGCACGCCGACGCGATGGCCGGATGCCAACAGATCGCGCAGCAAATAGCGACCTAGAAGGCCCGTCGCTCCCGTCAAGAAAATGGTTTGTGCCATGCGTCTGGGAAAGTAAGAATGCCTCCGTCGATCCAGCTAAAAAGCCGGATCGACGGATAATATTGAGAGAGTAATCTAATTGTCTGACAACATTTTGCCGAGATCGGCGAGAATGGCATCTAGTGCCGAACTATCCAATTCCCCGGCCTTAAAAGCGTGGTTTGCCTTGACCGTGAAATGGTTGTAGAGCAGCACCGTGACCTCGGCCTCGGCAGCGAGACGATAGCGCTCGGGGCCGCCAGGCTTGTATAGAGTCAACACCGTGTTTTGGAGTTGCATCTGTTGAGCCATGTTTTGAAGTTGCTGATCCAGACCGGCCGCATCGTTGCACACGACCACATAGCTCCCCAGGTTCCGCTCCTTGTTGGCCGCGGCGGCGACATCAATCTTTTTCACCAGTTGAGCTACCGCGGGGGTGAATTGCTTGGCGAAAACGACCACAACAGGGCGAGCACCATTCTTACAATACTGGCAGCTTTTTTTGCCGGCGTCGGGGCCGGTAACGTTCAGCGGTGCAAAGGGTCCCGGCACCTTCTCCCCAACTTGCGGACCGGACTTTACCGATCCTGCGAGGGCGACAGTGCTTGCCAACACCGCCATCGCAAGTACTGCCAGAACGCTTCGAAAATAACTCATGCTCTCTAAACCTCCATAAGAAGAACAGCAAATGGGAAGCGAACGATTGAGAC
>JAJPHU010000251.1 GCA_021325115.1 Planctomycetota bacterium | reverse complement strand
GATCGCAAGAAACGTCGTCCGGCCGGGAAGCACGAATCCGCCTCCCCACACCCGGACGCCGCCGCTTGTGAATTGCAACTTCTACCGCTGCCCTGTTGTCAAAGAACTATGCGTCCACCCCAGAGGGGCCATCGCTTTCAGGGGCGACTTTTGCATTCTACATCGTTCTCCGGAACCGGCAAGGGGGATGAAAAAATTCTTTTCCGGAACGATTGACGATCGACAACCTCTCAGACTCGGCCATAGAGATATTCATTCAGGAGGAAAATCGTTTGCTCCTGATCGGCGACCTGGAAGGCGTTCAAGTCGCCGATAGAGATGAGGCCGAGGAGACGCTCGTCGCCATCTACGACCGGGAGGTGGCGGATGCGGCGATTTTTCATAGCACCTCGTGCTTCCTCCAAAGAAGTATCGGGGGTGCAACAAGCGACTTCGACAGTCATAACGTCGCGGACGGTGGTATGGGCCGGATCGCGGCCCTCAGCAACGACGCGCTGAAGAATGTCGCGTTCACTGAACATGCCTGCGATGTGTTCGCCATCGAGGACAAGCAGGGCACCGATTTTGCGCTCGGTCATGAAGCGGGCGGCTTCCAGAACGGTCGCTTCACCGCCGATGGACCAGACTTGCCGCCCTTTTTTCGCCAGAATGTCGCGGACTGTCGCCATGGTTGTAGCTCCTCATCGAAGCCGTAATTGTAAAGGGCATCTCATCGATGAGATACGCCAGGGACACAACTGGAGTGAGAGAAAAGATAGCCTAGCTTACCTGAAGATTTTGCCACAGACAAGCCCGCTGTACGGGCGCCGACCTCTTTATGATCGCAGCTCCGATCGCTTTTCGCGGCGTTTCCAGGCCACTACATCGCGGATAATGTCTTCCAGGCTGCAGCGCGGCCGATAATCGATGGTTTGACGCACGCGCGTCAAATCGGGAATGCGGCAGCGAATGTCCTCAAACCCAGGAGGAAACGCTTGTTCATATGAGACATGTTCGATAGCCGCGCTGGGATTGACCAGACGAACGATGGTCTCAGCCAATTCGCGGATGGTCACGGGTGTATCGCTGCCGAGATTGAAGGCCTGCCCATACGCCGCTGAACAGGCCATCAGTTTCACGACAGCATACACTACATCAACGACATGAGCGAAGCAGCGCACCTGTCGGCCGTCGTCGTGAACAAGCAACGGCCCGCCCGCCAGCGCCTGATCGACAAAACACGGCAGCACCATGCCATAGTTCCCTACCTGACGAGGACCGGCCACGTTGAAAAAACGTCCGATCACCACCGGCAGCCTGTCGCGCCGATGCTGCGCCAGGGCCAGGTATTCATCGATGGCCTTGCTGCACGCATAGACCCAGCGGCTGCGTGTCGTGGGGCCGAAGATGAAATCATCCTCCTCGGCCAGTGGTGATTTGGGATTCTTCCCGTAGATTTCGCTGGTACTGGCCAGAAACAGCGGTTTGGGCCGGATACTCAAGCGGCGCAGGATCGCCTCAACCGGTTCGACATTGGTGGCCACCGTACGTTCCGGATCGGTCAGCACGCGGCGTACCCCGACCACAGCAGCGAGGTGATATACCTCGTCGGCTTCGTCGAGCAACTCGTTCAAACAGCTTTCGTTAGTGATGCTGTCGTGGACGAAGCGCAGCCGAGGATTACCCTGAACACGCTCGAGATTGGCGAGGGATCCGGTAGATAAATCGTCGAGCACAACAACACGTTGGCCGCGCGCTAGCAATGCCTCGACGAGATGGCTGCCGATGAATCCCGCGCCGCCAGTGACCAATGAGTGTACCAAGCAACCTCCCATAACATTGCGGTGAGGTGGAACTGCTTACGAGGGTTTCTATTCCTCGGTCGTCCTCGGATATTCTTCAAGATCCGTCACACTGAACAAGGGAATCGGAAACGCGGGGAGTCCCATTCGCATCGTCATCGAATGGACAAAGTCTCTCCAGTACGACCAGGCCATCATGGTGGCTGTACTGCGTACGGTTTGTTTCAGGATCTTCTTGGGAAATGCTTTAGCAATGGCATCGTGAAGGACAAATGCCGCGGTAACCGAGATCGGCGGATCAGCGTCCTCCGGCTCGTCGTATGTGACGACGAGCTTGAACAAAATCCTTACCGTGGCTTGCTGGGTTTCCTTGTCGGCTTGTAGCTGGATGCCGATTGACTGCATGGCCCTGGTAGGAAGTTTTCCTGCCCTGATGGTGCCCAATTTACAAGACGATTCCGAGAGACAAATCTCTTGGAGTTGTATCTTCTTCACGTTACGTGTGAGCCGCACCAGATCCTCGCTGACTACTTTCGGCATGGTATCACCGAACAAAAACTGGAGTTGTACTTGAAGCCTCAGCCCATTCCGTAGTCCACCCTTCCGGGCATTCCCAGACAAACGTGAAGGTTTCGATCCTTTCCGGAGTTGAAGCACAGTCGTAGAATTCGCCCTGAAGTTTTTTGCATTGCTCTACTGCTGGTCTTTCTTGATCATTGCTCTTTTCATCGTTCGGATTTTTCTTATTCTTGCAACCGGAACAGTTTCCGCAAAGCATCGAGCAGTGTATGTCCGCCGCTGCCACTATGCGTTTCTTCCGTCAGCGCTGTGATGGGGCCGTGCAAGATTCGGTTCATCAGCAGGCGAAAAGCTCCCTCAATGTGACGGCGGTCTTCGTCAGTTAGCCGGCCGTTCAGCTTGCCTAAAAGCTCGCTTACGATCTCGCGGCGTTTGGAATCGAGATCTTGCGTCAATCGGGCAATCACCGGGCCATGTCGTCGCCGTGCCCAGTCCTTGAGGAATGCTTTCGTTTCCTGTTGTACGATCGCCTCGGCCGGCTCGACGTGCTTGAGACGATCGGCCAACGTAGCTTCACGGATACGTTTGAGATCATCAATGTTGAATAAACATGTACGGTCGCCGTCGTGGATGCTCGGATCGAAGTCGCGCGGCACGGCGATGTCGAGAATGACCAGTGGGCCGCCGGTGCGCCGAGCGGCGATCTGCTCGTAGCGGTGGCGTGTCACAACCAGTTCGGGAGCGCCTGTGGTGCTCAGCACAATATCGGTACGGGCCAGCAATTCGTCAAGCCGTTGCCACGGCATCGCCTCGCCGCCGCAGCCTTTGGCCACGGACTCTGCTTTTTCAGGGCTGCGGTTGGTGACCCAGATGTGCCGCGGGTTCAGTCGCCGCAGGTGCTTTAGCGTCAGCTCGCCCATTTTGCCGGCACCAATAACGAGGATCGTCTTATCGTTGAAATGATCGAACACTTGCTTGACATAATCGACGGCGGCGCTGGAAACGGAGACGTGGCCGTGAGCGATGCCGGTTTCGGTGCGGACGCGGCGAGCCACGCGGCGGGCGTGACGAAACAGAGCGTGCAACAGCGGGCCGACACTGTTATCGCGGACGGCTTGCTCGTAGGCCCGTTTGACCTGACCGGCGATTTGGCCTTCGCCGACGATCATGCTGTCGAGGCTGGCGGCGACACGGAACAGGTGATGCACTGCCTCGGCTTGGCGATGAATATACAAATGAGGACGTATAATAGAGAAAGGTATATTATGAAAATCTGCTAAAAACTCGGCGATAGACTCCGCATCTAACTCGTACGTCGCTTGAGGATTGTCGCGGACGCAGCCAGCGTACAGTTCCACCCGATTACACGTGCTGAGGATGACAGCCTCACAGTCGAAGCCAGCGCACAGTTCGGTGTGAGCGCGGCTGAGTTGTTCGTCCTTGAAAGCGAGGCGTTCACGGATTTCGACAGGCGTGGTTTTGTAGCTGCATCCGATGGCCAGAAGGATCATCGCCCGCCTCCTTGCCCCCAATGGGGCAGGGCGATGCAGCCGACCAGCAGCACAAAGGTCAGGATCGTCAAGAGGGCGACCGGCCGGCCACGCAGATGATAACCGAAACGCAAATACAACAGCAGAGCGAACGTCAGCCACAAGACGATAGAAGCCAGCACGCGCGGATCGGTCCAGCCGGACAGGTGCTCCTGAAACATGAGAATCAGGCCGACAAGCATTCCCGCTGTCAGAAGCGGAAAAGCGAGGACAATGGCCCGGCGATTCATGGCCTCGATGCGTTCCAGACTCCACAGGCGCAGGCCATGGCCGGGCAGCGTCTTGGCGCGAAGACGATGAGCTTGCACAAGATACATCAGGCTGGCCAGGAAGCCGATGCACAGACCGACGGCAGCCAACAGTAGCAGCCAACCGTGAAGGATCCCCCAGGCGGCTGGAAGAGATAACACTTTCTCGGAGGGCAAATAAGCGCTATCAGCCGGTCGGCCGAACGCTGCCCCCAGACCGACCAGGCCGAGCACCAGGGGCAACACGAACAAACCCCAGGACAAGCGGCGATGATGCACGGAGCCGACCAGGTAGAAGATGGCCAAAATCCAGGCTAAAAACAACATCCAGCCATACTGCCAGATGAGTGGCGGCCGCTGCACCGCCAGAAAAATCGTCTGTGCCGCCAGCCCCGCCGCCCCGAAAGCCAGAGCCAACCAGCGGAGCACCGGCAGCGGCCGGATTTGGTAAAGCAATTCCAGGACCAAGGCCGCCGCGTAGGAGGCAAGGAAGCAGACGATAGTAACGCGATCCATAAAGATAATTCGCCCTCTTCTGTCCTCGGGAGGCACGCAAGGGGTGAATTTTGGGTTCTCGGTTCAGTGTATACGATGCGACGATGGGAGCCAAGCAAGCGCGAAACGGTCGCTACGCAGGTCTCGTCGGACGTGTGTTGTGTCTAATGTTTCCCTAGACCCCCTAACGTCCTAACCACTGGACACCTTCAGGCTCAGGCCCGTGGGTGCCGAACCAACCATCGTTCCCAAGTGGATCCGCAGTTCCTCGCGGCTGGGGGCAAACAGGATGTGGCCTTGTTGGTCCAGCTCCACATCGTCACAGCGAAATCTGTCATCCGGACTTCCGAGTAGCACAGATTTGCGGCCGTCATATTCTGCTTCTCCCAATCGCCTCACGGCAGGGCCGCGCTCTCTTTTGCCTCGATGCGGCGGCGCAATTGCTCCTGCACGCGCCGCAGCCATGCTTCCGAAGGCAAACCATAGGGCCGGAACTTATCAAGCCGCCCGTCTTCCTCATTGAAATACAGCGCCCGGTGCAGGCCGAGTTTGCTCGCCGCCGGGCTGTCGATCAGATTGCTCGAATCGCTGACGTTCATCTGGAAAACGACACGCATGGCCAATTCGCGCATCGAGGAGCGGTCGAGAGTGCGCTGGAGATTGTTAAGTGTATCGCACCACATCAGCGTGTGAATGCCAAGAGGCGGGCCTTCACGCAGCAGAGTGGCGAATTGTTGGGCGGGGTTGGGGGCTTCGTCGCCTTTGCGCAGGAAGCTGAAATCGTCTTCCTGTTTGCGCAGATCACGCAGGCGCTGCACGCCAAACAATATAAGATAAAGCGACAGTGCAACTCCTGTATCCTTTTGCCGTCGTTCCAGTTCCGCGCTCAATTCGGCCATGAGAACGGGTACATCGCGCCAGCCGGACAGGCGGATCATCTGCGGCAGCACTTCCGGCAGACGAGCCAGCGGGCCATCGGTGGGAGCATCGGCTTGCCGGCCGTCCACGATGTAGAAGCGAGTCGATTCATCCGGTCCCATCTGGGCGGCGAGACTGACGACAGCGGTGGCCAACATGCCGAGCGATGTTTCTTCCTGTTGACCAATAAGCAGCAGATTGCTGCCGTGGTGGCGGCGGAACGGAGCGGCGGTCAGTTCGTTGATGGCCATTGCTTCGCCGAGCCAGGCACGTTGTTCGCGTCGGTCCTCAGCCTCGGCCGTCACGGCCCCGGTAAGATATTGGTTGAGTAGATGATTGCGTGACACATCGGCGGGAGCATTGCCCTCGAAGACGATCGGCGTTTCGCGGAGCAGCGGCGGACGCTGCACAGCGAGATCGTGAATGCGGGTCAAATAGTGCTCGCGGCGGTCGTCGCCGAGCCAGACGACTTGAAACGGATTATTCCCCTCGACTAATCCGTTGGCATCATTGTAGATGGCCTCGCCGGGACGCGACAGCAGGCGGGCGGCAGAGTTGTCATCGCTGAGGATCAGGTGGGCGTCGGCCTCACTACACTGCAAAGCGATGCGCACAGCCATCTGATCGATGGTGCTGCGGGCCAGTGTGTAGGCGCCGCCAAGCGTCTGCGAACCGAGCAGGATGTGCATACCGAAAGCCCGCCCCTGACGGACGAGGCGATCGAGCAGCTGCGCTGCTTCCTGAGAAATGCGATCGTCTTCGGTGAAAAATTCCTGGAACTCATCGACGATCAGCAGTACGCGCGGCATGCGTTCATCGGGTTTGGCCTGGCGAAACGCGTTGAGGTCCTGGGCGTGGATTTCACGGAAACGTTCGCCGCGTTGCCGCAGCTCGGCATCAAGACGCTGTAAAACGCTCAGGCCAAATTCGCGCTCGCTCTCGATGGCAATGACGCGCGCGTGCGGCAAATTGTGGATGGCATAGGTCTTGAATTCGACGCCTTTCTTGAAGTCGATCAGATACAGTTCGACTTCATCGGGGCTGTAGAGCAAGGCGAGGTTGGTGATGAGGGCGTGCAGGAGCGTTGATTTACCGGAGCCGGTCTTGCCGGCGATGAGGGCGTGCTGAGCCGTGCCTTTGCCCAGATCGAGACATTGCCGCTGCGTGGCCCCGGCCCGGCCGAGAGGGACGCGCAACCCTTTGCGGCTGTCGGCATGCCACCATTCCTCCGGCGGTGGTGCGATGAACTCGAATGGCACCTCAACGCGCTGAGCATTGACAGCGGCCTGACCAATTTGAGCGAGAATGCGATTCGCAAAATCGTTATCCGGCGGCGCTTCCAACGTCAGCGGATACGGGCCAAAATCCGAATCTTTCCAACGGAAACGCTGGCCGTCCCAGATGAAATTCAGACTACTCGCTTCCAGATCCGTGAGGTCAAAGCCCTTGGGCAACGGCACTTTGGTATCGACGCTGACGAGGGTGAGGACGCCGCAGCGCGGGCCGCTCTGCATGATACTCAACAGCCGGCGAATCGCCTCTGGGCTGAAATTCACGGGAAAATTGGCAACGACCAGGACGCGGAACGGCTCAGCCACTTCGCCGGCCTGGGCGTTGTAATCCATAATCGTCTCGTATTGGTTGCGCAGGTACTTCTGGATGACGTTCTCCATGTGCAAGGTCAGATCAGCCAGGCGCTGCTCGATGTGCGGCGTCTCGGTCCAAATGCGGCTGGCGACCAGCTGTTCGTCGTAGTCGGCCAGATGCATGAAGGCAGCGAAATTCTGGCCCAGGCCGACCGGATCGACGATGACGAAGCGCACCTTGCCGGCCGGCAGCGACGCGAGCAGACGGAAGACGATCGCTTGCAGCGTTTGCACAGCGACAGAGCGTCCGGCATCGCTGGCCTGCAACAACAGTGACGAACGCGCCGGGAAATCGCACAGGGCTGGCAAATCAAATTCGGCGGGCGTCATGGCTTGCAATTCCGGATCATTGGGGATCGCTTTAGGCACTTGAGCCATACGGACGTGGTATTGGCCCAGGCGCAACACCGGCGGCACCGCGGCGGGCGGCTGCCATGACTGCCACGACGGATCGTCCCAGCCGGGCATGAGGCGGCGCGTGATTGCATTGATGTCGGCGACGGCCGTGCGCAGCCGGGTCATGGCCTGCCGCCAATTTTCGACCAAGTTGTTCCAGTCGCGGTCGTGGCGTTCGTGAATTTCCCGAAGCTGTTGCTGGCGGCGAGTCGACAGGTTATGCATCTCTTTTTCGTAGCGATAACGAATCTCGAGACGGCGGTGCTCGTAAAGCTCATCTGCTTGCCGCAGGTCATCGCTGCGGCGTTTCTCGTTCTCCTCGCGCAGATGCTGATAGCGTTCCTCAATGGGCAGCAGATCCTCCTCCCGACGGCGCGTGCTGGCAGCGCGTTTCTCCTGATAGCAAGCGTGCGCATGGCGGACTTCATCATTGTGCTTTTTCTTGGCCGCCAGAATGCGTTGACGAAAATCACTCTCGTAACGGTCAAGCAATAGCTGCCGCGTGCTGTCGGCGTTGACGACGATTTGATAGAGCGGCCCGTACACGGCACGGACTCGCTTGCGCACCACTCCGGGAAGAAACAGTCTCAATAGCGGCCAAATTACCGGCCGCGCCAGCTGCTGTAACTGTTCGAGCTGGTGCCGTGCCTCGGCGACGCATTCGGACAACTTGGGAGGTCCTCCCCTTCCCTCCCCCTTTGAGGAAGGGGGAAGAGAAGCATCCATCTCAGCTTCGATCTCGTCGATCGGCTGTTTCCATTCCGTGAGCAGGGCGCGGGCTTGTTTGTGGATGTCGTGCAAGTCGTCGAGACGCGCCTGCAGGCGCGCTTTGTTATCGCGCAGCTCCTGCTCAGCTTCGTTCTTGGCCCCTTCGAGAACGGCAGCGATGGTCCAGCATGCTTCCTGATACGCCGCCTTGGCCGCTTCTTTTTCGCTCTCTTCGCGTTCCAGAATCTGCCCGCGCCGGTGTACGAACTCGCGCTGAGCGGCGTCCTGATCGGCCTTGTAGCGGGTCTCGATGCTGCTGCGTGCTTGCTCGATCTGCCGCTCGTTTTCTTCCTCTTCCTGCATGCGGCGGTGTTCCAGCGCCTCGCGGGCCTCGGCGAAGGCGATCTCGATGCTATCCTCTTGTTCCCGCAGCGCCGCCGCGATGGCCGGCTCGCTGCGGGCACGCTCGGCAGCATGCTGAATCAGGTCGCGCAACAGCGCCCGTTGCCGAGCGATCAAGGCAGCTTCAGGCATGGCACTTGTCCAATTACCTCATCGGTTAGCCGTACCCCACAGGAGAGCGCGTTCGCGCACCCCTGCGAGCCGCAGCTAACCGGGACCTTTATGAACATTCTTCCCGCGCGCGGGCCAGGATGGGGGCGAGCCGATCGAGAGCGGCCAGAGCGGCCTCGACCTGGTTTTTCAAGGGCAGCCAATAGTTACTCTCGAATGCTTGGGCAATCGGATCGTCCCAGCCGGCGCGGGCTTCTTCCCAATGCGTGGCGGCGGTTTTCAGTCCGTCGGCCAAGCTGATCGACGAAGTGGTCAAGCTCATGATATTCCTCCCGGCGGAGCTGGCGGCTCGGCCGTAGACACGGCCATGTAGGCTTCGAGGAGGGCAATTTTGTTCTCTAGGACCGCCAGCCCTTGTTTCAGATCAGCGTCGAGCAAACCGGCCAGGCGTCGTGCCGGTCCTTCATACTCGTTGATAGCCTGCGGCAAATGTACCAGCCACCGCTTGACAATGGCCACTTTTTCTTCGGCCTCACGCAGCCGATTCTGGGCCTTGCGCAGAGCGATCTCTTGCTCGACGTAGCCGCTGCGCTCGCCCTGGCGAAGGCCGCGGGCATGAGCCAAATCGGCACGGGCGCGGTTGACTTCCTCGTGGCGTCTCTCGACCTGGCGCTGCCAGTGCTTGAGTTGATCGTGCAGATAATCAAAGACACGCCGAATCTCCATTTCGGCCGCGCCCAGCGCTTCCAGTGCCTCCGGACCGTAACGGGCCAGGGCGGCGTGCAGTGCCTTGAGGGCGTCGAGCGATTGGACTTGTGCGGATTGGCTCATGAGTATTGGTCAGCGTTGTTGCAGATATTCTTCGATGCGCTCTGCTTTGCGGATCAAATAGGGAATTTGCTGCTGCGATGCTTCCATGAAGCGCGCCAGCACCTGGACGGCCTCGGCGAACTGCTGGGCGAAACGCTCGTGCTCCTGATCGCGCCAGGTATCGCCGAGTCCGGCGAACTGCCCCTGGAGAACGGCCAGCTGGTGCTGCAATTCGTTATTAAAATGTTTCAAGTTATGAGCGAAGCGCCGCAACTCCGCCGGATCCACGATGGCTTTCGACATGCTTACCCCCTGTGACCGCGTGAGAGTTTTCACTCTCTAGTCTAGCAGGGGGAGAAGCGGCTGTAAATCACCTGCCCATCCGCAGCACAAGCCAGAGATGAAAGCCCCCTGTTTATGCTGCGGATGAGCAAAAGAGATGTACGATCATTCGCGGAAATCGCTATGACAGTCCGTGCAGCTCTTGCTGAGGTTGGTCGCCGCCTTCTTGATTTTATCGGCGTTTTCGCTTTTGACTGCCTGAATCAACTCGTCGGCGCCTTTTTTCATGTCCTTGGTGTAGTTTTTCCACTTGGCCAGATCTTTCTTGGCATAGTTCTGGGCATATTTGTCCTGTTCGGCGATTGCAGCAATGGCTTTGCTCAACTCACCAGCCCGGATAAGGTCGTCTTTCAGATCAGCAATCTTCTTGGGGGTCATCTTGTACTTGGGGCCGCCCATCTTGCCGATGGTCAGCTCGATGTCATCGACGCCGTTCGGTCCCATGCCAATACCCCCCTTCTTTTTCGGCTTGTACACCCACATGATCGGTTCCAGTTCATCGAACTTCTGGGTGATGGCCGCGATTTGGCCCTTGACATCGCCTCCCTTGTTCATGGCCTCCACGAGTTTGAGGACCGCTTCCTGGGCGGCTTTCTTTTCGTCATCGTCCGCGCTCAGGGCAGTTAACGACCAAAAACCAAGTCCCAACAAAGCTGCCGTAAACGTGATTGCTGCACGCCGTTTCATAGGTATCTCCTGCAAAGGATCAGGTTCCCGCAGAGAAGGTTATTCCCTACGGCAGCAGATGACAAGAGTAATGAACGACGAACGAAGCATGGAAACGCCCCGCTGGCCAGAGTCTTTTGCCCGCGAACGGATCACAGCCTATACTTGTTCGAGTTTTCGCCAAGACAAGACATTCCGCATTCGTTCGCGAGGACGAAAATATGGCAACCCCCTCTGACTTCGTCCCCTGTGAGACACACTGTTGCACGCCAAGCAAGCCGGTGGATAGAGACAGTCCCGGCACTATCGTCGGCGTCCTTCGGCACAACATCGCCTCCGAGGATGCCCCGGAAGATAAACGCTCTGCTACTCCCCATCTGCCCGCCGACGCGCGTACCTTCCTCCGCAAGATCGTTCAGCTCCAGCTGCTGCCAGCGGAAGTTGTCGATTCCTTCCTCAGCGAGCGAGAGAACCGGCTGGCCGAATACAGCAGCGGCATGCAACTCGGTCAGGCCTTGGTGCAGGCCGGCCTACTAACCAGTTATCAGCTAGAGCGGGTGTTGGCCGGCTCGACGCATGGTCTGGTGCTGGGCAATTATCGCGTCCTGGATCGGCTGGGCAGTGGCGGTATGGGCGTGGTCTTTCTGGCCGAGCACTGTCTGATGAAACGCCGCGTCGCCGTCAAGGTGCTGCCGGTGGACGAAGACTGTCCGTTTTCCGTGCGGCAGCGTTTCTATGCCGAGATGCGGGTATTGGCCGAATTGTGCCACACGCACATCATCATGGCTTTCGATGCCGGGGCCGTGGTGCCGGAGGATGCTTCGCTGCCGGAGTTGATTTACCTGGTGATGGAACTGGTCGAGGGCGGCGACCTGGAACGGCTGGTCCTCGACAAGGGGCCGTGCGATGTGGCGACGGCGTGCCGCTACATTCATCAGGCAGCCAGCGGCTTGCAAGCGGCCCACGATCGCCACCTGGTCCACCGCGATATCAAACCTTCCAACCTCTTGCTGACTACAACAGGGCAGGTGAAGTTGGTTGATTTCGGACTGGCTCGACAATTTTGCAGCCGGCTCACCGACCCGCGTGCCTTGCTGGGCAGCCTGGAATTTATGGCGCCGGAGCAGAGTCACGATCCCTCGGCGGTAGGCAAGGAAGCGGATATCTATGGCCTGGGCGCCACCTTGTTTTGGCTGCTGACCGGCGAGCCGCCCTATCCGATTGTTCGCCACGTTGGCGCCGCCCTGCGTGCTTTGCAGGAAAAAGAGCCGCGCCGGTTGCGCGAGCTACGGCCCGACGCTCCTCCGGAGCTCGATTGCCTTCTCGCCCAGATGATGGACCGCAATCCCGCCCGGCGTCTGCCCACGCCCCTGGCCGTCATGAATGCCCTGACGCCCTTTCTGAGTTCAGAATGCCGAGTTCGGAGTTCGGAGTCTCAGAGTTCCGAATTCGGCACTCAACACTCCGAACGCCGAACGTCGAACGCCGAACTCTTCAGACGCCGTCGCGCTCTGATTGTGGATGACGAGCTTCACGTGCGCATGCTGCACCGTGTCATCTTGCAATCGCTTCAGGTCGATTGCGTCGAGGCTAAGGATGGAACCTCAGCCCTGGCGGCGGCCCTGTCCAGCGAAGACAAGGGCAGCCCATTCGATTTGATCTTGCTCGACCTGGGTTTACCCGACATGGATGGTTACGAGATCTGTCGTCGGCTCCGCGAGCGCTCGACCAATCCGCACCTGAAAATCATCGTGATCTCTGGCCGCGGCGATCAAAATGATCTCGCCGAAGCGCTGCCGCGCGGCGCCGATGACTATATCCCCAAACCATTTGAGCCGCGCCAGCTCCTTGCCAAGGTCGGCCACGCTCTGAAGATGAAGGACGCCCAGGAGCGCATTCACATGCTCACCGAGCAGCTGGTGCTGACCAATCAACAGTTGCAGCAGAGCCTGGAATCGCGTGATGAGGACGTGCGCCGCGCCCAGGACGCCCTGTTGTTCGCGATGGCCAAAATGGCTGAGTCACGCGACGGGGAAACGCCCGGCCATCTCCGCCGCTTGCAGCTGTACACGCGGGTCCTGGCCCAACAAGCCGCCCACCGACTACCGTGGGCCGGCCTCATCGACGATCGCTTCCTCGAGCAACTCGAGCGCTGCGTGCCGCTACACGACATCGGTAAAATCGGCCTGCCCGATAACGTGCTGCTCAAGCCAGGCCAGCTCACGCCCGCGGAACGCGCCTTGGTGGAAACGCATCCCTTGATCGGCGATCGCATTCTCGAAGTGTTGGGCCGGGAACACGGTCATTCACTGGAGTTTCTGGGTATGGCACGGGCAATCGTGCGGCACCATCACGAACGCTATGATGGCCGCGGCTATCCAGACCGTCTCTGCGGCGATGCCATTCCCGCTGCCGCCCGCCTCGTCGCCGTCGCTGATGTCTACGACGCCCTGCGCCGCCAGCGCCAGCACAAAGCTGCCATGACACATGCTGAGGCCCTGGACGTGATTCGGCATTCACCGGGACAGTTCGATCCGGCGCTGTTGGCGGCGCTGGAACAGTGCGTCGACGAATGGGAAAACATCTACCGCGATGTTTATGAATAAAAGAACTAAATCCGCCAAGACGCCAAGGACGCTAAGAGAAAAGAAAGAGAGTAACAGAGAATCCGTATGAAGGCTTAGATTTTTCTCTGTTCTCTCGGCTTTTTTCTTATTCTTTCTTGGCCTCTTGGCGGCTTAGTTCGCTCTAATCCAGCCAACTATACGGATAATTTGGATCGTCTATTTTCATCGCTTGTCGTGTCAATTGCAACGGCTGCACCGTATCGATCATGACAGCAAGCTCGTCGGTGCGCGTCATAGCCCGGCTGGCGACGATGGTGCCCGGATGCGGTCCATGCGGGATGCCACGCGGATGCAATGTGAATGACCCCTCCTCGACGCCGCGACGGCTGCCGAACTGGCCACGCACGTAATACAGCACCTCATCGGACTGCACGTTGGAATGCGCATACGGCACTTTGATCGCTTCGGGATGCGTATCGAGCATTCGCGGCGCGAAGGTACACAACACGAAACCGGTCGCCTCGAAGGTCTGCTGCACCGGGGGCGGCTGATGGACTGTGCCGGTGATCGGCTCGAAATCGTCGGCATTGAACGTGAATGGATAGACGAAGCCGTCCCAGCCGACCACATCGAAGGGATGCTGCGCCAGGGTGTAGCGTGTCAGCCGGCAGCCATCTTTGATGAGGACCGTAACATCTTCTTCGCGGTCGATGACGAGCAGTTCGCGTGGCCCATGCAGATCCCGCTCACTGAATGGAGCGCCGAGGCGGAGTTGTCCCTCGGGATTGAGATAACGCGGCGGAATGCCCACATTGTTTGCTGCCTCGATGACGAGCAGATCTGGCTGTACGCCGGCCTCGAAATCGAGCCGGTAGGTAAGGCAACGCGGAATGACAACATAATCGTAGGGCTTGAATGGCAGCACGCCGAACATGCTGGATAAGGTCCCGCGTCCCTTGTGAATGAAAAGGACTTCATCGGCGGCAGCATTGCGATACAGCTCGGTCTGTGGCCCGGCAGGACGGCAGCGGGCGATGGTAATGTCCGAATTGACCAGCAGCGGCACGCGCCCGGTGATGGGATCGCCGCCTGGCTTCATCTGTCCGGATTTCAGATGATGGTGCCGCAGCGCCGGTTCCTCAGCAAAATCCAACGTCCATTGTCCCGCCGCTTCGACTTTGCGAACGCGTGTCGGCGGCCGCAGGTGATAGGCGATGCTGTAAGCGCGGCCAAAGCCGGCGGTGGTGACAACCTCTTCGTAGTAGATGCCCTCATTGCGGTAGCCTGGTTCCTGCCGGTGGGCAATGTGCCGCTTGCGCGGCAGCGAGCCGATTTGTCGATACGGGGGCATGTTCTCTCTCCCAAGAAGCTGAACCACCAAGACGCCATGAATGCCAAGGAATCAAAAATGGAAAAGAGAGAGAAAAAGCATTAACTGCTGGAATGTGTGGTTGCTCGTTTTCCTTTCCTATCTCTTTTTTTCCTTGGCGTCTTGGCAGTTCGTTTTCTTTACAGTGTTCCGCGGCGGGCCTGTTCGCGCTCGATCGCTTCGAACAGTGCCTTGAAATTGCCCTTGCCGAAGCTCTTGGAGCCGTGCCGTTCGATGATCTCGAAAAACAACGTCGGTCGATCTTCGACCGGTTTGGTAAAAATTTGTAGCATGTAGCCTTCGTCATCACGGTCCACGAGAATGCCCAGATCGGCCAACTCTGCAATGTCTTCGTCGATGGCACCGATGCGTGCCGGCAGCATCTCGTAATAGGTCCGCGGCACACGCAGGAACGAAACATCGTTGTGTCGCAGAGCACGCACCGTTGCGACGATGTTGTCCGTGGCCAGGGCGATGTGCTGCACACCAGGGCCGTGATAGAAATTCAGATACTCTTCGATCTGTGAGCGGCGGCGGCCCTTGGCCGGCTCGTTGATCGGGAACTTGATGCGCCCGCCGCCGCCCTGCACCACCTTCGACATCAGCGCCGAATATTCTGTGCTAATGTCCTTATCATCGAAGCTGATGAGCTGCGAAAAGCCAAGGACCTGCTCATAAAAACGTACCCATTCGTTCATCTTGCCTTCTTCGACGTTGCCGACGATGTGATCGATCGATTTCAGACCAACCGGGTGGAAGGTGCGCGGGCTGTAACGATCGGGATCAAGCGGTCTGTATCCTGGTGCAAATACGCCGCGATAGCGATCGCGGTTGACGAAACTATGCGTAGTATCGCCGTAGGCCCGGATGCTGGCGTATTCATAAACGCCGTATTCATCTTCGAGCAAGGTCGGCGGCGTGACGCCAATAGCACCACGCTCGGTAGCGATACGATAGGCAGCAGGCACGTCATCCACAGCCAAGGCGATGTCTTGCACGCCGTCGCCGTGCTGAATGATGCGATAACTGTCGGGATGTTCAGGACTCAAGGGCGAGGCGAGGACAAAGGTAATGTCGCCTTGGCGGAGAACGTAACCGGCTTCGTGCCGGGTCTTGGTTTCTAGACCAGCGTAGGCGATCACGTCAAAGCCGAAGGCGTTGCGATAGAAGTAAGCCGACTGGCGGGCGTTGCCGACGAAAAAGCGGACATGATCGATACCACGAAGGGGAATATCTGGATGGCTCATGGAACAATCCTCGCCTTCGGTTGGCCGCACGTCACAGGCGAATGCCTTCATCTGTGGCTTGCGGCTAAACGTTTACAAAACCGGTATCCCAAACCGGCGCACCAATGTTTCCAGCTCGCGGCGCAGGAAGGGAAACGACGGCGCGATGAACAGTTGATCCTGCATGCGCGACGGATCGTAGTCGGTGTTGATGACCACATCAGTCTCGAACGGCCGCCGCACCACATCGGGGGAGAACAAAGAATAAGGGATCTCGCCGATCGAAGATAGAATGCCGGCACCGAACACTTTAATTTCGCCCACTTCTTCCAAGAGACCGAACTCGATGCTGAACCAGCTAAAGCGCTTGAGGGCCAGCACCTGCTCGCCATCCGTCGTAGTAGACACGGCCTTGCCGATAAGGACAAGTAACTCGGCATAGTCACGGTTCATCAGCGGCGGGACATGGCCGAGACAATCGTGGATCATGTCCGGCTCCGGCGTGAATTCCGGATGCGAGCTGTGGCGGATGAACTGCGTCACCGGAAAACCGCGCTGCCCGATGTACTGATAAAACGTTCGATACGGCAGAGCGCCCTCAGCGGGGACAAGATGCATGTTCGTCTCGCGACGCAAGCGCTCGCTGAGATGTCGGAGCTGCGGAATTTCCTCGCGGGTGATAGCCAACGCGCGCTTGGCCTGGAGATAAATCTGGCAAGCGTATTGGCGGTGCAATTCGTCGAGCTTCGGGCTGACTTCGCGCCAGATGCGAGTTTCTTCGGCGTTGTAATCGATAAGCGGCGGGCCGAGACGTTCCAGACGGTGCTTGCGGCACAGAGCGAATAGCTCCTTGCGCCGCTGGATATATGCCGTATCACCCAAGCCGGGATGTCCTGGCTCCAGCTCCAGCTCCGTTGCCTCTGGCGGCGTCACCATAAGCTGGGGATCAATGGGAACTCCATATTCGATAAGGGTGGCAGCTTTCATGATAGGGGCCTCTTCGGCACGACCAGACCTGAGTTCGTCCGGTCGGGATTGGAGCATCTACTCTTATTTTACCCCTGATTCCGTGCAGAACCAATTCCTAAACCGTCTGCATTTCCTGTGTGCGAACCTGTTTGAGTGCGCGAAGGCCAGCGGGAGTGATGCGATAACAATTCGCTACCGCTCCCGCACGCAACACAGGAGTCGAGCCGGTGTTCTGTTCCAGCCAGCCATAGGCCAGCAACTCGCCGTGCAGCTTCACCAATTGGCGCGGCTCGACACCTTCCATTTCGATCAAGCGATCTTGCCACGCTTGGCGATCGGCCTCGCCCACTTGTTGATAATGCTGTAACAGAGCGAATAATTCCTTCACGCCGCGCAATCGTTCCAACTCATCGAACATACGGTCCTCCGAGGTGTCTATCAGGGAGTAAAACTGGGAGGTTTGATCGGACGCACGGCCCCCTTAACTTAATTGTATCCGCCGTGTGGTTTGTGCGATCGTTTTTTACGCGGCGGCGTCGCGGTCGATGTGCAGAATGATGCCGCGCGACGAGGCACGGATGAAAGCGAGCATTTCGGCGACTTCGGCGACGTGGCCCAGCTCACGTTCCATCTGGTTCAGGGCGGCTGGCAGCAGCAGGTGGCTGCGATAGAGCAGATGAAAAGCCTGGCGGACAGCATCGATGTTCGCCGTGGGAATGCCAGCCCGGCGCATGCCGACGACGTTGACGCCGACCACACAGTTGATGCGCTGCTGAATGATGAAAGGCGGGATGTCCTTGGTGGTGGCCGAGATGCCGCTGAGCAGGGCCAGGCGGCCCACGCGGACGAATTGATGCAGGGCGCAGTTGCCGGACAGATAGACGTTGTCTTCGAGAACACAGTGGCCAGCCAAGAGGGCACCATTGGCAATGATGCAGTGATTGCCGATCTTGCAATCATGGGCGATGTGGCTGTGGGCCATCAGGAAATTGTGGTGGCCGATGCGTGTCTCCCACGATTGGGTGGTGCCGCGGTGGATGGTGACGTGCTCGCGGATGATGTTGTAATCGCCGATGACCAGACGCGTCGGCTCGCCGGCATAGCGGAGGTGCTGCGGCTGCTCGCCAAGTACAGCGCCGCTGAAGACGGTGTTGTGACAGCCCATTATCAGTGGACCGATCAGGTGGGCGCCCGGCCGCAATACGCAGCCGGCACCGATGCGGACCTCGCCTTCAATCACCACGTAAGGTCCAACCTGAACATCTTCACCCAGGTCGGCCTCCGCAGAGACGACGGCTGTGGGATGAATGCGAGCGGACTGTGCGATCGCCATGACAGCACCCGGTCCCGAAGAAGCAACGACAACAATTCGAGCCGGTCCTTCTATAAGCATTCGGCCCCGTAGACGCCAGAGCAATTTGTCCTCCGCGTGCCAGCGCGGGCAAGGAGGAAAATTAGCGAACCTGGCGATACAATAGGAGAGGAGGCCGACATGGATCTCGATGCCAAGGTTTGTTACTGTTTTCATGTTACCAAGCGGAAGTTGCTCCATTTTCTCCGCCTGGAAAAACCGCGCGTCGCCAGTCAATTATCGGAATGCGGCGGCGCCGGTACCGGCTGCGGCTGGTGCGTTCCGTTTCTCAAGCAACTCTTTCAGCAAGCCGCCCGAGGCGGCGCCACCGATCTGGAACGATTGACCCCCGCTGAATACGAGCGCCTGCGGGCCGTCTATATCCGGGCGGGCAAAGGTACTCCCCCGCCTGGCGCCACGCCCCTGCCGCCGGAAGGTTAGCTGCGCCCCACCGGGAAGCGTGGGTTTCGCGTTCTCCGGTTGGCTACGGCCCACCAAATTTATTCGATGAAATACTGGCGGTGTGCCGCATACTGTGTTACCTTGGGAGACAGACAAGCCTCCTGCTTAACCTGCCTTTGTAACAAAGGGAGCAACATCATGGACAAGAAAAGGGTGTGTCCGGACTGTGAAACAAGCGATGTGAACCTGGATCGCCGTGATTTTCTGCGCACCGTGAGTGTGACGGCGGCTGCCTCCACGGTCGGCCTGCCGCTGTTCGCCACGGCGAAGGAGGCCATTGTGCCCAGCAGAAGCAGCCCCGCCGAAACCGCCGTCAAGGCGCTCTACGACACCTTGACCGACAAACAGAAAAAAGTCATCTGTTTCGATTGGGATTATGTCGATCCCGAACGTGGACTGTTGCGGACGCGCGTGTCGAATAACTGGCAGATTACCAAGCCGCATATCCGTAGCAATTTTTACACCAAGCAACAGCAGATCATCATCCACGACATTTTCCGGAGCATCGTTAACCCAGAGTGGTACGCCCGTTTTCTCAAGCAGTTGCGCGATGATACGGGCGGCAAACCGTGGGGCGCCGAGCAGAGCATCGCTATCTTCGGCCAGCCCGGCAGCGACAAGTTCGAGTTCGTCATGACCGGCCGGCATATGACCATCCGCGCCGATGGCAACTCGGAAGCACATGTCGCCTTCGGCGGGCCAATCTTTTATGGCCATGCCGCCAGCGATTTCAATGAAAAGCCGGGCCATCCTGGCAACGTCTTCTGGGAGCAAGGCCGCCGTGCTAATCTCGTCTATCAGATGCTCGACGGCAAGCAACAAAAAGCCGCTCTGGTGGACAAACGGCCTCGAGAATCGGCCGTGGCTTTCCGGGGCGCCAAGGGCGGTTTCCCCGGCATTCCGGTGACGGAGCTCTCCAGAGACCAAAAAGCCGAGCTACAAAAAGTGCTGATGCTCCTGCTCGAACCCTATCGTAAGGAAGATCAAGAAGAAGCTCTGGAATGCCTGCGCAAGCAAGGCGGATTGGACAAATGCAGCCTGGCCTTCTACAAGGATGGCGACATCGGTGAGGACCAGGAATGGGACAATTGGCG
>JAJPHU010000230.1 GCA_021325115.1 Planctomycetota bacterium | reverse complement strand
CTGAGGAAGACGCTGCCGCCCGCGTCGTAGCCTTCCCAAACGTAGCTGTCCAGGCCGCGGACGACGTGCAGCTGCCCTGCCTCGGCATCGAGATACAGTGCCAAGAGCGGCTCATTAGGCCGGCTTTCTCCCGGCGGACTCTTTGCATAGGCTTTCCAGGCTGCCAAGGAGCGGCGCTGGCGCGTATGAGCGGGGTCGAGCAGCCGGCCCTGAAAAAGCTCCCACAGCAACTCTTGCTCGGCGACGTGTTCCCATTCCAGCTCCAACTCCGGTCCCAGAAAGAAATGCGCCGGTCGAAACATCTCCGCGATAAGTGCGATCAGTTTTCGGTTCTCGGTTTCCGGTTTTCGGAAAGACGGCATGGCGGTTCGCTCCTTACTCACGATTGTAACTGAAAACGAAAAACCGAAAACCGAGAGAGAGAGTGACAACAGACGTTCGGCGCTTTACACTGAGACAGACAGGGACGCGCCGCGTTCGGCGCGGAAGGGTAACTCCGGGGAATCTTTTTCGCACCATTAAGGGAGGAAAGTTACGTGAGCATTGTTCGAGTCGGCTTAGCGGAAACCAAGCATTTCGCCGAGGGCTATGAAGCCATCTTCGGCAAGAAGAAAAGCGGCGAAAGTAAGAAGCCCAAAGCCGTCGCCAAGAAGAAAAAGAAGACCGGCAAGAAAAAATAACCGTGAGGAGTGAGAGGAGGGGAAGAGTGAGGAGAAAAATCAGGTTCTTCCGTCTGCTCACTCTTCCCGCCTCGTTTTCAATACCGGCAGCGAGCGAAGTGCAGCGAGATCGGCACCGAAGTTTTGCATGCCCTCATCGGGACGAAAGGCGGCCGGCAGCAGTTCAGCGAAGGCAGCATCGGCTGCGGGGAGGTCGGGCAGCTTGACGTTGTACTTGCTGTTCGTTTCGCTGCTCACTTCCCTTTGCCATTTCTCCTGGTTCGACATCGTGGGCCAATTCATGAGCGAGTCTACCGCCTGTTGCTCCAACAAGGCGGTGAAATTGCCGTAGGCGTTTCGGCCGTTGCCTTCCCAGGACAATTTTTCGCGCAGTCCTTTCTCCTCCGCCTCTGGCCCATCCAGACGAACGAGCGAGCAATCGCCGCGAGCTGGCAGAAACAGGCAATCCGCTGGCTCGCAGCGCGTCTTGGGCAGTCCCTTGATCTCCTTGGCGGCGTGCAAACGGATGAGGTTTTCGCCCAGGTAGGTCGTGACCCGGCGGAGGCGAAGCGCCAGCGAGGGGGTTGCAGCCGGCGTTTCAGTCGGATTGTCTGATTCGATATTGAGCAGCGAGCCGCTCAGGGCAATGAGACTATTGTCGATCGATACCTCGGCGGAATGGCCCTCCTGCATCCACAGAAAATCGCCCTGACCGCGAACGAAGCAATTCTCCACTATCAGATGCGGCGTCTTCGGCGCAGAGGCCGCTTTCTTCAGCCGCTCTTGGGGCAGCGCCGCCAAGACGGCCTTGCGGCTAGAGCGTTCCAGGGTGATCCAGCAACCCTTAAGGATGCATTTGCCATCGCCGAGAAAAGAGACGACAGCGCCCCAATCCTCGTCGCCGCGCGGCCGCAGTCGAATTTCCAAACCCTCCAGCTGAAGCTTGCCGTTGCAGACCGCAAACAGGGCCGGGACATTGCTGGCTTCTGCGCCGCTCATCGTCAGCACAGGGTGGAAGCCAGGTTCGGCGCGGATGGTCAGGTCTGCCAATTTTTCACTGCTGAGCAGGCGGGGAGCAAGCTCGATCTCGCCATCAAACTGCAAGCGGATCGTGTCACCCGGTTGGGCATCAATCAAGGCTTTCTCGAGCCGGGTATACAACCGTTTGGCTTCGTCAGCTGGCTTGCGTGTTTGCACCACGAGGTCAGGCCGAGACGATGCCGCCGGACTTTCCTTCAGCCGGGGCAGATTGTCCAGATAGGAAAACGCCAACACACGCTCGGCGCCGATGAGCTGGCCATGACCTCTTGCCCTCTCGTCTTTCGGCACGCGTAGCTCCGGCAGATGCGGATTTACTTCGAAAGCGGCCTGATATGCCAGCTGCGTCAGTAAGTCCAGAGGCTGGGCATTGTTCCAGGGCGATGTTTCTAACTCCTCGCTGTTTTTGATGTTCATATCGTCGAGCAGGGACTGCACCGCTTCTTCCGGCTCTTCAGCGATGGTAAGAAAATTATCGAGTTGATGATAGCGATTCTCGTGTCCGTGGTAATCAACCTCTCCTTGAATGGAGGCACGGCGCAGCAGGACTGCGCCCTTGCCCTCGCTCATGCCCATCATGCTGCTATCGCCCAGGTTCGAGAAGAGCGAGTAGTTGGCAACGATGTGGGCATCAGCGCTATCGGCCACATCGAAGACTGCGGATGGAGCAGCGGCTAACACGGAGCAATGATTCAGCCGCACCAGGGGGAGCGGCATTTCGCCGCTCCTCGCATTAGAAGCACCGCCTTCCAGACGGAAGGTGGCGGCGTGCGGCCCAAAGAGGCAATGGGCAACTTCGATATGGACGGGGCCGCGGCGGGTGATAGCATCCTGACCGCCCGAGGCCGGTTTAGAGAAAACCAGCTTGTCGCGTTCTCCCTTGCTAGCACTGTGGGCCGGTAGAGGCTTGATTGACAACATGCCGAAGCCCAAGAAAGCGGATTCCGTCACGGTCAGCTTGGCTGGCTCCTTCGCTTCGGCCAGAAGAGATGCCATTCGACTGCCCTTCTCCTTGTCTCCCTCGCCGCACGGTTGAGCCTGGATGAACTCGCAGCCGCGGATAGTGACCTCACGGCTGTTGTGCAGCCACAGTATGGCCATCGGCACACTGGCTCCGGTCTGGTTGAGGACAAAGCGAATGTTTTCGATGGTGCAGTGTTTGCTCTGGATGGTCAACGATGCCTGAAATTTCTGCGGCAGACGGGCACGATATTGATCGCGGATGGTCGGCCGGTGGCCGGATTTGAGCGGCTGAATCGTCACGATCGGGTTTGTGATGACCAGGTCCGGTGCGTTTTCGTCGCGAGCGCTGAGGTCGAGGTCGTCCAATTTCAGAACGATTTTGGGCGCTGTCTTGTTTTTTTGCAGGAACTCTGCCAGATCCTCTGCCGCCGGATTAGGCACCTCGAACGTAGGCGGGGGTTTCTCCTCATCTTCGGCGATGGGTTGGTCTGGGGGAATATCGGAGCCGCGATCATCAGGGCGTGGTCTTGCCTCACCATTCCCTGACGGCCGCGGCTCCGAGGAAGCAGTCTGACTGGAATCGATCGCCGGATTTGCTGCCGGTTTTGTTTTTGCCGTGGAAGCAAAATCGACGAGAAAAACAAGCACGATAACAGCGAGGACGGCCAGGACGGCGAGGACGAGGGGCTGAGCCGCGGGTGGACTGGGCAAAGCGGCCTCGACGGCCAACACGCCTTCGGGCACCTCAGCAGCGGCGCCGAGTTTTCGTGCCGCCAGATAAAGATGATGCACCAAATGTTCGGGTGTTTGATAGCGGTCCTTGGGGTTTTTGGCCATCATGCGATCGAGGATGATGGCCACTTCGTCGGGCAGGTCCGGCACAAACTGACGCGGATCGGGCGGCTTGACGTGCTGGTGATGATGCAGCTTCTTGGCTGCAGTGCCCTCCGGCACGGGTGGTTGGCCCGTGAGCATATGATAAAATGTGCAGCCGAGGGAATAGATGTCGCTGCGCACGTCGGCGTCGCGCGGCTCCAGCGCCTGCTCTGGCGAGATGTAATCGAACGTGCCCAGCGTCACGCCGGATTGCGTCAAGCCCTGATCCTGGCGCGGATCGAGGCTGCGCGCCAGGCCCATATCGACGAGCTTGGCCCGACCATTGGGCGTGATGATGATGTTGGAGGGCTTGATATCGCGGTGAACGACGCCGCGGCGTGCGGCATGAGCCAGGCCGGCCGCCACTTGCAGCATATAATGCAGCGCCTCACCGACTGGCAGTCGGCCCCGCTTTTCCAGGATGGTGCGCAGATTCTCGCCCTCGACGAACTCGAAAGCGATGAAGTGCAAGCGCTGGTCCTCGCCGCAGAAGAACACACGTGCAATGTTTTCGTGATCGAGGCGAGCAGCGCTGCGGGCCTCCTGATGAAAGCGGCGGACGTTCTCCGGATCGGCCGCCATCTCCGGCGGCAAAATCTTCAGGGCCACCAGCCGATCCAGCTGCGTATCGCGGGCGCGGATCACAGCGGCCATACCACCCACGCCGATCGGTTCAATCAGCTCGAAATGAGCCAGGCGCCGGCCGCGCAATCCGCTGCCGAATTGGTCCTCGGCGCGAACAGCGCCTGGCGGCCCTGCCTTGGAGATGACTGTCGGGGCATCATCAGTCGGTTCGATGGGGCCGCCCAGCAAGGGGACCACATCCTCATCGCCGGCAGGGGAAGGAGGTTTCGCAACCGGCAGCCCGGCAGCATCCGCTGCCGGGTTGGCGGTTTTTCGGAGGGCATCGCCGAGCGCGTCGGACATGACATTCGGTACGGGAAACTCCCGTCCCCCCTGGAAGGATGCGATCCTCGGACGTAAGTGCAACTATATCGCCTGCGGATGCCGGCTGTCAATTGTACGGTTACGGCAACCGATGTGCCCCTGGCGAACGGCCAGCGTCAGCCGGCAGGTGCTCCTCCCGATTGTGGCGAGCGGGATTGCGCCAGCCTCGAGTAGGTTTTTTCACTCCCTCCCCCCTGGGAGGGGAGGGTCTGGATGGGAGGAGGCGTCCGCAGACGAAACACTTCCTCCCACCCCGACCCTCTCCCACAAGAGGGGAGAGAAAAGACCGCTCGGGTGTAAGCCCTCCTCCACGCCCAAATCAAGAGGGCCTCCCTCAGCCAGCCGGTCGCTGAGAAACAGGGCTTGATTTACGAGGCCAATTTAACTTAGGATGCCTCACCTTGGAACTGCCTGCGCGGCGCGGCAATGAGGCCGGGGCGTGCAGTTCCGAGAATCGCCCAGACCGTTGTTGCGTTACCGAACCTTTTTTGCTTTCGCCCTGCCACAATCTTTATGGAAGGAACCATGCACAAGAAGCACTCGTTGCCCACTTGCGCTGGAATCGCCTTGACCCTGCTCTTGTTGACCGGCGTTTCGGCACGCGCCGACGTGAGCTGGAGCTATAACTGGGCACCCAGCGCCACGCAGATTAACGCCAATGCCGGCGGCCCTGGCTACCTGACGCTAACTAACGAACCCGGCGGCTCGACGACAGGCAACTCTAATACTGTTGTCACCAACATCCAGGCTTATAGTACCGCCACCTCTAGCAACCCGGCTGTCTTCAACAATGTCCCCATTTCCTTCGCCTTGCAATTGACGGATGCCGCCTCCGGCACGAGCGACACCCTCAAGTTCTCCGGCTACTTCTCCGGAAACATCACCGCCACCAGCTCCAACGTTCAACTGACGTTCACATCGCCGATGTCTGAGACAGTGACGGTGGGACAAAATACTTACGCTGTGATGGTGGGCACCTACACGCCGCCGGGACCGCCGGGCGAAGTCAACTCTGGCAGTCTCAATGCCTTCGTGACCGTGACTTCCCTGGGCGGCGGCCATACCGGCGGTACGGGCGGTACAGGTGGCGGTACGGGCGGCGGTACAGGTGGCGGTACGGGAACTCCCGAGCCGGCCACGCTGACGCTGGCTTGCCTGGCTTTCCCCTTCGTTGGTCTGTACGGCTGGCGCAGGCGGCGGACCAACGAGTCGCAAGCGTAAGCGATGGAACGAACGAACCGGAAGCGTAGGCGACGAAATGCCACCCGTCGTTTACGCTTCCGAAGCTCGTCTTGCGTTTCCGCCTCGTTTAGCTCAGAGCTAGCGGACCAAACCTCCTCTCCCCTCGTGAGGGAGAACTGGGGTAGGAGGTGTCAAGGCAATGGAGCCAAGGAGGGGTGGTCCCCCCACCCGAACCCTCCCCCACAAGGGGGGAGGGAAAAGTCCCCTAGCCCTTAACTCGCCGCACGCAAATCGGCCAACTCCTCCTTGACCGGGGCATAGTGACTCGGCTCCATGCTGAACGAGGCTGTGCCACTGGTGAAGTTGCGCAGCTCGCTGGTATAGCCGAACAGCTCAGCCAACGGCACGTAAGCGTGCAGTTGGCAGCGGCCCTTGTCCATGCTCGAATTGAGGATCTCGCCACGGCGGCGGCTGATGTCGCGCGTCAGATCGCCGAGGTACTGCGCCGGCGCCAGCACCACCACGTTCATGATCGGCTCCAGAAGTGTGATGCCGGCCTTGAGCTGAGCATCGCGCGTGCATTCGATGGCCGCCAGCTTGAACGCATCCTGCGAGCTATCGACCTCGTGATGCTTGCCGTCTAGCAGCGTCGCCTGCATATCGACGCATTGGAAACCGTACTTGGCCCCCTTGGCACAGGCTTCGCGGAAACCCGCCTCCACCGAGGGAATGTACTCGCCGGGGACGACGCCACCAAAGATCTCATCCTTGAAATACAGATTATTCGGGTCTGGCTTGTCGCCCTGCTCTTCCTGATGCGCCGCCCATTCCTCAATCTGGTCCTTATTGAGCGGTTCAAAGCGCATGTAGATGACGGCGAATTTGCCGCGGCCGCCCGTCTGCTTGATGAAGCGTGTCTCGACCTCGACCGGTTTGGAAATCGTCTGCCGATAGGCTACCTGCGGCCGGCCCACCGTCACCTTGACGCCCGGCGTCCGCATCAGCTTCTCGACCGACACTTCCAGATGCAACTCGCCCATGCCGCTGAGGATCAGTTCCTTCGTCTCGGGATCCGTACGACACCGCAGGGTCGGATCGTCGCGGACCAGCTTGCCCAGGGCATCGGCCAATTTTGTCTCGTCGGTGCTGCGATCGGGAATGATCGCTTGCGAAATAACCGGTTCCGGGAAGCGAATATCTTCCAGAGCGATCGGGGCATTGGCGGTGCATAGCGTATTGCCGGTGTGCGTCTGCTTGAGTCCGACCACGGCCACGATCTCGCCTGGCCCGGCGACTTCCAGGCTATCGCGGCGATCACCCATCATGCGGAAGATGCGGGCTACACGCTCATGCTTGCCATTGGCCGTGTTCAGCACATCATCCTTGGGACGCAGCTGGCCCGAATAGATGCGCACGAACACCAAATCGCCGGTGCTTTCGCTGATGGTTTTGAAGGCCAGGCCGGCGAACGGCTCATTGGGGTCGGGTTTGCGTTGCGTCTCTTCCTTGTCTTTGCTTTTGGGAATCAACCCTGTGACCGGCGGACGGTCCAAGGGCGACGGCAGATAATCGACCACGGCATCAAGCAACAACTGTACGCCGTGGAAGTTCTTCGATGAACCGCACAGCACCGGCGTCAGCTTGCCACTGAGCGTGCCGGTTCGGAGCGCCTGGCGCAGCATCTCTTCGGGCACCGGCTGCCCTTCCAGCACCAACTCGAGCAAGTGATCGTCAGCGTGCGAAGCGACTTCGAGCAGCTGATTGTGATATTCCTCCGCCAGCGCCTTGTATTCTTCGGGAATGTCCACCAACTCGTACTTGACGTGCGTCTTGTCCTTGGGATCTTTCCAGATGAATTTCATTTTGATGAGATCAATGACGCCCTTGAACTGGCTGGCCTCACCGGCTGGCAGGGCGCAGATGGCTGGCAGAATGCCCAGCTTGTCCTTCATCTGCTGGATGCAGCCGAAGAAATCGGCGCCGGTACGGTCCAGCTTGTTGATGTAGGCGAGGCGCGGCACCTGATGCTTGTTGGCCTGATACCAGACCGTCTCCGATTGCACCTCGACGCCGCCGACCGCGCAGAAGACGCCGACCGCCCCGTCGAGAACACGCAAGCTGCGTTCGACCTCAGCCGTAAAATCGACGTGGCCGGGCGTGTCGATCAGCGTGATGCTGGTATCGCCCCAGTCAATGGAGACGGCGGCGCTGTTGATCGTGATTCCCTTCTGCCGCTCCAGCGGGTCGAAGTCGGTGGTGGTATTGCCTTCATCGACATCACCGACCTTGTGCTTGGAGCCGCTGAAATAGAGGATGCGCTCCGTGGTCGTGGTTTTGCCGGCGTCTACGTGGGCAATGATTCCGATGTTACGAAGTTTGTCGAGCATGGTTCCCAACAAAAAAACAGGGACAGAGACGGCTGGAATACACATCCAGTCCACAGTCAAATCGCTTCGGCTATCTCCAGCAAGGATTTCTGTGCTGCGATTCAGAACCGCAGCACCGCAGGGAGAGAGGCGGGAGTTAATTTGAGAAAAACACCTATCATTAGCTTCCGCCCAAACGCGCGAAGTAGAAGTTAAATTTATAATACAGGCACTGGGTGGATTTGTCTAGGGGATTTAGTGAATTTTGCGTGAAATCCAGCGAGCGGGTCGCGTTAGCGCCCCAGGGACCAGCACGCGGGACGCTGACGCGGCCTCGCTCGCCCAGCGTCACTTCTTCTTCGCCTTTTCGACGCGATTCACGTAATCGATGAGCTTCGTCTTCAGAAACAGGTGCAGCGTCAAGGCATTGCCGCCTTCGATGCTGAGACGGAGACGATCGCCGCCTTTACCATCGCCAAAGACCTGGCGAGCAATGTCGACCTGTTCCGGATTGTCGAACAGCGGCGTCAGACGCGCCAACGCCATTTGCAGCTCTATCACCTTGCCTGTTCGCGGGGCGGCTGCCAGCGCTTCCTTGAGAGCACTGAGTCCTTTTTCGCCGGCGCTAAGGAAGAGCACCTCGTGCTGGAAAGCAACATACACGGGATTGTTGCCGAGCGTCCGCTGTGCGCCGGAGTTTGTGTTGTTGTCCGGGTTGATGCGATGGATGTTGACCTGCTCCACCTTTTCGGCATCCAGGTTGATCAGCTTGGGAAAACGAGCAGCAGCCTTGAGGAAACTCCGCTCCATCTTGGTGCCATCCTTGACCTTGATGCCAGCTACCAGTGTGTACAAGCCCTTGTCGTTCGGTCCTCGTAGATCGATGGCCGTATCCAGCTCCGCTGCTTTAAGTGTAGGCATGATGCCTTCGAGGAGCGTGTTCAGCACTTCGCGTTGGTTTTCATCCTTGGCCTTGGCCAACATCTGTTTCTCCATGTCCCTGAGCACCGGCCCCAGCAGCCCGCGCAGCTTCTGCGGCAGGCTCATGTTCAGCTCGCCCTTAAGGGCCGAGTTCGGATGTACCAGCGCCGCCGTCCAACTCTGGATCTGCCCCAGAGCACGAATTTTGTCGGCCAGGGGCGAGCCAGGCTTGCCGGCCACGCTCGCCGTCAGCGACAGATCACCGTCTTTACGATCGAGATCCAGACGCAAGGTCGCTGCGCCACCGTGCTGAAACAGCAACTTGATTTGAGCGCTCAGCTCATCGACCGCGGCATCGCGGAACTTTTTCTGTGCTTCGCTGTGCCCGACCATCTCCCTTTCTTTAAGGTCCGCCAGTTGATTTTCTATCACCGCCAGCGCGTTCTCTTTGAGACCGGCCGGCACCTCATCGATATGTACCGTGATCGACGCGACGCCGACCTGTCCGCCCGCCAGCACGGCCGCCGGTGCCCGCAATTTGTCTTTGTCGAGCACCTCCTTATCGCGCGCCGTGATATAGGCATAGCCGTTAGCGAAGCGGAAATAGATCGTAACGGGCAGTTTCTCCACGTTCATCGTGTACACATCGTCGTCGCCCTTTTCCGGCTTGACATCCAATGTATCGGAAAGGAGATCGAGAAAGGCTTTTTTATCGGCGATGGGGACCAGGAATACGGCCTGGCTGTCGATGCCGAACTGGCCGATCCAACCATAGGCGCCAAGCGGTTTGGTCGCATCGATGCCTTGCAGCCCTTTTTCGCCAAGTTTGGACTTGATGAGTTCATCAAGCTGCTTGGCCTTTTCCGCTTCGCCGACTACCTCGGTCAGGTAGCGAAGATTGCTGCGTAAATGATCGAGGGCGGCCAAGCGCACTATCACAGCAGGCTTGTTGCTTTTGGGAGCTTCCTTGTCGGCGGCCCGGATCGGCGCCAGGACCGTCAGAACGAGCAGGGCTGCGAAGATAGGGCGTTTGAACATGGATAAGCACTCCTTGGGATCCTAGAAACATGGACTGGCTCGCCGGGCGTATCAACGCTCCGGTCCGACGTACCACCGAAGGCGTTGACACGCCCGGCGAGCCGAAAACAGTAGACCGCAACAAAAATACCCTTTATACTCCTCTCAAGTGTCAATCCCAACGAGGAGACCTCGCCATGCGAACGAAGTCAAAGCTGTTGTTGTCGGCCATGCTGCCAGCGCTTTGCGCCTTCTACTTAGCTATGCCAGCCCGCAGCGCAAGCAAGGGAGCGTCTGAGGAAGCCTTCGTTCCGGCCAAGGCGACGATGAACGGCGCCATCACCTTTCGCGCTGGTATGGACGAAGCGGCAGTCTACCGATTTGGCGGCGACTTGGCCAAGCCTATTCTTTGGCCGTTGCGGGCCCCCAACAACAAAGAGATTACCCGCGCTTGGCCGTTGCGGCCGGCGCCGCTTGGCGCCAGTTCAACCAAGGACCACCCCCATCATACCTCGGCCTGGTTCACCTACGGTGATGTCATCCCGGAAGGCGTCCCGATCAAGTACAAACATAGAAACATTGAAGGCATCGATTTCTGGACCGAGGAGCCAGGCTGCGGCCGCATCGTCTGCGTGGGGACCAGCGACTACCACCACGCGGCCAATCATGTCGGTGTCGCCACGCACAATGAATGGCGCAGCGCCGACGGCATCAAGATCTTGGACGAAGTCCGCAAGATCCGCTTTTTCAATTACGAAAAAGCCCGTCTGTTTATCGTAGATATTGATCTCTGTGCCAGCGTTGTGCCCATCACCTTTGGTGATACCAAGGAGGGGGCCTTCGGCGTACGCGTGGCGGACAGCATGAGGGAAAAGACCGATAAGAAAACAATAGGCCAGGGCCGCATCACCAACGCCGAGGGTAAAGTCGGCGAAAATCAGTGTTGGGGGCGTATCTCGGCCTGGTGCGATTATTCCGGGCCGATCGGCGAGGAGATCGTCGGCATTGCCATCTTCGCTGCGCCGGATAATCCGCTGCCCAGCTGTTGGCACAGCCGCGCTTACGGATTGATGGCGGCCAATCCGTTCGGCCGCGCCAAGTCCGGCTTCCCCGACATGAAAGGCAAAAAAGATCGAGTGCGGCTTGCCAAGGGCGAGCACCTGAAATTGTGCTACGGCATCTACGTTCACATGGGTGATGTGAAAGAAGGCAAAGTCGCCGAGGCTTACGAACTGTTCAAAAAGATGAAGTAAACCGATGAAAGACCCGTTGCGCACACGGGCTGGCCGCATCGTCCGCAAGCTGGCCCAGCTTTATCCCGACGCCCATTGTGCCTTACATTATGACAATCCATTGCAACTCCTCGTCGCCACCATTCTATCGGCACAATGCACCGATGAGCGTGTCAACCGTATCACGCCAGCCCTGTTTGCACGCTATCCCGATGCCAAAGCATTTGCGACGGCGGATCAGGCCGAGCTGGAAAGGATGATCCAGTCGACCGGCTTTTTCCGCAGCAAGACCAAGAACCTTATTGCCTGCTGCCGGCAACTGGTGGAGCGCTACGGCGGCGCGGTGCCGCGGACGATGGAGGAGTTGGTACCGCTGCCCGGTATCGGCCGTAAAACGGCGAATGTCTTGCTCGGCAACCTTTTTGATGTGCCCGGCATCCCGGTTGATACCCATGTCCGCCGACTGAGCCGGCGTATGGGGCTGAGCGAACACAAAGATCCGGTGAAGATCGAGCACGACCTGATGGCGCTGATTCCGCGCAAGGAATGGACGCTGTTCGGCCATCGTATGATCTTCCACGGCCGGCAAGTGTGCCATGCCCGCAAACCACGATGCGATCAGTGTCAACTGGCCCCGCTGTGTCCGCGTGTGGGGGTAGAGCATTCGGTTTAGCTGCGAGCCGCAGGCGAGTGCGGTCGCGCTCGCCTGCGGCTCGCAGCTAAACTCATTTCTCCTTCACATCATAACATAACAACACGTTTTGATCGCGCAAGTAAAGCCGGCCACCAGCGATGACCGGATGCGGCCAAGCCTTCTTGGTGCTGCGATCGGGCTGCTCGAAACGGCTGATTTCCTTGTAAGCCTCCGGCGTGGCCTCGACCAGGGCGACCGGCCCGTTTTCACTGCGGACGTACAAGCGGCCATCCGCCGCCGCAATCGATCCTTTGCCGACACAGCGGTTCTGCCATTTCGTGGCGCCGCTTTTGAAATCGAGGCACACCAGGCTGGTCTGGTTGGTGCCATATACCGCATCGCCGACGCGCACCACCCCACCGTGATGGGTGGCCAAGGCTCGGGTGTGATAGATCTCCTTGGCCGTTATCCCCTCGCTCGTGACCGACAGCTGAACGAGAGCGCTGGCAGCCGTCCCACTGGGAGTGAGGGCCGATAAGAACACGCAGTCGTCGTGGAACAGAGGCGTGTTGCACATGGTGCTGCCGGTCAATCTGTCGTAACGCCACAGCAGTTTGCCGTCCTTGGCGGCCACGCCTACCAGACCGCCAGTGAGGGATTGGATGTACTGCTTGACACCGCCGACCGTGGCCGTGATGGCCGAAGCATAAGCGGCGGTGTTGGTCTTGAGGGGAATGCTTCCGCCGGGGACCCCCTTGCCCGGCACGGCGGCTTTCCAGAGGAGCTCGCCGTTGGTCTTGTTGAGTGCCACCAGGGTCGCCGTATCGCCGCCGGGCGTGCAGATCAGTACATCGCCGTCGATCAATGGCGATTCGGCGTAGGCCCACTCGCCGGGTTTACCGTCGAAATTTGTACGCAGATTTTTCGTCCAGCGCACCGCACCCGTGGCCGCAGTCAGGCAGGCCAGATCGCCGTCTGAACCGAGGACATAAAGGGCATCGCCATCAACGGTCGGGGTTGAGCGCGCGCCGGGATATTGGGCCGGCGATGTGTTAGGACCGACCTTGCCGATGCGCCGCTCCCAGATTTTGCGGCCGTCCTGGATGCTCAAGGCCAAGGCAAATTCGTCCTTGAGTCCGCGATTGCTCATCAGAAAAATCTTGCCCGCAGCGATCGAGGGCGTCGAATAGCCCTCGCCAATGTCTTTAACTTCCCACAGCAGTTTGGGGCCGTCCTTGGGCCATTGTTTGAGCAGTCCGGTTTCCTGGGAAACGCCCGTGCGATCCGGTCCCATCCAGGCGGGCCAATCACCGAGCGACGCCTTGAGTTGAGCTTGCGCCGCGCCGGGAAGCGCCACAGCCGCTACCAGTACCAGCATCATCATTCGCGTTAAGAACATTAGCGGACTCCTTTTTCTCGCCAGCCCGCAGAGCAAGCAAGGGCTTGACGCAGCGTTGCCGCCGCCGCGGGGGAATCGATAAGCTCTTTTATAGTGCTGGCATCGCCCCTTTCACACGGGGAGACTTATGTCGGATTCGCTGAGTCAACAGTTCTGGCTTGGCCTGTCGGCCTTTGCTGCGGGCGTGATTAACTCTATAGCTGGCGGCGGCACACTGTTGACTTTTCCGGCTTTGCTAACCGCTCTAGATTCGTTGGGGACATCGGCCGGCCAATTCGCCAATGCCACCAGCACCGTCGCCCTGGTTCCCGGCTCGCTCGCCGGCGCCTGGGGCTATCGCCGCGAGATGTGGGCGGTGCGCTCCTGGACGCTGCTTCTGCTTGGTCCCAGCCTGATCGGCGGCTTGATCGGCTCGTTGTTGCTCACTCGTCTCGAAGCAAAATATTTTCAGATGTTGGTACCCTGGCTCATTCTGACGGCCGCCGTGCTGTTCATGCTTCAGCCGGCAGTGGCACGGCTGATCCTTCCTTCCCTTCCCCTCTCCAAATTGGGGGAAGCAAAGGCGGGGGCGCACGCCACGCCATCGCGGAACATGGTGACGGGGGTGATGATCTTTCAGTTCCTCATCGCCATCTACGGCGGCTACTTCGGCGCCGGCATCGGCATTTTGATGCTCAGCGCCCTGGCCCTGATGGGGGTACCCGGCGTCCATCAGATGAACGCCGTTAAGACGTTCCTGGCTTTCTGCATCAATGGCATTTCGGTGGTGATCTTTGTTGCAGAAAAAAAGGTGGCATGGCGCTATGTTCCAGTAATGGTGCTATCGGCGATTGTAGGCGGCTACCTGGGAGCGCGCGGGGCGCGGCGTGTGCGGCCGCAGTTGGTCCGCTGGTTTATCATCATCGTCGGACTGGGACTGGCCGGTTATTATTTCTACAAGCAACTGGCCTGAAGAAAGTCATAGCCTGTCTTTCGAAGCCCTCAAGCTCATCGGTCGGATCTATTTCTAAGGCGGCTGGCCGAGTCGGATTGCATTCACTTGACACCTGGCGAAGCCAGGAGGCCACGAGCCACCGGGGTGCTCCTCTGGATATTGGCGAGCGGGGTTGCGTCAGCCCCCGAGTAGGTTCTTCCATTCCCTCCCCCTTGTGGGGGAGGGCCAAGGTGTGGGGGGAGGAGCCAGTCCTCCCCCACAAGGGGGGAGGGAAAAGATCGCTGATCCTCCCCCACAAGGGGGAGGGAAAAAGACCACTCGCACGTAAGCCCTCCTCCACGCCCAGATCAAGAGGGGCACCCCACGGGCCACCAATTCCTGCTTGACTTTTTTGTACGGTAGCGTACATTACTACTGTCCCGCCGGTAGGGACCATCGGTGACTGGGCGACGCCGATGGGAAACTCCGGCGGGACACTTTTTCCTCTCGTATTCACCTTCTCGCGTCGCTGGGCGCTTGAATTGCGCTCTTGCGCCCTTGTACTCTTGACAGCAGCGAACGGCAGAGGTAGACTCTTCTTTGGCGGTCATCTCTCCGTCGAGGCAGGCCGTTCTTTTAACCCATTTATATTACTCTTTTTGGAGTCGCCCCATGTCGAGGTCGGACGCTTCCCTCAGCGCTCCGTCTACCAATCTTCTTCTCTCGGCCTTGCCAAGCCGCGAATATAACCGTCTTTTTCCTTATCTCGAGCGCGTTCCTCTTGCCTTTAAAGCCGTGCTGTACGAACCCGGCCAACCCATTCGTCATCTTTATTTCCCTACCAGCGGCATGCTTTCGCTGCTTCTGGCCCCCGACAGGCATGGGATAAGCGTGGAGGTAGGCGTTGTGGGCCGCGAGGGGATGGCGGACCTGTCGGGCTTCCTCGGCGCGACCGTGGCGTCTACGCGGAGCATGGTGCAGGTACCGGGCGAGGCCCTGCGCTTGCCGGTCGACAAGTTCCGCGTCTTGGTCGACCGCAATAGCAAGCTGCGCGAGCTATTGCTTCGCTACGTCCATGTTTTTCTGGTGCAACTGACCCAGGAAACCGCCTGTAACGCACTGCACTCGGTCGAGAAACGGTTATGCCGTTGGCTGCTCACGATACACGACCGAACGGGCCGCGATCATTTTCCGTTCACTCACGAGTTTCTCGCCGCCATGCTAGGAGTACGACGGGCGACTGTGACGGAGGCGGCCCGACGCTTGCGGCAGGCGGGACTGATCCATTACGGCGGCGGCCAACTGACAGTCCTCGAACGCCGCGGTTTGGAGAGGACTGTCTGCGACTGCTATCGCGTGGTCAAGGCGGAATTGAATCAATTCCTGGGCTAATATTCCTTGAGCGTCAATTAACAAAGACATTCTGGCCCATCCCGCGTATGGCCGAACGATACCGTGCCTGGAAAGTCCAGCACTGCGCCGAAAGAGATCCCCTCGAGCAATTGGTAAGCCGCTTTGCAGGTCAGCATATTTCATCCCTCATAGCGCAGCAGCAGATCGCCGGCATCGACTTGCATACCGGCTTGCACCAACACCTCAGCGACGGTGCCCGCGCGCTCGGCATAGATGGTTGTCTCCATCTTCATCGCTTCGAGGGTGAACAGTTTTTGGCCGGCAACCACTTGCTCCTCCGGCTCGACCAGGACGCGGACTACCAAGCCGGGCATCGGTGCGCCGACGTGCCGCGGATTGCCCGGTTCAGCCTTGGGATGCGCCGCCACTTTGCCGGTAAGGCTACGGTCGATCACCACCACTTCGCGCGGCTGACCATTTAGCTCGAAGAATACGGTGCGACTGCCATCCGCATGAGGCTCGCCGACAGCCAGGAATTTCAGGATCAATGTCTTGCCGCGCTCAATGTCGATGGAGGTTTCCTCGCCGGCCTCCATGCCGTAGAAGAACACCGGCGTCGGCAACACGCTCGTATCGGAGTATTTGGCTTGATGCGCTGCCAGCTCCGGGAACACGCGAGGATAGAGCAGATAGCTTAACAGTTCGCGCTCCGTGACAGCCCGGCCGATCTGTTGTTCCAGGGTGGCGCGAGCAGCGGCGAAATCGACAGGCGGCAGGCTGGCGCCGGGCCGGCCGCGCAGAGGTTGCCGGCCACGCAGCACGCGCTTTTGCAGCTCTTCCGGGAAACCGCCCGGCGGCTCGCCGAGCCGACCCTCGAAAAATTCGACCACCGATTCTGGAAACGACAACTCGCGCGTGCCGTGCAACACGTCCTCCGGCGTCAGGTTGTTGCCGACCATGAACAGCGCCATATCGCCGACCACCTTCGAGGTCGGCGTCACTTTGATGATGTCGCCGAACAGGCGATTGACTTCGGCGTACATACGGCACACCTCGCGCCAGCGCGACTCCAGACCCAGCGCCTGTGCCTGGTGAAACAGATTCGTGTATTGGCCACCGGGCATTTCATTGAGATATACGTCCGCCGTCGGCGCCAGCTGGCCCGTCTCGAAGGGAGCGTACAAGCGGCGCACGGCCGCCCAATAATCGGCGACTTCTTGCAGAGCGTCATCGTCCAGATGTGTGGCCCGCGGTCGGAAACGCAGCGCCTCGACCAGTGCGTGCAGGCTCGGCTGGCTGGTCATGCTAGAAAGCGGCGCCATGGCGCAATCGACGATAGACACGCCCTCCTCGGCAGCCAACAAATACGAAGCGATTTGTCCGCCGGCGCAGTCGTGGGTGTGGAAATGGATGGGGATGCCGATTTCCTGCCGCAGCGCCCGTACCAATACTTGTGCCGCATAGGGCTTGCACAGACCGGCCATGTCTTTGATGGCCAGCAAATTAGCGCCGCGCTTCTCCAGTTCCTTGGCCAGGTTGATGTAATAGGCGAGATTATATTTTTTTCTTGACGGATCGAGAATATCGCCTGTGTAGCAGATGGCCGCCTCGCACAACATGCCGGTATTGCGCACGGCCTCGATGGCCAGCTGGAGATTGGGCAGGCCGTTAAGGGCGTCAAAGATGCGGAACAGATCGATGCCGGCCTGGGCTGATTCCTTGACGAACGCTTGAACGACGTTATCGGGATAGTTGGTATAGCCAACGGCGCTGGCCGAACGCAAGAGCATCTGGAAAAGAATGTTCGGTATGCGTGAGCGTAGATCGGCAAGCCTTTGCCATGGCGATTCCTTCAGGAAGCGCATGGCTGTATCGAAAGTGGCGCCGCCCCACATCTCCAGCGAAAACAGCCCGGACAAACGAGCGGCATAGTACGGGGCGATGCGCAGCATATCGTAGGTGCGCATGCGTGTTGCCAATAGCGATTGATGAGCGTCGCGGAACGTGGTGTCTGTAAGGAGCAAGCGTTGTTGTTCCAGCACCCAGCGTGCGAACTTGTCGGCGCCCAGTTCCAAAAACTTATCGCGTGTGCCCGGCGGCGTTGGTGACAAGGTGACCGGAGGAGGCTCGATCATCTTCACTTTGTCGCCTTGCCATCTTGTCGCCTTGTCACGGACATCCGGATGACCGTTGACGATCACATCGGCGATGTAGCGCAACAGCCGTGTGGCCCGGTCTTGGCGGCGAGCGAATTTGAACAGCGCCGGTGTTTCATCGATGAAGCGCGTCGTGCAGCCGCCGGCCAGGAAGGCAGGGTGTGTCACCAGATTGACGAGGAAAGGAATGTTCGTCTTAACACCGCGGACGCGGAATTCTTGCAAGCTGCGCAACATGCGGCGGGCAGCATCGACGAAGCGTAGTCCGTGTGCCGTCACTTTGACCAATAACGAATCGTAAAAGGGCGTGATGACTGCACCGGTGAACGCCGAGCCGGCGTCGAGACGAATGCCCATACCGCTGGCCGAACGATAATTGCTTAAACGACCGTAATCTGGCAGAAAGTTGTTGGCCGGATCTTCGGTAGTGACGCGGCACTGCAAGGCGTAGCCGTGCGTCGTTACCCGTCTCTGATCGCCCAGGCCGATCTCCGGATCGCTCAGTGGCAATCCCTGGGCGATGAGGATCTGACACTTGACCACGTCGTAGCCGGTCACTTCCTCGGTAACAGTATGCTCGACCTGTATGCGAGGATTAACCTCGATAAAGTAGAAATTACCGCTGTCCACATCGACCAGGAACTCGACGGTGCCGGCATTGTCCAGGCGCACGGCCTTCCCAACGGCCAGAGCGGCCTCGAGGATGCGCTGGCGCAGGACCGGATCGAGATTGAGCGCCGGCGCGATCTCGACAATTTTCTGATGGCGGCGCTGGAGCGAGCAATCACGCTCGAAGAGGTGGATAAGATGGCCGTGATGATCGCCCAAGAGTTGCACTTCGATGTGACGGGCCCGGGCGATGTATTTTTCCAGGAACACATCGGGGATGCCAAAAGCGGAGCCGGCCTCTCGGCGAGCCTGCTCCAGAGCATCATCGAGCTTATCGGCGCTGAGAGCGACCCTCATGCCACGCCCGCCGCCGCCCATCGCCGCTTTGACCATCACTGGGAAGCCGAGTTTGGCAGCAGTTCGATGGGCCTCTTCGTTGGTCTGGACAGCGGTGCTGCCGGGCAGCACAGGCACTCCGGCCTTCTGGGCGATGGTACGCGCCACTACCTTATCGCCGAGTTGTTCGAGGATCGGTACACTCGGCCCAATAAAGGTCAAGCCAGCCTCTTGGCAGGCACGGGCGAAATGGGAGTTCTCCGAGAGAAAGCCGTAGCCGGGGTGGATGGCATCGACCTCGTGCTGTCGGGCCAGAGCGACGATACCGGCAATATCAAGATAGGCCCGGATCGGCTCGCCCGGCTGGCCGACGCGATAGGCTTCATCCGCCTTGAAGCGGTGTAAGGCAAAGCGATCTTCATGCGAGTAAATCGCCACGGTACGGATGCCCAGTTCCGTGGCGGTGCGAAAGACACGAATAGCGATCTCACTGCGGTTGGCAACGAGCAGCTTGCGTATTGGACGCAAAGTAAGTTGTGTTTCCTCCGGCATGACGGACTGTTCCCCTCATCGAAAATCAGATGTTCACTTCAACAACCTATCCTAGAAAAAGATCGGCGCAATTCCTATGGTGAAGATGAACTTTGGGAAGTGGCCAATTCCTTCAGTAATTGGATGGCTGCTTCGACCAGTTTCTCGCCGCCTCCAGGCTGGACGCGCGAATTGACCGTCTCGTAGCTGCCTTCCTTGAACGCTTTGATGGTTGGCACGTAGCCGGGCGCATCGTTGCACAGCTCGATTACCAGCGTCACCGGGAACGGCGAGGCTTTTTTGATCGCCAAACCCAGCTCGACGAAGATTTCACCGGGCAGCCCGACGATGGCCACATCCTCACTGAGGCGGAATACCTGCACTTCCATCGGCAGCGTCTGGCTGGGCAGCATTTGCAGCGACATAATCTTATACGCCTCGACTTGTTTCAGAAACGGCAGCTGGCGTGTGCCGATTTTGGCCATGTCCTTCCGCGCTTGGGCGATTGCCTCGGTACTGTATTTTTGCAAGGGCGCCTGCACAATGGTCCGGCGGACGGCAAGGCGGGGCGAACGCTGCGGCCGCAGCTTCGGCAGCGCTTCCTGTACAGTTGCGCCAAGCACTGCACCGATGCGTCCGGCTTCCAATTGTCCCTTTTGTGGGTCTTTTTTGGATACGTCAATGTGGTTGATGTCACCGCACGTTCCGGTCCCAAACAGCGAGACACCCTCGGCACCGAGAAACGACCGCAGCTTGCGTTCGAGATAGAATGGATAGTCTGCCGAATACTCTGTGCCGCCGACCGTGTCCAAATGCATGGCGAAGACGGTCAACAGAGCAAGTTCCTTATCGCCGGCGCGGAAGCGCAACAAGCCCACATCGGGATCAATGGGTCCGGCCGGACGCACAATGTTCGGATTGAGCTTGCCCGGATTGAACTGCACGGTGCCGTCTTTCATGTGAAAACGGCGGTTGAACGCTAGCCCCTCTTGCCGTGCCATACCGGCGGAGAGGACGACGGGCCGGGCAGAGTTGGCGGCCTTGCCGATTGCTTCGGCGATTTTGGCAGCGAGGACAGCCGGATAGTCGATTTTCTCGTGTGGGTCGGCGCCTTTGTCTGCGACAGCCCGGTCGTGGAAATACTGCCGCAGTGCTCCCATGTAAAGTGGCCCGGTGTGCGAGTGCGTGGCGGCAATCAAAAGGTTCGCTGCCGGGATACCCGTCTTCTCCGCTGCCAGCTGACGGGCGCGTTCGGATATCTGGCGTGAGATGCCGAGCAAGTCGCAGAACACCAGGGCGGCCTGTTCATGACCCTGACGGAGGACGAGCGCCTTGGCCTGCAAGGGATCATGCGTACCCGTGTTGAATCGCTCGCTGAAGTAGCCGGCCATGCGATAGCCGATCGGCGGCGTGATGTCTACAACAGCCACCCCCGCCTGCAATTCCGCCGCGTGCAGAGGCACCATTCCCACGAGCCAGATACCAAACAAAGCAATGGCAGTTCGCCGTATCATGTCCACACCTCCATTGATGTATCACAAGGTTAGCGATAGGCTGCAGAAGCATCGCTAAACAACCGATGCGGGCAATAATTTTAACGCTTGTTCCACAATGGTAAAAGCGGCCCGCGGGCGTGCCAGGCGCGCAACGTTGGCCCTCAACTGAGCTAACCGGGCCGGATCTTCGAGCAGGCAATCCAATTTATACGCCAGGATGCCAATCGTGTTTATCTTGATGGCGGCGCCGTTTTCTAGCAGATAATCGCTATTGCGGCTCTCTTGACCCGGTATTGGATTGACAATCGCCATCACGGTCCCGCGTGCCAGCACCTCCGAGGTTGTCAGGCCGCCCGGCTTGGATACCACAATATCGGCCGCAGCCATCAACTCATCGATTTGATCGGTGAAACCAAGGATCTTGGCACGATGCCGCGGTGGAATGGCGATGGCTTCTAGCTCCTTCTTCACCGACTCATTACGGCCAGCGATGACCACCAGATCGATTGGCCGCGTTACGTCGAGGAGGGCACGATACAGCTTGGCAACGGGACCAACACCGAAACCGCCGGAAAGCTGCAGGAGAATGGGCCGATCGCCTGCCAGACCAAGACGTGCCCGGCACTCGCTGCGATCCTTTGGATGAGCAAACACAGGATGAATAGGAATGCCTGTGACAGCGATATCTTTCTGGGGAACGCCCCAATGCTGCAAATAGCGGGCACCTTCAGCCGTGGCTGTGAAGTAGCGCTCGCACGGCTGATTGACCCAGAGCCGATGCGTCTCGAAATCGGTCGTTGCCGTCACTTGCGGCAAGGACAGCTCGCCCTTGCGACGCAGAGAAGCGATGATCTCAGCGGGAAGGAAATGCGTATTGATGACGAGATCCCATATCTCGCCCTTGACCAGCTGAACGAATTTACGCAGGTTGAGTTTTTCGATGGCCAGGCGCAGACGGTCGGTGCGGTTCTTGCCGGAACGGCTGGGTTGATCCATCAGATCGTAAAAGTAGCCGAGGACATGCGGGGCCTTATTGACCAGATCGAGATAGAATTTACTGTACAGACGCCGAAACGTAGCATTGGTCAACTCCAGGATATCAACATTGCGCACGATTGCCGCCGGAACAACCTCGCGCAAAGCCAACTCGACGGCCTGGGCGGCGCGGAGATGGCCAGCACCGACCGATGCGGACAGGACGAGAATGCGGGGGGGCGTATTCATAGTCATGCTTCCGTCGAGAGAATCCGTGCTTGCCGGGGAGACGTTGAGTCTTTTATACTCAGAAAATACGCCGCGTCTTTCAAACCGCCTTCATCCCCATGCTCTGCATGGAGACCAGAACAATCTCTTCGGAGAACCGACCCCTATGGCGATGGCAACTCGTTTGCTCTTTTCTGTACTGGGTTTGTGCTTATTCGTCTTGCTGGCATCCTCGGCGGAGACGCCCGGCAAGCTCACTGCCGAGCAGGTGCGGCGACTCCAGACCCAATATCAGCAAGAGCGCGCCGCCGCCGACAAGGAGGGATTGACCCAGAAATTCTCGCCGGAATGGTACGAGCAAGCGGCCAAGCTGGCCAAACAAGGCGAGGACGCTTTGGCGGCCGGACGCCTGGTCGAGGCGCGGGTGAGTTTTCGTAAAGCGCGTTGGGAGCTGCCGGCTCTGCCGCCGCACCTGCCGCCGCACGTCGCCCGCATCTTCGGTGATGGCCGGCTACGTTTCAACGGCCCCGTGTTGGCCCTGGCCTACAGCGCTGACGGCCGGCGCCTGGCTACGGCCAGCAGCGACGGTGTGGTCCGCGTCTGGGACACCGGCACCGGCCGCGAGATCAACCAATATGCCGGCCATAACGGCAGTGTCTTCGCTCTGGCTTTTCATCCCGACGGCAAAGCTATCGCCTCGGCTGATAACGCCAGCTTGGAGATCAAACTCTGGGACGCCGCCACGGGAAAACTCCTTAATACCTTCAATAAACACAAAAATCATCTTAATAGTCTTGAGTTCAGTCCCAATGGCCAACTATTGGCCGGCGGCGGCGAAGATAAGCGCCTGTGGGTCTACGAAATTGCCACGGGGAACCCGCGCGAACTTCCCGGCCATAATCAGCCCATCCGGGCCGTCGCTTTTAGTCGGGACGGCAAGTGGCTCGCCTCCATCGCCGGCAGCAATGATCGCATGGTGCGCGTTTACGATACCCAGACCTGGAGACTTCACCTGACTTTCGGCCCCCCGCGCGGTGGCGAATTGTTCTGTCTCGCTTTTCATCCCGACAATAAGTCGATCGCTGTCGGTACCGGCAATCCAGATGCCGCCCGGCTCCTCTCAATCCGCGATGGCAGCGAACGGTTGAGCTTTGAGGGGCACAGCAAACGAGTCAGCAGCTTGGCCTTCAGCCCGGACGGCAAGCGTCTGGCCACCGGCAGCGAGGACACGAACATTCGCATCTGGGACGCGGCCACCGGCCAACTGCTGCGCTCGCTGCAAGGTGGCCACAGCGGCGACATCACATGCCTGGCTTTCAGTCCCGACGGCCAAACCCTCGCCTCCGGCAGCATGGATCAAACGGTACGTCTATGGGACGTCGGTAGCGAGGAGCAATACCAGCAGCTGGGCAGCCATCACGGCGCGGTCTGGTCGGCGGCATTCAGTCCGAATGGCCATCATGTCGTCTCGGCAGGTTCTGATAAAGTGGGCCGCATCTGGCCCGTACCCCCCGGCGGGGAGGAGCATGTTCTTAAGGGCCATCGCTCGCCAGTCACGGCTGCGGCATACAGTCCCGACGGCAAGTACATCGTCACGTGCAGCGGTGACAAGACGCTGAAACTATGGGACAGCGGCAGCGGTCAGGAAATCCGCACCTTGACCGGCCACACCGCCGCTGTGACCTCGGCCGCTTTCCGTCCCGACGGCAAACAGCTTGTCTCCGCCGGCGCAGATCGGCTTCTCAAGGTTTGGGATGTGGCGTCGGGCAAGGAGCTGCATTCGCGAACGGGCCACCACTCGGTTGTCAGCGCCGTGGCCTGGAGCCGCGATGGCAAGTACATCGCCTCGGCGGGCGGCGACCGCGCGGTCAAACTGTGGGATGCGCAAACCATGAAAGAGGAGCGCACGCTGTTGGGCCATGGTGCCGCCGTCAGCGCCGTCGCCTTCAGCGCGGACAGTCAGCTATTGGCCTCGTGCGGCGGCGATCAGCACATCCTGCTGTGGAACGTCAAGAGCGGCACGGTGCCGGTGAAAACGCTCCGGGGACATAGCAACGTCGTCAGTACGGTGGCCTTCAGCCCCAGCGGCCAGTTGCTGGCCTCCGGCGGCGGCGATCAAGTCGTCAAGCTCTGGGATGTAGATTCGGGCATCGAATTGTACTCCTATCCAGGCCATACCAACTGGATTAGCTCCGTGGCGTTCAGCCCGGATGGGCATTATCTTGTCTCGGCCAGTGTGGACCGCACGATCAAGCTCTGGGAGTTGACCGGCCAGCAAGGCGCCGGCATCCGCGGCCATAGCAAGGAGATCACCGCTGTGGCCGTCAGTCCCAACGGCAAGTTCTTGGCCTCCGGCAGCGCCGATCAGACGGTTCGCTTGTGGGAACTGGCGACCGGCCGCGAGCTGTTCGTCCTCGAAGGCCATCCCAAGGAGATCACCTCCGTTGTCTTCTTACCAGATAGTAAAACACTGGTATCGGCCGACAAGGACTGCACGCTCAAATTGTGGGACACGGCAACCGGCACAGAAATCCGCACCATTCGTAACGACGGCCCGCAGCTGGAAGGCATTCCCGTAATGGCGGCCACGCCTGACGGCAAGCAAGTGACCGCCTGGCTGGCACTGGCGGAGATTGGCACCTTCGACATGACCAACGGTAAACAGGCCATTTCCTTTGAGCTGAACGATTACATGGCGAGCAGGTGCCTGACGCTCAGTGCGGATGGCTCTGTGGCCGCGGTGGGGCGAACCGACGGCACCGTCCATATGTGGGATGTGTTCAAGAAAAAACGGCTCGGCAGCGAGCTAAGAGCTTACGAGAAACCGCACGAAATCATGGATCTGGCATTGACGCCGGACAAAAAGACGCTGGTGACAGCAGACAACAATGGCGAGGTCAAAATCTGGCAGCTGCCCCAGCGCAAATTGTTGCATACGATCCCTGCGCACAAGCACAAGATCACGGCTGTGGCCATGAGTCCAGATGGCTCGCGCTTTGCCACTGTGGCGGTGGATAATGTCATCAAGCTGTGGGACCGCGCCAGCGGTAAAGAGCTGCGCCAGTGGGATCTGCATCTGCCTCTGTTGAATGAGCCGCGCCCGTTCGTATCGGTGATGGCATTCACTCCGGCTGGCAAGCAATTGGCAATCGGCAACGCCGATACGACACTGTATTTGTTGGATTGCCCGTAACTGACGCGCGGAGCGTGTTAACGCCTCGGTTAACACTTGCGGGGGGTTAACATACTCCGCTCGTCTCTTAACGTGAAAGCGATAGCCTATGAGACGATTCGTCGCGCTTAATTTCCTGGTTGCCCTGATTATGCCGGCGCTGGCTGCGGATAATGCCGACAAGTCTGAGGTCAAGGAAGCCCTCAAGGAATTGCAAGAATTCATCGGCAACTGGAAGGGCACTGGCAGCCCCGACAAGCCGCGCCCCAGTCCGCGCGACCCGATCTGGAACGAAAACATCCGTTGGTGCTGGCGTTTCCAGGGCGACGATGCCTGGCTGGCCATGAACGTCAAAGACGGCAAACTTTTCAAGTCCGCCGAACTGCGCTACCTGCCTAAAAAGAAGCTCTATCAACTGACCGCGATCAGCAGGGATGACAAGAAACTCGTCTTCGAGGGCAAGATCCAAGGCGAGTTTCTGAAACTGGAGCGTGTTAATCCAGACACGAAGGCAACAGAGCAGATCACGATGAACACCGCCGCCGAGGGCGATCGCTTCATCTACCGTTTCGCTCATAAAAACGAAGGTACGACCCTGTGGCGAAAGGATTACCTGATTGCCTGCACGCGCGAGGGCGTGAGTCTGGGCAGGGTGGACAAGAAAAATGAGTGCATCGTCTCCGGCGGCCTGGGCACGATCGCCGTCAGCTACAAAGGCGAGACCTATTACGTCTGCTGTTCCGGCTGCGCCGATGCGTTCAAGGAAAATCCGGAGAAGTACATTAACGAGTACAAGGCCAAAAAGGCTGGCAAGAAGAAAAATTAGAACGTTTGTCAGGCTGGTGTAGGGGCGAAGAACCGGCGTAAGCCGACGGGAGGGGACGGACCAGCCGGCTCATGTCAGCCGTTCGTCGGGGACTTGTCGATAATGCGGGTTCGCACGCAGATATTGCTCGATACGATCGGTATATGTCACTGCCTCCGCGAGAAAAGCAACCGCTCGACGCAGACGGTCGTCCGGCTCGGCGCAACTGAAGCGCAGGAAACCCTGGCCAGCGGCGCCGAAGCATTCGCCGCCCAGACAGGCGACGCCGAGATGATCGTCGGCTGCTTCCAGCAAGTACATCGCCAGGCCATGCGAGCGAATGCCCAAACGCTGACAGATCGCGGATACATCCGGGAATACATAGAACGTGCCAGCGGGCATAAACACTTTCACGCCGTCCACGCGACGCAGCTCTTCGACCAATAGCTCGACCTTGCGGCGGAAGCGACCCATCACTTCGTCGCGCTCGGCCGTGTCGTACTCCAGGGCAGCTTGGCCGGCGGCCTGAGCCAACGGCGGCACACACGATAGCGATGTATTAATCATCTTGCCGATGACTTCGACGATGGCGGCGCTGCTGATCGCATAACCGATGCGCCAACCACTCATGCTGTACGATTTGCTGAAGGTGTAGGCTGCCACGGTACAATCGAGCAAGCCCGGCTGCGTCAGCGGTGTCTCATGCCGGCCTTGCCAGACCATGTGGCAATACGGCTCATCGCTGAACAGGGCAATGTTGCGGCCGGCGATCCAGTGGGCCAGGCCACGCATGTCTTCGGCCGTGGCCACGCCGCCAGTCGGATTGTGCGGGAAATTGAGGAAAATGGCCTTGGCACGCGGCTCGCGACGGACGAAACGCTCGACATCGTTTAGATCCGGTCGGAATTGGCTGTCAGCGCGTAGCGGACTGAGGACGGTTCGCGCTCCGCGCCGCGCAATATTCGGCTCGTAGGTCGGAAAATGCGGCGTGAAGATGAGCACCGCGTCACCCGGATCGAGGAACGCTTCGCAGAAAAACTGCTCGAACACCTTGGCGCCTGGCCCGACGACCACGTTTTCGGGACCGATGCGGACGCCGAACTCATGCTGATAATTGCGAGCAATAGTATCGCGAAACTCCGGCAATCCCGGTGAGGCGCAGTAATGCGTGGCGCCGCTTTCGATAGCCCGCAAGCCAGCGGCGACAGCGTGCCGCGTGCTGGGAAAAGGGCTGTCGCCGATGTGCAACTCGATCACGTCTTTGCCAGCCGCCTTCAGACGCTTGGCAACAGCGAGAACGTCGAAGGCGGTTTCGGCTACCAGACCGCGTGCGAAAGCGCTAAGGGTGATATTCATGACAAGGGAACAAGACGACAGGGTACAGGGGGACAAGATGCTATTCTTCTTTCACCTGGTCACCCTGTATCCTGTCGCCTTGTCTCTTACTGTTTGGCGGCGATGGTCTGGGCGAGCGGACGCACCACCGCGGGGATGATATGCGAATCCACCAGTTCCTGGCAGATTCGCCGTTGGTTACGATACGACTCCGTAAAGTCCTTAAAGGGTTGGCGACCCCAATACTGGCGCACTGTGAAATAGACGCTGATCGGTGCCTCGGGAAATTGGCCTGTGCGGACCTGATAGAAATTCGTCCGCGTTTCAATACTCATCCGGCATTGCAAGCGGCATGGATCGTCCAGCGCCAACATCAGCGATGGTTCGTAGTTGAGGACGCGGCTGCCAGGCAACTGCAGCAGTCCCTCCAGCGTTGTATTCAGTCCGAGCGCCTCGGCGACCACCTCGTCATGGTTGCCGCTGTACATGAAATCGAAGGCAAACAGCACATCCAGCGCCTCGCAGTCCAGCGGATTGAAATCGAGGTGATAGGGGGCTACATCCAGCAGATGCTCATGTAAGGCATCAGCAGCTTCCAGGTCCGGCGGATTGACGTAGCCGGCGCACAGGCGGCGTGCTTCCAGCGTGACCCAGCGATAACTACCCTGCTCGCGGTCTTCTTCCAGCACGAACTCCCCGCTCTCACGGCAATCGAAATCCATCATCTGGGGATAGGTCTTGCGCAGCCGGTCGAAAAAATGCAGGACCGTCTCCCGGCCGGACGGGAGAGCCATCTTGGTATTGAGATAAATGTAGACCCCGAAGTCATCGCAGAGAGAGCTGTAAGGGTTCATGTGAGTTCCTCAGGTTCGTTTATGGATGCGAACCGATCGTGGCGACGCCGCCTCCTGGTAGGCCTCTCTTCGGATGGGAACGGACTCGCGCCGCCTCGCCGGCACGAGGAGGGCGACCCAAGCATCGAAAAGAACTTCCTCTCTATCATTGTTCGGTTTTTTTTGCGCCGATGCAAGGTTCGTTCGGACAATTTTTTGAGAGCGGCGCACCAGCCGGAGGTCAGCCATTTGCCGGAAAGAAACGAGCCGAAAGCAGAAGCGACGGAATGTCCGTTGTTTCTGCTTCCGGCTCATGTGCTCAGCGCGGAACAACGGGGTCACGCGCTGCGAGCCAGTTTGGCCTTGACGGGAATGGTAAGGTTAGTCTGATGCATCCAACGGCCAGAATCCGGGGCACCGTGCCAGCGCTGCAACGAGATCGAGCGAACGTGATCGCGCTCTTCTTCGTCGAGGACTTCAAAGAAGGCCTGAGCGAAATTGGCGCGAACCTGGGTGGAGGAACGTCCGAGATAGATGAGCAGATCGGCACGGTCATCAAACACGGCCACGGCACGCCATCCCTGAGGCTTGGCTTCCGTCTGATAGAACATGATCTGACCCTCCTTGGTCTGGGTGTGAGACGTGTGCTTAGATTGACGGAAAAATCAGGGCGCGTCAAGAGCAAAATCGGCGAGCGAAGAGCCCCCCCGGTTAGCGCTAACCGGGGGGTTAACACCTCTGCTCGCCCCGAGTTTTTAATATCCTTGTCCGCCGTAGCCGCGGTCGCGGTGTCCGCCGCCATAGCCACCGCGATCGCGGTATCCACCGCCATAGCCACCGCGGTTGCCGCCATAGCTGCGGTTGCCGCCGCCGCCACGCTCCTCGCGCGGCCGCGCTTCATTGACGGTCAGCGGCCGGCCCCGATAGGGGGTGCCGTTGAGGTTGTCGATGGCCGTTTGCGCTTCTTGATCGTTGTCCATTTCGACAAAGCCGAAGCCGCGCGAACGGCCGGTCTCTCGATCGGTGATGACCTGCGCTCGAGCCACCGCCCCGAAGGCTTGGAACAGCGCCAGCAGGTCGTCGGCTGTGGCTTCCCACACGAGATTGCCGACGTAAATATTCTTCGCCATCGCAGAACCTTTCCGTGCCGGGTCGTTGCGACCTCTCATCCGCCGGGCCGAGGGAAGAGAAACACACCTCGGTCCCAGACGGGGCACTCCACAAAATAATAACGGAAAAACTGTCCCTCTCCAGCCCACGGGCCGGAGCAAGCCGCGTTGTCATCACCGTTCGGCCAGCCGGCCTAACGCCGCTGCCGCGGTCTACCCCCGTCTGGATCGCCCGCCGCGCCAGCACGGGAAAAAAGCGTTCCTTGCTGGCGCGGCGGGCGATCAAGGGTTTGCCATCGGACCCACCTTCTCGGAATCTTTCGCAGGGGAGACTACTCACAAAAGGGAGTGAAACGCCGTCGAAAAACGCTGAAAAGGAAGGGAATTTCGTCCCTCGGGACCGAACAGCTCGCTCTCCTAAATCCGATCTGCAACCTTACATCAACTCAACCGGCATCCTGCCGTATAGCTCGCATTATATAACAAGCTCAAGAGCGCTTGTAAAGGCTTTTTTCCGATGGGGTGGCCCTCTCGATTTTGGCGAGCGGGGTTGCGCTAGCCCCCGAGGAGGGTTTTTCCCCTCCCTCCCCCCTGCTGGGAGAGGGAAAAGAGTCCTGGCCCGTAAGCCCTCCTCCCTGTCAAAATCAAGAGGGATACCCGAGTAATTTTCTGGACAGAAGCCTTTTCACTTGGTATGGATACGATGAGGTATTCGATCCAGCGTGACAGCAGGCCTGAGGGCCGGCCGTAGATCGAAACCAGCAGAAAGGACCGATTGCAATGACTCACACTGTTTGCCAGCCGTGCTACGACTGCAAGTATACGGATTGCGTGGCCGTCTGCCCGGTGGAATGCTTCTACCAGGACGAGAAGATGCTTTACATCGATCCCGTTGACTGCATCGATTGTGAAGCTTGTGTTCCCGAATGTCCGGTCGAGGCTATCTTCGCCGAGGCCAACGTTCCGTCTCAATGGGCCAGCTTTACAGCGCTTAACGCCGAACGCTCTGCCGCCCTCAAAGAGAGCGGCACCGGCCACATTACCGAGAAGCAGGATCCTCAAGAAGGCCCTGAGTGCCAGAAGAAGGGCTAATTCGTCTTCGTAATTTGAGCCGCGACCGTAAGGGAAGGGCATCCCCAACCGCTCCCTTACGATCGCGGCTCAGATTATGGACTACGCACTCATGAGCACCGGCGTTCTCCTCATCCAGCTCGGCACGCCCGACGCCCCCACGGTGCCGGCACTACGGCGTTACCTCCGTCAATTCCTTGGCGATCCGCGCGTCATAGATGCGCCGCGTCTGAAATGGTGGTTCGTTCTCAACTTATTCATCCTGCCGTTTCGGCCGCGACAATCTGCTGCCAAGTATCAACGCATCTGGGATGCTGTTACCGGCTCGCCGCTGTTGTACTGGACACGCCGGCAGACGGAAGAGTTGCAAAAGACCCTGCCCGGCGTATCGGTAGCTTTCGGCATGCAAGTCGGCAATCCGCCGCTGGCCGCGACCGTGCATGAACTAATTGAGCGCGGCGTCGATCGCCTCGTGGTGCTGCCGATGTATCCACAGTATTCAGCGACCACGACGGCCTCAGCTACGGACGTGTTGTTTCGGGCGCTGATGCACGAGCGGCGCGTGCCAGCACTGCGAATCGTGCCGCCGTATTACGAACATCCCGCCTATCTCGATGCGATGGCTGCTGTCATCCGCGACGAACTGGCTCGTCTGAGCTGGCAGCCAGAGCATTATCTGCTGAGTTTTCACGGCATCCCTATTCGCTATGCTCAGAGCGGCGATCCCTATGCCACGCACGTCAAACGGACCACAGCGGGATTGATCCAACGGCTCGGCTGGCCACGCCACAGCTGGACGCAGACCTTTCAATCCCTCTTTGGCCGCGAGGAATGGCTCAAGCCATACACCGAACAGACGCTGGTACGGCTGGCCAAACAAGGCATCCGCCGCGTCTTCGTGGCTATGCCGGGATTCACCAGCGATTGCCTGGAGACCATCGATGAGATTGGCCGCGAAGCTCGCGAAGCCTTCCAGCACGCTGGCGGCGAGCAATTGCACCGCTGTCCGTGCCTGAACGCTCATCCGGCCTGGATTGCGGCGCTGACGACGCTGGTGCGCGAGGAAGCGGGCGGGTGGATAGACCACCGTGATTAGAGCTACCGGACCAAACCTCCTCTCCCCTCATGAGGGAGGGCTGGAGTGGTGTCCCCCCTACCCCAACCCTCCCCCACAAGGGGGGAGGGAAAAGTCCGTTCGCCTTTAGCGACTAAAGGCGAACGGCGCGCCTTGCAGGGCATGCTGTCCCCGTGCCTTGCAAGGTGTGCCGTTCTCACCTTCCGGCAGTTGATGCATGCCAGGATGCCTGAGCTACGGAAGGGCCGCCGAAAAAGGGACCGGAGCAGACCGAAGATGCATTACGGGCTAGCAACGCTGGCGGATCGCCATTCAACCCCTATCATAATCCCCCATACCTGCCACAAGACTGACTGCATGGTGATGGGGTTCCTCCATGAATGAAGCACGGGCCATCCACGACGCGATTCGCGCCCTCGGCCGGCCCATCCGCCTTCTCGAAAGCGCTGGCCGCTACACCCTGCTGCCTGCCGAGGACTGGTCCGCGCCGCCGCCAGGGGCACGAATGGCTTATGCTCCTGCCTGCCGTCTGGAAGATCTCGGCGATCCGACTTTCTGCGCCGATTACCGCATCCGCTATCCGTATCTCGCCGGGTCGATGGCCAATGGGATCGGCTCAGCCGACATCGTGGAAGCGATGGGCCAGGCCGGCATGTTGGCCTTCTTTGGCGCTGCCGGCTTGCCGTTACCAACCGTCGAAGCCGCTATCGAGCGTATTCAGAAAAGCCTGGGCGCAATACCCTACGGTTTCAACCTCATCCACAGCCCGGCTGAGCCGAATTTGGAACGCGCCCTCGTCGATTTGTACCTGCGCCGCGGCGTTCGGCTCGTGGAGGCGTCGGCATTTCTCGATTTGACGCTGCCGGTGGTGCGCTATCGGGTCCACGGCATCCGCCGCGATCCGTCGGGCCAAATCATCGTGCCCAATCGCATCATCGTCAAAGTATCGCGTGTAGAAGTCGCCTCGAAATTTCTTGCTCCGCCACCCGAGCGCATGCTGCAAGAGTTGGTCCGTCAAGGCGATATTACCCCGGAACAAGCTGCCCTTGCTGCTCGTATTCCTGTGGCCCAGGACGTAACGGCCGAGGCCGACTCCGGCGGACATACGGATAATCGCCCCGCCATCACCCTGGTGCCGACCCTGATTGCCTTGCGCGATCGTTTGCAGCAACAGTACGACTACGAGGTGCCGCTGCGTGTCGGTGCAGCGGGCGGCATCGCAACGCCGGCATCCGCTGCCGCCGCTTTCGCGATGGGGGCCGCCTACGTGTTGACCGGCTCCGTCAATCAGGCGTGCGTCGAGTCCGGCAGCTCGGATGCGGTACGCGAAATGCTCGCTCAGGCCGAGCAAGCCGATACGATCATGGCCCCCGCTGCCGATATGTTTGAGATGGGCGTCAAAGTACAAGTCCTGAAGCGCGGCACTATGTTCGCCATGCGCGCCGCCAAGCTCTACGAACTATACCGGACTTATCCCAGCCTGGAAGCCCTGCCTGCGGCCGAACGCGCTCATATCGAAAAGAATCTGTTTCGGGCGCCCTTGGCGGAAATCTGGGACCAAACACGCGCTTTCTTTCTCCAGCGTGACCCGGCTCAAGTAGAGCGTGCCAACCGCGACGCCAAACATAAAATGGCCCTCGTGTTTCGTTGGTATCTTGGCCTGTCCTCGCGCTGGGCCAATGCCGGCGACCCAACGCGCCGCCTCGATTATCAGGTATGGTGCGGCCCGGCGATGGGCGCGTTCAACGAATGGTCCAAAGGTTCTTTCCTCGAACAGCCGCGCCATCGCCGCGTCGTTACGGTCGCCTTCAATATCCTATACGGAGCGGCGGTGCTGCTGCGCGTGCAGACGCTACGCAGCCAGGGCTTGCCATTGCCGAGCGCGTGGTCGCGGGTGACACCCCTGGAACTGGAAACAATCCAAGCGCTGATTGGAACTAACTACGAATCACACGAATAACACGAATAAAAAAGAAGAAGACCTAAAGCAATTAACAGAGTCCGTTTTCCATCCTGGTTCAATCTTGGTTCCCAAACTCTGTTTGGGAATGAGGAAAATTAGAATTAACAGAGTCCGTTTTTCTCTTTCGTCCTTTATTGGTGTTATTTGTATGATTCGTGGTGACTCTTGTTTGAGGACAATGGTTTGAGCACGGCAGATTCGGCAACTCCTTTGGCGATCATCGGCATCGGCTGCCTGTTTCCCGGGGCCGATAATCTGAGCGCGTACTGGGCGCGGATTCAGGGCGGCGTCGATGCCATTACCGATGTGCCGCCGACGCATTGGCGACCGGAGGATTACTACCATCCCGACCCCAAAGCGCCCGATCGCATTTACACGGCGCGTGGCGGCTTTTTGCATGCCACGCCGTTCAACCCCGCCGCTTTCGGCATCGCGCCTAACAGTCTCGAAGCTACCGATACCTCTCAGCTGCTCGGCTTGGTAGTGGCGCAACAAGCGTTGGCCGACGCTGGCTACGCTGAAGAGCGGTCTTTTGATCGCAGCCGTGTCTCTGTTATCCTTGGTGTCACCGGCACGTTGGAACTGGTGATCCCGTTGGGCGCGCGGCTCGGTCATCCAATCTGGCGGCGTGCGCTGCGCGAGGCCGGTGTGGAGGAAAACATCGCGGAAGAGGTGGTGCAGCGCATCAGCGATTCCTATATCAGCTGGCAAGAGAACTCCTTTCCCGGCCTGCTGGGCAACGTGGTGGCTGGACGCATCGCCAATCGCTTCGACCTGGGCGGCACCAACTGCATTGTCGACGCCGCCTGCGCCTCGTCGCTGAGCGCACTCCACTTGGCCTGCCTGGAATTGACAACGGGCCGGGCCGACATGGTGCTGACCGGCGGCGTCGATACGTTCAATGATATTTTCATGTACATGTGTTTCAGCAAGACGCCGGCGCTGTCGCCGACGGGCGATGCCCGGCCGTTCGATGCCGGCGCCGACGGCACCATTCTCGGCGAAGGGCTGGGCATGGTGGTGCTGAAACGTCTCGAGGATGCACAGCGCGACGGCGACCGCATTTATGCGGTTTTGCGCGGCCTGGGTTCGTCGAGTGATGGCCGGGGCAATGCCATCTACGCTCCCCGCGCCGCCGGACAGGTCGAGGCCATCCGCAAGGCGTATCAGCTTGCCGGGGTGACCCCCGATACAATCGAACTGGTCGAGGCGCACGGCACCGGCACGCGCGTAGGCGATGTTACGGAAGTAGCCGCGTTGACTGAAGTATATGACGCCGCAAAGAGGCAAGCGCGGTCGCATCAGCGTTCTGAGAGATGGTGTGCTCTGGGATCGGTAAAATCGCAAATAGGCCACACCAAGGCAGCAGCTGGCGTCGCCGGACTCATCAAAGCTGTCGCCGCTCTCCATCACAAGGTGCTGCCGCCGACGCTCAAGGTCAAACAGCCGATCGAGCCGCTTCAATCTGAAGATAGCCCGTTCTACGTCAACACGGAAGCCCGGCCGTGGATGCCGTCGCCGCAGCATCCGCGCCGCGCCGCCGTCAGCGCTTTCGGTTTCGGTGGCAGCAATTTTCACTGTGTCCTCGAAGAAGCCAGCCCGCACAAGGAAGCGATCGACTGGGACGGCGATACGCAAATTCTCGCCTTCACGGGAACGACGCCGCGGCAGATTGAACAACAGTTGAGCCAATGGCCGGCAAACCTCGAATGGCCGGACCTTCGCGCCCGCGCTGCCCGGACACGCCAGACATGGAATGCGGCAGCCCAATGCCGGTTGCTTCTCGTCATTCAGCGCGACCGTACCGATGTCGCACGCTTGCTGGAGCGCGCGCATTCTCTGGTTAGCCGCGAGTCGAGGATGAGCGCGAATAGCGCCGAGGGCATTTTCTTCTGTCGCGGCCCACGCGCCGGAAAACTGGCCATACTCTTCCCCGGACAGGGGGCGCAATATCCCGGCATGTTGCGGGAGCTGGCTTGCCGCTTCCCGGCCTTGCACGATACCTTGGCTCAAGCGTGCCAGCTCGAAGCGCAACCAAAACATTTAATTGATCGTATTTATCCATTAATTTCGTTCACTGCTGAAGACCGCCGCGCCAATGAAGAAGCGCTGCGTGCTACCGACATCGCCCAGCCTGCTCTGGGGGCTGTCTCCCTTGGTGCCTGGCGCATCCTCGAACTATTCGGTGTTCGCGCGGATGCCGCCGCTGGCCACAGCTACGGCGAATTGACGGCCCTGTGTGCTGCCGGCCGCCTGAAACCCGATGATTTCTTCCGCCTGTCCCGTCTGCGCGGCCGGCTCATGGCCAATGTCGCCGGTACAGAAGGCTCCATGCTTGCCGTGCAAGCAACGGAAGAAACAATTCATGCTGTCCTTCGTGCCGAAAACCTCGATCTCACTCTGGCAAACAAAAACGCTCCCCAGCAGACGGTACTGTCCGGTCCAACCGCGGCTATCGAGCGCGCTGCAGCTGCCTTTGCCGAACGGAAAATTCCTGTTCAGCGCTTGGCCGTATCCGCAGCCTTCCATAGTCCGCTGGTAGCTGCAGCTGCCGAGCCATTCCGCACTGCTCTGGAAGAGATCGAGTTTCTTCCTGGAACGATGCCTGTTTTCGCCAACAGCACTGCCCAAGCGTATCCGGATGACGCCGCCGCCGCCCGCGATCTCCTGGCCAGCCAGCTGGCGAGGCCTGTCGAGTTCGTCCGGGAGATTGAGCGCCTCTACGAATCCGGTATTCGCATTTTCCTTGAAGTCGGCCCCGGCCGTCGCCTGACCGGCCTGGTGTCCGCCATTCTGCAAGGCCGCGATCATGAGGCGCTGGCGCTCGATAGCTCGAACGGCCAGCGCTCCGGCATGTGTGATCTGGCCTGCTGCCTGGCGCATCTGGCCGCCCGGGGCCACGAAGTGAAGCTCTCCGCCTGGGATGCCGATGCACCGCTGCCGCAAACGCCGGCCGATTCTCCCAAACGCCCCCTCCTGGTGCCGCTCTGCGGCGCTAACTACGTCAAGCCCAAACCGAAACGTACCGAACCTCGACCTTCAATGAACGGAACTCCCAAGCCGACGATGAACGGACCTAATCCTCCCGACAGTACCGCTCTCGCCCAAGCCTTGCAAATGACGCGCGACAGCCTCGCCGCCTTGCAACGCCTGCAGGAACAGACGGCCCAACTGCACCGTCAATTTCTCGACGGCCAGGATGCCGCCCAGCGTACGGTGCAGCTCCTTGTCGAACAGCAACAGCGGTTGTTGCAAGCCTCGCTCGGTCTGCCGATCGGTCCTACCCCCCTCGCCGCGCCGTCGCCTGCTCCGACTCGTCACGAGTCAGCGCCCCCTAGCTCGTCGCCGCAAGCGATGCCCATGCCAGTGCCTGTTCCTGTGCCCGTGGCGTCACCTGCTCCGCCGCAATCGGCGCCGTCAACACCGCCGGCACCGGTCGTCGTGGACCAGCGCATCGAAACCATCCTGCTGGAGGTGATTGCTGAGAAGACCGGTTATCCGGCGGAGATGCTGGAATTGGATATGGCCCTGGATGCTGATTTGGGTATCGATTCCATCAAGCGTGT
>JAJPHU010000371.1 GCA_021325115.1 Planctomycetota bacterium | reverse complement strand
CTCCCCCGCAAGAGGGGAAGGAGACTTTTGTCCGCTGCCCTAACGATCCGGAAATGTCCGCAATAGCGGTCCTGCCATCGCGGACGTTTCCGGTTGTCCTCACTTTTTCAACGCCTGCGCCGTCTGTACGGTGAGAGTGAAGATAACTTGGCCAGGAGCGGAGCGTTGGCTCAACTCGGCACGCTCGATGAAGCGCAAGCCGGCCAGCAAGTCATCCATCTGCTGGCTGGCCGCATCGCGGCGGAGCTGCGCGCGCTCGCAGAGGAACTGCACAATCGCTTCGCGGTGTTCGGTCAGGTAGGTGCGCCAGTCTTTGAAGGAGATGCGCAAAAGCGGCATAGGAGCGCCAGCGGGTGCTTGCGGCCTGGCGTTCACAAAGCGATTCATGCTTTCGAGAGAGCTTGCCACAACGAGATAGCCGTCAAGCAAACCGTAGGCCGGCTGCACGCCCGCTGGCAGGCTATGCTCGCCCGTCAAGTAGCGCACTTCCTGACCGTGTACCTCATCGCTCTTGAGAGCCAGCGGTGAGTCGGGGTGCTGATTGTTGTGGGCAAGCACGATAAAGCGGGCCGCAAAATCGAGGGCGGCGAGGAGAGTGCGCTCCGGGGGCTTCTTGGTCTGGCGGGCATCAACGCGGAGAGCAAAAAGGAAGTGCGGCATCGCACTACCGGCATCGGGAGCGCTAAGGCACAGTCCCCAATCTGGCCCCAATGCAGGCAACAGGCTGCCTGTGAAATCCTCTTCGGCGAGCAATGCGGCAAAAGGACGGTTGAGCGTGGCCTGAAGAGTTTGCCGGCTCCGGGGCGTCAGGAAGCCGCCAAGCACGTCGAGCAGAGCTGCGCCGTCGAGGCGGGCGCCAGCCATCAACAGGGCCGACGGCGGCAAACGCTGCCACACCGCGCTTGCCGTCGCCCCTTCCCGGAATAGACGCCGGGCCGCCCGCGGCAATTCGGCGACGCGAGCGCGCACCCCCAGCGACAGGTTGATGTCCTGCTCGCACACCGACAGCGACAATACGACGCTTTCCAGTGCCTTCCAATATCGGGCGAAATGCTTGACGGCGGCAGAGCGTTCGGCCGGTACCTGGACGGTCTTGGCTTCCACTTCCGCATCGAACGCGCGCGGATTGAGCCACACGGCCAAGAGAGCATGTTCGGCATCTAGCTCATACAGACGCCGCGCCGCTTCGCCAGCCCCCCCACAGGAGCACCGATCGCAATCGATGACGTGCCGCAGCATCTCCTCCTGGGCGGACAGCGCCAAAATGGGACCGTGGACGTAGTAAAAAGTCGGCGGCTTGTTGCGCTGGACGCGCTTATCGTATTCAAGACGACGATAGTAGGTAATACCGTTGTGCTGGCGTTCGCTCAGCTCCTTTAATCCACCCTCTTCCGTCTGGACTTTGTTGATGCGTTCGATAAGCTCGGCAAGGACTTTTTCGTTACGGGCGCGGAGAAGCATGACGCCTTGCTCCTCTTGCGGCTGGCCGGGCGAGCCGGGCCGATAAGCCAACACCACGGCATCGCCAAGAATGTCGTCACGCAGCCGCTGCCAATCGAGTCCGAGCTTTTGCTTTAATTTGGATTCTATATGTCCCATTTTTTTCCATTGGCCGCTGTTACGGACCTTGACGGCAAACGGCGATCGATTCAGATGTTCGCCAAAAGGAGAGGTTTGCCAGGCGGCGGCATGGCCGCGAAGGTCTTGGACGATGAGACAGAAGCCGACCGAATCGGGCACCAGACGAAGCAATTCCTCACGCGGCGTAGCCGCCCAGGAAACAGAAGAGCTAACCACAAAGGCCCAGAGAACCTTGAAAAAAATACCGAATCGAAAAGTTCGAGATAAGAAACAAGCACCCATAGAAGAACCTTTAGATGGAATTTTTCCTCTTTTATTTTTCTGTATTTTTTCTCTGTGTTCTCTGTGACTGTGTGGTTAGTTGGTCTTGGTCTCCATCGGTAGTTCGCGCAGGAACAGATCGACGGCGCGGCGGGCGGAATTGGCCACAGGTTCGAGTCCTTCCGAGAGTCCCTCGCTGGCCTTGGCTGTCTCGTTGCTCAATTCGGCAAAGACTTCGCTGAGTTCCGCGGCCGGCTCGCGCGTGGGCGCGCTATCGGGCAGCTGAGGCTGCCGCTTTGCTGGGGTTATATCTTTAGGCAGCTGAGACGGTCGGTTCGCCATTGCTGTAGGAGGAGGCGAGAGCGTCAGCTGCCGAGTGATTCCGGCCAGCGCCAGCAAGAAGCCAGCGGCGAGGCCGAGGCCAATCGCCCAGCGCTGCCGCAACCGGCGTTGAGCACGCCGATAGTCCAGCCGCACACGCTCCACGATCTGCTCGGCCAAGTCCGGCGACGGCACAGGAGCCGTCAAAACACGCAGGCCCTCCTGCAAGCGCTGACCCGCCGTTGCCAGCGCCCGACACTCGGCACAATGACGCAAATGCGCCAGCCACTCCGGCGATTCGATCGGCGTGCCGTCGAGGCTTTGTTGCAACAGATCGTGGGCCATGCGACAGTTCATGGATTGCTCTCTTCGCTTACGCTTCCGGCTCGGATTTCATCGTTTCAGGGACCATCCCGCGGCGGCGCAGACGTTCCAGGATCTCCATCCGCGCCCGGTGCAGCCAGGTCTTGATAGTGCCGACCGGACGATTCATCACCTGGGCGATCTCCTCATACGACTGCCCCTGCTCGTGGAAAAGCACAAAGGCAGTGCGATATTCCAGGCGCAGCTCGGCGACGGCCTTGTGAATTTCCTCCACCAACTCGCCGGTGTCGTCGGCAGGGGGTCCGGCCAACGTGTCTTGCAAGTAATCGACCGCTTCCGGCCGCCGGTGGCGCTGGCTTAGCCAGGTGCGGCAGCGGTTGACAGCGATGCTCAGAATCCACGGTTTGAGCGGCCGCCGCGAGTCCCAACCCCGCAAACCGCGAAAGATACGCAAGAACACTTCTTGCGTCACATCCTCGGCATCGTGACGGTGGTTGAGCAGACGCACGCACAGACCGTACACCTCGGCCTGGAAGCGATTCACCAATTGACGAATGGCTTCGTCGTCGCCGCGCAGGCAACGTCGAACCAGGCTGGCATCTTCGTCGTTGTTCACAATAGCTGCTCGCGCCGGCGGCTTAATGAAACATACCTGAAAAATAAAGAACGAGTTTCAGTAGAGGTCAGGCTTTTCCTCTCGCTTCGTTCATGGTTTCTGCCGCTTCCAAATCACGATCAATACTTTGTCTCCCTTGAAATCACGGGGCCGCTTTCCCTTGGGGCCATCCGCTGAAAAAGCCATCTGGAGCTTCTCGCTGTCCAATTCGTAGATGCCCCGCATTGTCGCACCCTCTTTGGATGCGATCAGGTCGATCTGTTTCGGCTGCTTGCCGGCATCGATCTTGTACGTGCCGATTTTCTCCGGCTTGCCTGGATCTTTCCAGATGAGCTTTCCGTCCTTGGCGAAGACGATGCTGCCGCCTTTTCCCGCTGGCGCCGGCAGCCTCTTGCCCTCAACTTCCACGGAGGCGAGGTCCCACTCTCCCTGAAGCATTTTCTCAGCGGCGTCCTCAGTCGCTTCGCTCCGCGCCGCCCCAGCTATCGCCGCGAAGACAACGAAACCAAAGAGGTACCGTTTCATGTTTTCTTCCCTTATTTTGTCTGACAGTCAGTATAGAGGATGGAACCTTGCCGCCGCCAGGGAATCACAGCTTGTATACTTGAAAACGTACGTCCCGCGCGAAACTGCAAGCGATAGAGACGACAGGGTTTTGTCCATGAGCAACGAACTGGAACAGCTGGTTGAGCGCATCCAACGCGAAGAAGAGCAGATCCGTCAGGGCGGCGGAAAGCGCGCTATCGAACGGCAGCACGCCAAAGGTCGGCTCACTGCCCGCGAACGCATCGAACGATTACTCGATCCGGGGACGGCATTTTTTGAGTTGGGCTTGTGGGCAGCATGGGGAATGTATCGGGAATGGGGCGGAGCACCAGCGGCGGGCGTTATCACCGGCATCGGTCAAGTTTGCGGTCGGCACATCATGATTATCGCCAATGATGCCACCGTCAAGGCCGGCGCTTTCTTCCCCATGACCTGCAAGAAAGTGCTGCGTGCCCAGCGCATTGCCATGGACAATCGGCTACCGTTGGTCTATCTCGTGGACAGCGCCGGCGTCTTCCTGCCGCTGCAAGACGAGGTGTTTCCTGATGAGGACGATTTTGGCCGCATTTTCCGCAACAATGCCGTGATCTCGGCACAGGGCATTCCGCAGTTCGCAGCCATTCTCGGCAACTGCGTGGCCGGCGGCGGCTATCTGCCGGTCTTGTGCGACAAGCTGCTGATGACCGACGGCAGCGGATTATATCTGGCGGGTCCGGCCCTGGTGAAAGCAGCCATCGGCCAGAACGTTACCAGCGAAGAGCTGGGCGGCGCGGCCATGCATGCCAGCATTTCCGGCACTATCGATTTCCACGAAAAAGACGATATTTCTTGCCTCGAGCGCCTCCGCCGTCTCATCGACATGCTGCCGCCCGATCCTGGCCGGGTACCTCCGGGCGCGGACGTGGCCCGGCTTGCCGTCACGTCGGGCCGGCCGACAGCGGATCTCCTGCGGCTGTTTCCCGCCAACCCCCGCCAAGAATACGATGTGCGTGATCTGCTGCCGTGTTTGCTCGATGCGGGTCCGTTCGATGAGTACAAGGCGGAGTATGGGCAAACCCTGGTATGCGGCTATGGCCGGCTCGGCGGCGTGGCCGTCGGCGTGGTGGCCAATCAGCACAAGCGCTGCCGGCCGGCCGATGGGCCGTTGCAATACGGCGGCGTCCTCTACGTTGATAGCGCCGACAAGGGCGCGCGCTTCATCATGGACTGCAATCAGAGTCGCTTGCCCATTTTCTTTTTGCAAGACGTGAATGGTTTCATGGTAGGACGCGATTCGGAACAGGCCGGCATCATCCGCGCCGGGGCCAAGCTGGTCAATGTCATCGCCAACAGCGTGGTGCCGAAAATCACCCTGATCCTGGGCGGCTCGTTCGGGGCCGGCAATTACGCCCTGTGCGGCAAGGCATTCGATCCCCGTTTCCTGCTGGCCTGGCCGACGGCTCGCTACGCCGTCATGGGCGCCGATCAAGCGGCCAGCACCCTCCTGGACATTTCCATCAACGCCATGCGCCGCGCGGGCCATGAGCCGGACGCAGAGGAATTGGAGGACCTGCGCCGTACGATCGAGGCGAGCTATCAGGAACAGACGGACGTGCGTTACGCCGCCGCCCGCTTGTGGGTGGATCGCATTATTTCTCCGGCTGAATCGCGGCAAGCTCTGTTGACGGCCCTGGCGATAGCGACGCGATACGATGACGGACGGCCATTCCGCACGGGCGTCTTACAGGTATAAGGGGTCCCTGGAGAGCCGATGCGATCGGCAGCGGCACGCTGGATCTGTTGGCCAGAATGGACTCGGCAGGTTGTCGTAAAACATCGCTCAGGACATCAACAGCCCAACGATCTTCGCACCGCGAGAGGTTGGCTACCCAATCAATCATTCGTTGAAGCAAGAAGCCATCAGCGATTCTCAACGGCAATAACACCGTCAGCGCATTGTCTCCTTCTCCCGGAGCTTCAAACATCAGCATTAGCGGATTGGCCGCAGAGCCAAGCAGTTTCCAGCCCCGCCTGAGCAAGTAAGCCTGGGCTGCCTCTGGGCGGACTTGCGTAATCCGGCTGGCTGTACTTGGCGGTGCGCCTTCTAGCGATAACCCGTAGGCACAATGACGAATAGCCCCAGCTGGTCCGGAGAGTGATTTAACCTTTCGCCCTCCGTTTCCGGTAATACCAGAACGACCAGGATACGCAGAGATCCGGTGGTGAAACATGGATTCGCGTGGACGTCATTTCTCGTTGGCAGGCTGCGTTGCGGCCGATGGAATAGCGGAGGTTTTGCGGCTGACGTTTGCTCGACTGGCTGAGTTGCTCCAGAGCGCGATGGGAACGGTGACTGGCAGCGTCAAGGTATCGCCGACGGCAGAGAGGGGAATATCGATGCCGACCAGGCCTACGCCGACGACGGTGCCGATGTCTTGAAGAACATCCAGGTTTTCGCCCCAGGTCCAGCTATGGTCGATCCATTTTCCCGCGGACTGAACGTCGCGACGGACGCCGCCGTAGATGACGGTGTTCTGCCAGCCCTGCCGCCACCCCATTTCCAGGTTGGCCACGGTGCCGCAACCGCACAGAAATAGGACAGCGGTCCCCAGCGCCGCCGCCCGCGAGGCTCTCACCATCTCGGCTCCCTCTGGAGGACAAGGGAGAGCATCCTAACGAGGAAACCGAGAAGGTCAAGAGCAATTGCCGAACGGGTGTGGGGAGACACAACTCCTTGTCTCCATTGCCTTGATACCTCCTACCCCAGCCTTCCCCCACAAGGGGGAGGAGGTTTGGTCCGGTAGCTCCAAGCCCTCTTGCATGCCCAAATCGAGTGGCACACCCTGCCGAACAGCCGATCGTTCGGCACGGGTTCCTACGGATACAGACCGCGGCGCAGCTTCTCTTTGGCAACCTTCTGCACGCCCAGGCTCAGGGCTGCTGTCCTCATGCTCAGATGGCGCTCGCACGCCAGACTGCGCACTTGATGGAAAGCCCGCAGCATCAGTTCGCGCAAGCGCTGATTGATCTCTTCCTCGGTCCACAAGAATTGCTGAATGTCCTGCACCCACTCGAAGTACGACACGGTAACACCGCCGGCATTGCATAACACGTCGGGAATCATAAAGATGCCGCTGTCGTTGAGCATTTCATCGGCCTCCGGCGTGGTCGGGCCATTGGCGCCTTCGGCGAGGATGCGACAGCGCAATTTCTTGGCGTTGTCCTTATGGATGACGCGCTCCAGGGCGGCCGGCACCAACACGGTGCAGGGTGTCAGCAACAGCTCCGGCGGCGCGATCGGCTCGGCGCCGGGAAAGTCCTTGAGCAAGTTGCCCTCGGCCACGTGCCGGGTCAGGGCGGCGATGTCGATACCCTTGAGGTTGCGGATCGAACCGTAGCGATCGCCGACGGCGACGATCTTGATGCCGTTTTTGGCCAATTCCTGGCAGACTACCGAGCCGACGTTGCCGAAGCCCTGCACCACGGCCGTGGTCTCAGCCGGGCGCAAATTTAACTCCTTCATCGCTTCGAGGATGCAGTAGGTGACGCCGCGGCCGGTGGCCTCGCGCCGGCCGATGCAGCCGCCCAGCTCAACCGGCTTGCCGGTGACGATCTCTGGACACGCATAGCCAATCTTCATACTATAAGTATCCATTATCCAGGCCATGGTCTGCTCGTCGGTCCCCAGATCCGGGGCCATCACGTCCATGCGCGGACCGATGACGGAAAGCACTTCTTCGGTGAAGCGGCGCGTCAGCCGTTCGTTTTCGCCGCGCGACAGCTGCGCCGGATCGACGCCGATGCCTCCCTTGGCCCCGCCGAACGGCAGGTTCATCAGGCCGCACTTCCATGACATCCACATGGCCAAGGCCGCCACTTCGCCCAGATCCACGGAGGGATGATAACGCAAGCCGCCCTTGGAGGGACCGCTCGTCAAACTGTGCTGCACCCGATAGCCGGTGAACACCTCGGTTCGGCCATCGTCCATGCGCACGGGGATGCTGACGACGATGGCCCGTTTGGGCAGACTCATACGCTGCAAGACGCCTCGGTCGATGTCGATGACCTCGGCCACAGCGTCGAGCTGCCGGCAGGCCATTTGGAATGTCGGCGAATTATCGAAAACGGGGTTGGGTGTATGGGGGTAATCGTGGTGATTGATGGCAAGAGCACTCGTGACAGCCATGAAGCCTCCCTTGGCTTGTGAAGAGTCGCCGGGGCGCCGGCGCGGTGCGGATACTGCTAGCGCTATCCTAACTAATCGGCGGCGAAAGGAAAACCGCGCCTGGATAGAAGGAAATGAACCGGAAGCATAAGAGCTAGCGGACTTTTCTCTCCCCCCTTGTGGGGGAGGACTGGGGTGGGGAGACACCCCTCCCTGGCTCCATTGCCTTGCCCCCCCAGATCTCCCCCACGAGGGGAAAGGAGGTTTGGTCCGCTAACTCATAAGGAACGGATGCCAGGCCATCGCTTACGCTTCCAACCTGTCTCCGATGCAGAAATCCACATCGCAGCGGCAGTGCGGCGTGAAATGTTCGGCGTTGCTCATTTGCCGGTAGGCGTCTTGGGCCAGCGGGCCGAGCTGCGGCAGCTCCGACAGCGGCAGGTTGACCCGCTCGCGGTACAGGAGAAGGTCTTCACTGCCAAAGGCTGTTTGCCATTCGACATCCGGCAGCGCTTCGGCCGCCAGGGCGCGCAAGCGCTCGCCGGCCGGGCCGGCCGGCATGGCCAGCACACACAACTCGGCAGACATCCCTCCTTTCGAGGCCGGAACAACTGCCTGGGGCAATTGCGGAGCAGATTCGTCGAAAATGCGGATGATCTCATCGATGGCCTGGCTCTCATCGGCGCGCTGTTCCAGAAACATTTCCGCCACGTTCCATTCGCCCAGTTCCTCGGCGACGAACTCCTCGGCAGTCTGCTGCATCGCCGCCTCCACGTTTCTCAGTACATTGCTGCTGCCGCTACTCAGACACACGTTGACCAGGGCGGCGAATTGCTTCTTGAACATCGCCTCCATGCGCACGTCCAACTCGTTCAGGGCATCTTCATTCAGCTGGTCCTCGAAGTGGGCCGTCGCCTCTTTAAGGTCTTTGCAGCCGGTCGGATAGAGGTAGTGGACAGCGGTTGACGCCCCCCCTCTTCCTTCTCCCAAATTGGAGGCGGGAAGAGCAGGAGCATCGGCAGTTCTCTCCAGCATATGCAGCAGCTCGCCCAGACGAAGCCGGCAAAAATTAATCTCGCGCATCTCATCGGCAAGATGGCCGCGCAACGTCAAAAAGACATTGCCGGCCTGGCGCAGCAGCAGACTCTGATATAGCGTCTTGGAATAGTCATGCAACAGCTCCGCAATCTCCGTGAATGGCGATGATTTTCGGCTCGCTTTGCCAGCCCGCAGCGCCAGTAAGGTTTTTTTGGTCCTTGCGGGCGCAGCGGGCTGGTGGGTGTCGCACTTCACGCCGAGCTGCTGCAGACGGTCGTACAGCTCGACGGCACGGCTGGACAGCTCGCGAGCCAGCGGTTCGTGATTCTGAAGCGTCTGCTCGATCGATGCCGTCATCTGCCGGATCGCTTCTTCGGCGCCAGCCAGACGGAACCCTGGCGTTTCGATAAGGCGCACCGGCAGCTCGGCCAACTTCTGTCCCCATTGCTGTACCAACTTGTCCGCTGCCTCACGCAGGGCGATGACCAGGCGAGCGGGCGTTTCCGAAAGCCCGTCATCCTGCGGTTTGCCGAGCAGTTGCTCGAACTGTTCCAGCACTTCGCCGATCTGGTTAGACGCTATATCTGTCTTGCTGAGCGGCCTGATGATGCTTTGGAAAACCTCTTCGGGATCTTGGCCGAGCGCCTGCTGACTCATCTCGCCGAGCCGCTCCATCAGCAAATGAGAACCAAGCTGTTGTTGCACCCACTGTTCTTCAACCCAGGCGCGCACCGCCTCGCCGATTGGCTTGCTGTCCTTGCTCATCCAGCGCTGGATAAGACGCTGGCAGAGCCGACGCGCCAGCACGCTCCGCAGCTCACGGCGCGGCCAGGATAACTGATAGAGTCCAAACGTCTGATAAAACAGTCCCCGCGCTTCCCAGGGCGTGTCGGTCCGTCCGGCGCGGCTCAGGTCCGCAACGGATCCCAACGGCGAACAAAGGTCGCAGGCCAAGAACAGGCTGGCTTCCTCAATGGTCTGGCGTGTGGCTTGCTCGTCGGTTTCGTCGGGCAAGGGCAAGAGAATGGAACGGGCGAAGGGTGGCTCGCTGTCTTCCAGGGCCGGCTCGCGCGTATGATAGCGGGCCATAAACATGGTATCGCGGCGAGCGAAATAGCAGAGTTCACGCAGAGCGGCGCAGGCATTGCCGAGCGCCAGAGTGCGCGTGCGGTTGCGATCCACATTGGGCAACAAGAACAGGCCCACCACGTCGGGCTGCGCATAGCCGGCCTGCTTGAGCAGGGCACGGACGGTGTAAGCCAGATCGAGGAACATGCCGCTGCCGGTGCCGCCGGCCAAGTTGGTGATGATATAAACCCGAACGCGATTGGTGCGCAGGCCCAGTCCGGTCTGGCTCACGGCTGCATTCAACGCTTCGGGATTCATGCACACATCCAACTCGGCTTGCAGGCGTTGCACGATGAGGCGATAGTTATCGCAGAAAGCCAGACGGCCCAGGGCGCGGACGCCGGTAGTCACCTGGGAGCGCGGAATGCGATAGAGCATGCGCGTATGCAGCCAGCTGTCGATTTCTGGGCGGCCGTCGCGCGGCTTCAAATAATGGCTGGGGCGGCCGAGCGGGGTCAGGAGCACCTCGTTCTCCGTGAGGCGCGCGCCGTCGCCCAGCGCCACGCCGCTTCCCTCTCCATAACTGATCCCGCTGCCGCGCAAAGCGGCGCGGATCGTTTCCGGATCGGTATCGAGGACCATCAAACGCAGGTGCGGCAAGCGCTCCATGCCGCCGGCGCGTAGATGCAACTCCTGGCGTAGCCGCTGTACCACGGCCATACCGAGTTGGCCCAGACCGATGACAAGGGCGGGAAAGAGGACGCCGTTGCCGTTCATTTCCGGCGGCGCCTGTCGTGCCCCGGCTGCGGCGCGGACGCCGTCCGGGGCAGGGAAAATTCGCGTCGTGCCCGTACCGGGGGGAGAGCCGGCCGGACGGCTGGGGCGGAGGCAGGCGGTCATCGGCTCGACCAACTCTTGGTCCCCGTTTCCGCTGGACCATCCGGCAGCGTTCGCCGTCGGATGAGGGGAAATCGGAGTGGGCATCATGGGACCATTGTCCGGCTCGGTGGCGCCTGTGCCGATCGGGGTCGGTGCTGCATCCGTCAGGCCACTCTTGCTCCCACTGCTGGCGGCGTTGCGGAGAGCAGCGACCAGGTCGCGGCAACAGGGGAAACGATCGCTGGGCGTTTTCGCGAGGGCGCGGGCGATGATCGGCCGATCGGCGAGCGGCAACGGCTCGACGTGGGGCGGCGCCTGCATGTGCTGCAAAATTAACTGACGCACGTTATTTCCTGTGAAGGGACGCTGCCCCGTCAGCAATTCTTGGTAAACGATAGCAAGACTATATTGATCGCAATATCGGCTAACCCAGCCGTCGAACGTTTCCGGTGCCGCGTAAACCGGCGTGACCCCGCCGGTCATCGATGCCTTCATGCCTTCCAGGTCCTTGACCAGGCCGAAGTCGGCGACCTTGATGTGATTGTGGACCAAAAACAGATTCTGCGGCTTGATGTCGAGGTGCTGGAGCTGATATTCGATGTTCATCAAATCCAGAGCCTCAGCTGTCTCTTCCAGATAGCCGAGTAGCTCTTCGCGCGGGATGCCGGGCAGACCACGGGCGCGGCACTCCTTGAAACGGTCCCACAAATTGCGATCCGCCAACTCCATGACAATCATGAGCTGGCCGTCGAGGATATCGTAGCGCTCCAGCGACAGGATGTAGGGATGGCGGACCGTCTTGACGCGGCTGAGGGCTTTGAGTTCCTGTTCGGCCCGCTGACCGTCCTCTCCAGCAGCGCTCAGGTCGCCGAAGACAAACTTGATGGCTTTGTGCAGCCCGCCGGGCGCTTCGCACTTCCACACTTCACCAAAGCCGCCGCCGCCCAGGCGCTCGAGGAGCCGATAGCCGGGAAGCGGTTCGGCCTGAGATTCGATGCGCACTGCCATGGACAGATCCCGCCGTAGGTCCCGGAGCGGACGGACAGCGCAGGGCCGCTGTCGAGCTAATTCTGTGAAAACATAGCTCGCGGCGGCGGTACTCGCAAATGAGAACTGGGACGAATGGCCGGGTCCGTCGGCTGGGGAAGCCCGTACCAGCCGGCTGACGCCGACCGTTCGCCAGGATACAATCGGCCTCATGACCACGCAATACGCCCTCTCGCTGAAACAACCGTGGGCCGCCCTGCTGGTACACGGTCTCAAGACCATCGAGGTGCGGCGCTGGCCGACGGCGCGACGCGGCCGCATTCTCATCCACGCCGCCCGTGTGCCGGATAATCGACTGCAAGCTTGGACACATGTTCCGGCCCAATGGTTGGAGACAGCTCAGCTGCTCGGCGGCATCATCGGCGCCGGCGAGCTGACCGACTGTCGTATCTATCGCACTCTGGAAGCGTTTCAGGCCGATCAGGACCGGCATCTCAATGATCCCTCGTGGTTCCAAGCGCCCTTGTACGGCTTTTCATTCACCAATCTGACGGTCTTGCCGTTTCGCCGTTGTCCGGGCTGGATGCGTTTTTTCCCCGTGGAAGATGCCGAGACGAGGGAGCGATGACACAGCTGTTGGTCAGCGTTCGATCTGCGCGGGAGGCCCAGGCAGCGCTGCGGGGCGGCGCGGCGTTGATCGATGTGAAAGAACCGGCGTATGGCTCACTCGGTCGGGCCAGCGATGAAGTGATTGCCGATGTGGTGCGCGTGGTGGCGGGACGACGGCCAGTCAGCGCGGCACTGGGCGAATTCCTCGATACCTGCGCCGACGCTCTGCCATCTTGCAAAAATTCTTTAACCTATCTTAAATGGGGTTTATCGCGATCTGAGGACTGGGAAGGAGATGTTTGGCAGGATGAATTAGGCGCCGCTATTGGTGAACTGGCTCGGCAACAGCTGAAACCGCGCGTCGTGGCTGTGGCCTATGCCGACTGGCGACGCGCACGCGCGCCGACGCCAAGGAAAGTTTGCTCTTTTGCCGCAACACATCCCGTGGGAGCCTTTCTGATCGACACCTGGAAGAAAGACGGTTCGACGCTCTTGGACTGGCTGCCGCTGCACGAGATCGAACGTTTGTGCGCGCGCTGCCGCGCCGCGGGCGTGCCGGTGGCCCTGGCAGGATCGTTGGGTCCAGCGGAGATACGCACCCTGATGCCGTTGCGTCCCGACTGGTTTGCGGTGCGCGGCGCTGTTTGTCAAGGCCGGCGGCGCGATGCGGTAGTCGAGGAAAGCGAGGTGCGCCAGCTGGCGCAACTCTTCCGATCCTGAAGGCGCG
>JAJPHU010000035.1 GCA_021325115.1 Planctomycetota bacterium | reverse complement strand
CTGTTCCGAGCGACGAAGCGGCACAGGTGATGCTTCGTTTCCAAGAGTTGATGAGCCGCTTTCTGGATACGCAGCGCAGTGTGATGATCAGCTATTTGCAAGGTGGAGCACCCTCAGCCAGCATAGCCAACTTGGCTGTTCCCGCGTCTCCTTCAAGCAATGGCCCTGACACCAATGGACACATGGCCGCGCTGCCGCCTCCGAGTGCTCCAGCGCCGCCGCAACCTGCCCCCGCTGTGCCTCAGAAAGATCAGCCGGAAGCTGCCTCAACGATCAGCAGGACGCCGGCCCCACCACCGGCAGAGCTGGATCGCGATGCGGTGACAGCCCGCTTGCTCGACATCGTTTGCAAACGCACCGGCTACCCGGAGGAGATGTTGGGACTCGATCTCGATTTGGAGGCCGATCTCGGCATCGACTCGATCAAGCGCGTCGAGATTTTGGGGCTGTTGGCGGAATCAAGCGGCGGTCAGACATTCCATGTGGCGATGGAAAAGCTGACGAATATTAAAACGCTCCGCGGCATCATCGATTGCCTGACCGCTGCGGGAACATCGGGACCGCAATCGTCGGGGAGCGGCTGCGCTACTGTCCCCTTGCGGTCGCGGCCTGGGGAACGTGGCGACATTCAGCGTATGCTTGTTGCTGCTGTGGATGCTCCGCCGCTTGCGGCAAACATACCGATGCTACCCGGTGGCACTCTCCTTCTCACGGATGATGGTACTGGCGTTGCCGATGCCCTGGCGCAACGGCTGCGTGGTCTTGGGCAGCAGGTTGCGCTTGTAAGCACCATGCCGGGCGAGAATGTGTTTCAGGCAGATCTCACCAGCCCGCAAGCCGTCGAGGAGTTGCTCGCACAGATTCGCAGTCAATGCGGACCTATCAATGGACTTATTCACCTGTTGCCGCTGGCCGCGCCACAGGATGGCCGATCGTGGGTGGAGCGCTTGCAAGTGGAGGTGAAATCGCTGTTCTTGCTGGCTCGCGGTTTGGCAGATGAACTGCAAAAGGCCGCCCAAACGGGCAACGCATTGTTGCTGGCGGCAACCGGCATGGGCGGCTCGTTCGGCAGCGGGGCCGATGCACAGCTCGCCGATGATTTTTCGCCGGGGCAGGGTGGTGTGGCGGGATTAATCAAGAGCCTCGCCCACGAATGGCCCAATGTCCTTGTGCGCGTGGTCGATGTTGATCGCCGTACCCCCGCGGATCGACTTGCTGCTATCTTCCTCGCCGAATTGGGCGATACAGACGGCCCTATCGAGATCGGCTACCAGGGAGAGCAGCGCTTGACCCTGCAATGTCGGCCGAGTCCGTTAGGCGACGAGCATTCCCAAGCTCTGCTTGGGAACGGAAAGGTGAAGCACTTACTGTTGAGCCATGATTCAACTGTATTACTGACGGGAGGCGCGCGGGGCATCACCGCTGCCGTCGCCCTGGAGCTGGCCCGCCGCTATCAACCGAACCTGATTCTGATCGGCCGTTCGCCATTGCCTGAAGACAATGAAGGATCGGACACCGCTGGTATCACAGGATCGGCCGAGTTGAAGGCTGCCCTCATCGATCGCCTGCGTCGCGAGGGACGGCCTGCTTCACCAGTCATCGTCGAATCCGCATATCAACGCCTGTTACATGATCGGGAGATTCGTGTCAACCTCTCACGGCTGAGACAAGCTGGTGCCCGTGTCCATTATTACCAGGCCGATGTGCGCGATGAGGCCGTTCTGTCCGCCGTGCTCGACGATGTCTACCGCCGCTTCGGCACCCTCGATGGCGTAATCCACGGCGCCGGCGTCATCCAGGACAAATTGATCCGTGACAAGACACCGGAATCCTATGATCGTGTCTTCGGTACCAAGGTCGAAAGCGCCTTGATTCTGAGCCGGCACTTGAAGTTCGAGCAGCTCAAATTCTGTGTGTTCTTCGCTTCCGTGGCCGGGCGTTTCGGCAATCGCGGGCAAGCCGACTATGCCGCCGCCAACGAAGTGCTGTCGAAGCTGGCCGTTTACCTCGATCGCCGCTGGCCGGGCCGCGTTGTCTCCATCGCCTGGGGACCGTGGTCTAGCATCGGCATGGTGTCCGAGTTAGAGAAACATTTGGGACAACGCGGATTGCAAATGATTCCGCCGGATGTGGGGCCGCTATTTCTCGACGAAGAACTGCGCCTGGGCCGCAAGGGTGAATGCGAGGTCGTTATCGCCGGCGACGTGGGACAACTGGCTTGCCCACGCCGTACAGCACGCAACGAAGCGCCAGAAATTGTGTGTTAAATAGGAGGATACCGGCCATGACCCTCATGCTCCCCTCCACCCCGTGGATACGGGCCGGAAGCGTAAGCAACGAAACGATCGGCGCGACACCGGTTCCCCTGGCAACCGTCGCTTGCACTGCCGGCTCACCTCTCCGGTGGGAAAGCGAAGCCTTCGTCCTCCGCGGCGATGATCGCTTCCAGTTGCGCCAGCATGTGCAAGCCCTGGCCGATTTTCTTATCCAGAAGCCCTCGATTGGGCTAAAGGATCTGGCTTTCACTCTGAACACGGCGCTCGCGCCGGGCGGCAGCCGGCTGGCAGTCGTAGCCGAATCGACGGCGGATTTGCAAGCGCGGCTTGGCCGCGCCGCTGAGCGTCTGGCCGATCCGCGCTGTAAGCAAATTAAAGACATGCGCGGGATTTATTATTTCGACGAGCCGCTGCATCCACAGGGCAAGCTCGCTCTGCTGTTTCCCGGCGAAGGTGGACAGTATCTCAACATGCTGCGCGATTTGTATCCGCATTTTCCCGAAGTCCGCACCCATTTTGAGCAATGCGATCGTCTCTCCGTCCAGGGCGGCCGATCGGAGCCAATCAGTCGGGCCATTCTGTTGCCGGAATCGGCGACACCGGAAGAACACCAGCGGGCGGAACGGGAATTGTGGCGTTTGGATAATGCTATCGCCGCCATTCTCATCGCCGATTGGTCTATTTATCAACTGTTGCTGAACCTGGGGCTACGGCCCGATGCCATCGCCAGCCACAGCGCCGGCGAGTTTTCCGCTCTGACGGCAGCCGGATGTTTCGAGCACAACGATACGCTTATTGCTGAGCTGTTTGCTCTGGGCCGCGTGCTGCGCCAGCAGGAAGACGATGGAGAGATGCCGGAGTACATTTTGTTAGCCGCCAGTGCGGATCATAGTACGGTCGCTGCAATTCTGCTAGACCCGGGCGTTGACACGTTCCGCTCGCCTGATGCTGTGCGCGTGGCCATGAGCAACTGTCCCCATCAGACCATCCTGGCCGGTCTTCCCGCTGCGATGTCTGCTGTCGAGAAAGAGCTGTCCGCCCGCGGTATCGTCTGTGAACGTCTGCCGTTCAGCCGACCTTACCACACGCCGTTGTTTGAGCCGTTCCTGGGGCCGGTGGCGAAAATGTACGAAAAGCTGGGTGTCCGGCCGCCACAGACGCCGATTTATTCCTGCATCACCGGCCAGCTCTTTCCCAGCGATCCCGAAGCGATCCGCCGTCTGTCCATCGAACACTGGGCGCGTCCGGTCGAGTTCGTGCGCATGATCGAGACCATGTACGCCGATGGCGTGCGCCTGTTCGTCGAGTGCGGCCCGCGCGGCAATTTGACCTCGTTCGTACAGGACATTCTGCGCGGCCGCACCTTCGAGGCGGTTGCCGCCAATCTCGTGCATCGTTCGGGATTGACACAGCTCAACCACATGGCAGCGCTGTTGGCGGCGCATCACGTCCCGCTACGGTTCGAACATTTGTACAACCGCCGCGACCCACAACGAATCGAGTGGGAGGCGAGCGGGGCATATAAACGCTCCGGCAGCTGCCATCGAGGCATTCGCCCCTCCCACTCACCGAATACTGCCGTCATGCAGCAATATCTCGGCGTCATGGAACAGTTCCTCGACCTGGAGCGCGAGGTGATGGAGGCATTTTTGGCCCATCGCTCCGGCTCTCGGGGTGCTAACGCAACTCCGTCCGTCTGGCCGCTTGTGGGCGAAATCATCCGTCATGAACCGGGACGCGAGTTGGTCATGCGTCGTCGCATGGATCTGGCCGAGGATCTTTACGCCTCCGATCACACCCTGGGAGCGCGGAACGCCAGCGCCATCGATCCAACCCATCACGGCCTGCCATTTCTGCCAATGGCTTTCAGTTTGGAGATGATGGCCGAAGCGGCATCGCTATTGGTGCCCGGCAAATTCGTGATTGGATTCCGACGCGTTCGTTTGCAACGCTGGGTGCCTTTCGATGACGAACCGACTACCGTCGAGCTGACGGCCCGCGTCCGCCCAGAAGCACTGGATGAAGTTATTGTGGATATACACGATCTTGGAAATGCTGTTTGTCCCGGCAATATCGATTCACCCGCCGTTACCGGCACCGTCCTTTTCGGCGATCATTATCCCGAACCGCCGCCTGCCGAAAATTTCCCGCTGACCAACGAAGGTCCGTGCCGCTACACGGCGCATCAGCTCTATGAAGGGGAGCATCGCCTCTTCCACGGCCCGCTGTTTCAGGCGCTGGTATCCACGGATCGCCAAGGCGACGAAGGCATCGAGGGACATCTGCAAGCGCGGCCGCATTCCGGGTTGTTTCGCTCATACCCACAGCCGAATTTGCTGCTCGATCCATTGCTGATCGATGCCTCGACCCACCTGCTCGGTTGTTGGCATCTCGGCCGCGCCGATCAGACCGGCCGCGTCGTCTTGCCTTACGAACTGGGTACCGTTATGGTTCACGGTCCCCGACCTGCCGTCGGCACGAAGGTCAAATGCCGCGTCCGCATCGAACGGCAGTCAGCCCGCCAGGTCAGCCATCGCATTGACTTGCTGGCGCCGGATGGCCGACTGTGGTGTCGCCTCGCTCCGGCTGAATACTGGCGTTTCTATTGGCCGCTGGAATACGTCGATTTCTTCCGTCACAAGGAGCGGTTTCTTCTCGGCAAACGCTGGCCCATAGAGGCGAACGTACCCGGACAAATTTGTTGCATGCGCGTCGATCCCCCCGATGATCTGTGTCAGACGGTGCAGCGCGCCGCCCTGGCGCGCGTGACGTTGAGCCGGGAGGAATGGAATCTTTTCCGGCTCCTCAAAGTGTCTGATTGGGAACGCACTGCCTGGCTGTTCGGCCGCATCGCCGCCAAAGACGCCATCCGCGCCTTGTGGTTCGAGCGGCACGACCAGCACCTTTTTCCAGCGGACATTGAGCTAGAGGTTGGCGAAAATGGCCGTGCCACAGCACGTTACCGCGGCGGTGCATTGGTTGAGGAATTGCCGCATGTTACCTTTACCAGCGTTCCAGGAATGAGTGTGGCAGCAGCAGCGTTCCATCGCGATATTCGTCTCGCTTTGCAACACCGTGAGGGCGAGTGGGCAGCTGCCATCACGATGGAATAAAGGAGGTTGATACGACTATGACCAAAGAGCAGATCATGACCGATGTGGCCGCTATTCTGCGAAATTTCAATGGCCGCGAATATTCCGGGGACATTGGTCCCGACACGCGGTTTTTCGGCGATCTGGGCCTGGCTTCCATCGATGCTGTCGTCCTCGGCGAAACACTGGAAGAACATTACGGCCGCAAGTTGCCGTTCCACCTGTTCATGGCCGACCTCGGCCGCCGCGCCGTCCGCGACATTCCACTGGGCGAGTTGGTTGTATTCTTGCATCAACATTTGAAAAACAATTAACCACCAAGGTGTCAAGAATACCAAGGAAAGGAAGAGCAAAAGGTTTTTTCATGAAATAAGATAATAAAGACCAAATATTTGATATTTGTTGCTTTGTTCTCTTTTTCTTGACATTCTTGACGCCTTGGCGGCTAGTGCTGGTGGACAGAACCGTAGGGCATGTTGGCAGCTTACTCTACGATTTGGTCCGCCTGTTCTTCATCTTGGGGAGGCAGGTCCTATGCCGCGTGTTACCGTTGAAGGGATGAAGTTTTACTACCAGCAAGTCGGAGTTGGGCCGGATGTTGTGCTGTTGCACGGAGTCTCCGGCAACATGGCGATCTGGCCGCTCATTAACCTGATGCCGGCGCTGGCTGCCGATTTCCGCGTCACCGCCTACGACCTGCGCGGCCACGGCTACAGCGATACGCCGCCGTACGGCTATACCTCCGCCGATATGGCCGGTGATCTCGTGAACATTCAGCGTGCCCTTGACCTGGGACCGATGTATGTCCTTGGCCACAGTTTCGGTGGCGTCATCGCTCTTCATGCTGCCGTGCTTTATCCGGAGGCCATCGCCGGACTCATCCTCTCCGACCCCTATTTTCCTGGCCTGCGCCATCTGGAAACGCGCGTCGGCCAATGGAGCGGCTGGCAGGAATACAAGGAGCAAGCCAACCGCGCGGGCCTTGAAGTGACCGAAGAAGACTGGTTCGACGTGGGCCAACTCTTCAAGCAGACGGCCAATCTGCCGCCGGAGCGGTATGAGATGTTTCGCAAGGAACTGGGCCTGGCAGCGATGGATCGTCTGACGCGGCTGGCGGCGACGACGTGTGGCGATGATGTGAAAGCTGTCGCTGGCTTGACCGAAGAACGTATTTGTTCGGTGCGGCATCCCACGATCGCCCTCTATGGCGAAAATTCGCCGTTTTTGGCGACGTGCCGTTATCTCGAACAAAACCTGGCCCATTGCCGTGTCGTCTTGGTGCCGGGCGCCAAGCATCGCGCCCATGAGGAGAACCCGCCGGCTTATGTCGCCTTGGTGCAGAAACACCTGCGTGCGATGGCTGGCCTCGCACAACCGCAGAGCGTAGGAGGCGCGGCATGACGCTATGCAGCAAGGTTGCGGTGGTAACAGGCGCGGCCAGCGGCATGGGACGGGCCCTATGCCATGAACTGGCCCGCGAAGGCGTCCGCCTCGGACTGCTCGACCGCAATGCCGAAGGGCTGGCGTCCCTGGAGGGAGAATTACGCAAACGGGGAGTGATTTGCCATCAAGCCCTTGCAGACGTGAGTGACCGGCAGGCTGTACATTCGGCCCTCGACGCTCTTGTCGCCGCATTGGGACCCGTTGATCTGTTGGTCGCTTGCGCCGGCATCACCGGGGCAACCTTCGTGGACGACTTGGCCGTTGAGCAGATGGAAACGATCCTGCGCGTGAACGTGCTGGGTGTTGTTTATTCTCTGGAGGTGGTATTACCAGATATGTTAGCTCGTCAAAGTGGACATATTGTCGCGCTAGCGAGTTTGGCAGGATATCGAGGTATGCCGTTTTCGGCGGCATACAGCGCCAGCAAAGCGGCGCTGATGACATATCTGGAGAGTCTGCGTCCGGCGCTGCGGCGCCGCGGCATCGCCGTCACCACAGTGTTGCCGGGATTTGTGCGAACGCCGCTGATGAAGAACGCGCCGATACAGCCGCCGATGGCGATGATGGAGCCGGAAATCGCTGCGCGGCACATCCTCCGCGCTATCCGGCGGCGTAGCCGGGTCTATGCGTTTCCGTGGAGTACGAGTTTGCTCTTGAGTATGCTGCGTTGGCTGCCGCCGTGGTTGTATGACTGGTGCATGGCGCGCGGTGCAGCGCATGTACCTGATGTTACTTATTAAGGACTAACGGACATTTCCCTCCCTCCTGGTGGGAGGAGGGTTCGGGTGAAGGGGACGGAACTCCTTGGTACACTTGTCCTTCCACCCCCACCCTCGCCCTCCCCCACAAGGGAGGAGGGAGTTGGTGCCGCCAGCACTAAGGGTAAGGAGGATCGACGTGGCACATTCAGCGATGTTGGCGAGTGGGACCGCATCAGTCTCCCGAGAGGGTTCAGCATTCGCGGCGCTGACATGCCCCTGCTCGCTGCGCTGTGTCGATTGTCATGCTCCACTCCCAGCGCTATACGAGAAGGGTACAACTTGTGTTGTGTGCGGTCGCACCTATCCGGTCCGTAATGGGCTGCTGATTGCCCAGGGGGAATTGACGGGCAAGAACCGCATCGCCGCTGCCTTTTACAACAGCGAGCGTTGGCTGCGTTTTCGTCCGTGGGAGCAGCTGTTCCTCAAGACGCTTGGTGGATTGCCCGGTGCGCGGATGCAGATCCTTCGCCATCTGCACCATCCCTCCCTTTATCCTCCCCCTCATGGAGGGGAGGATAAAGGGGGAGGTAAACTGCTGGAGGTCGGTATTGGCGACGGCGAAAATGTCGCCCTGCTGCCGCGCTCACTCCAGATTGCTGGCATCGATATCGCTGAGCGGCCACTAGCTGCTTGCCGCAATCGTTATCCAAAACGCGGCCTATTTTTGGCGCTGGCTGAGGGAGAACGCATTCCCTTTGCGGATAACAGCTTTGATGCAGTACTCAGCGTTGGCGGATTTAATTTCTATAGTGATCCTCAAAGTGCCTTAATGGAAATGGCCCGTGTCACGCGGTCGGGTGGCCGGGTCGTCGTGGCGGATGAATTGCCCGACTTGTTCGAGTGGGGTTGGGGACATCTGCTCGGCTTTCCACAGCTAGACGATTGGCTGATGCGGCGTTTCTGGCTTGGCCCAGAATTCACTGACATGGTTATCAACACGCGCCTCAATGTCCATGCCGTCGCCTGTTCCGCTCTGCGGCAACCAAAAATTCACCGCATTTGGCGCGGTCTTGGCTACTGTATCGTTGGCACACCGGCGCACGACTAAATTGAAGATTCCCACGCAGAGCGTGGGAACGAGAGATGCTTGCTCACGGGAGGTTTCCATGACTGCAACACAAACACGAACTTCGACATGGCTCAACGATTGCGAATGGATGCAGTGCCCCGATTGCGGCGGCCACCTGGAAGCGGCTCAGGAGGAACTAGCCTGTCTCGTCTGTCGGCGCGCCTTCCCGATCTGTGAGGGTATCCTCGACATGCTCAAGCCGCTGGCGGGCAATAACAAAGTCGCTGCCGATTTTTACAATGGCCCGCTTTGGCCGCGTTTCCGCTTTTGGGAATGGTTCACGTTCCTGTGCAACGGCGGCGAGCGCCGGGCACGACGGCAGATCTTGAAGTATCTGCCCAGCCTGTCCGGTACGCGCCTATTAGAAGTGGCCATCGGCGACGGCGCCAACGTGCCGCTCATTCCAGCCGACTGCCAGATCTACGGCAACGACATCTCGACTGTGCAGCTGGCCAACTGCCGCCGTAACCACCCCGACCGCGATTTGCGGCTGTTTTTGGGCGAAGCAGAAAACTTGCCCTTCCGTGATCATAGTTTCGACAACGTCCTGAGTGTCGGCGCATTCAACTACTTCAACGATCCTTTAAAGTCATTACGTGAAATGGCCCGCGTTGTCAAGCCTGGCGGACTCGTCGTCGTCTCCGATGAAGTGCCGAATCTGCCCAATCGCCTGATCGGCTACTGGATCGGCCTACCCAAGTTCGACCGCTGGATTATGTCGCGCTTCCTTCATCTCGGCCCGGAGTTTGCTGACATGGTGGACAAGCACCGCCATCTCCAACTTGAACCGATGGTCCGTGAAGTGCTGGCCGATTGGCAAATCCATTCGCTGTGGTTCCGGGTAGGCTATTGCATCGTCGGTCGGCCCAAGGCGTAGGGAGCTAACTATCTTATTTTTTCTCTGTATTTCCTGTGGTTCTGAGGTTAGCTCTTACTTGGCGGCTTGACGCAGTTTGGACTCTAACTCCGCCGCTGTGGCCACGGAGAAACGGGGGCGCGCAGCCAGGGGTTTCAGATCATCTCCAATTTGGATATCTTTTTGTCCTTTCGGCGGGGCAATGATGGCGAAGGCGCGTTCTGTGGGTTGACCGAGACTGAACTCGTTGCCGTCGATGTGCAAAACGCAATCGCCTATCAGATTGGCCGGCAGCCATTGGATGGCGCCGAGTGATTCGCCGTATTTGCCGTCGGCGTCGCGGCTCACCGGCCAAACGAGCGTGTCCAGATGCCCGGTTCGCTCCTCGACGAGAACGGCATAGCGAAGGACAATCGGCTTATGCTTGCTGTCCACAACCAGGAAGCTCGGCGAATCGAAGACCAGGAACGTGGCGGAGCGGGCCACCACGACAATATCATCGAGTTTTTCCTGAGATTTGCGCAGGACGACGCGAGCAAGCAGACCGAGGTTGGCGCCAAGCCGCTGGTGCGTGTCCGGCGTGATGATGATATCTTTAGCGCCGATGCGCATACCCAGGCCGACAGCGACCTTTGCCAGTTTGTAGCGTTTGCCGCTTTCGCCCTCGTTTCCCCCTCCCGCCTGGGGGCGAACGTCGGCAACGATGGCCGTGAACAGCAGCCGAGTCAAGCGGTCAGCGGTAGGCGACAATTGCTTCACATCGCCGGCACCAGGACGAGAATAGCTCTTAAGGATGAGATGGCTCCAGCCTTTCGGAGCTTCCTTGCCGATAACCGTGCCCGGGGGAATCTGGGGGAGACGACGCAGCGTCACATCGTAGGCCGCATCCGATTTACCGTCTGAACAAGCGACATCGGTGAGACAGCAGAGCATCAATACACTGAGGAGTGCCTTGCCAATAAACCGAACGCTGCGAAAAGTATGCCGGCAGTGCATGACTGTCCTCCATGAATCCATCTGAGCCATACTCCAGGGAACGGCAAATCTGCTGTTTTTTACGGTCGCGGCTCTATCCTGGGAATTGTTTTCCACAGGCAGGGAATTGTCAAGGTACCCGAACGATTGCTTGCGAATACGAGAAGTGAGGTAATGAGCGCAGAAGAGGCAATCCGCGCGGGCCGCGTATTGGTGACGGGGGCCAGTGGCTTTCTCGGCATCAATCTGGTATGGGCGCTGCGCGAACATGGTTTTCGCGTCCGCGCTTTCATTCGCCGTCCGCCGCATGGGCCGCAATGGACCGGGATCGATGATGTGGAATTTGTGATCGGTGATGTACGCAATCCCCAGCAGGTCGAGTGCGCCCTGGATGGCGTGACAGGAATCCTGCACGCCGCCGCCCTGACGCGCATCATTCCGCGACCGCGGTGCGATGCCTATCGCGTCAACGTGGACGGCACACGGAATGTCTGTGCCGCTGCCCTGCGTGCCGGCGTGCGCCGCCTGGTGTTCACTTCCAGCGCTTCAACGATTGCTCCGGATGCTTCTATCCGCGCTCCCTACTACGCTAGCAAACAACGGGCCGAGCAGGTGGTCCGTGACTTCAGTGCCCTGGGACTGGAGACAATCACGTTCTGCCCCGGCTATCTTCTCGGTCCGCGCGACGCCCGACCGACAACAAATGAGTTGTTGCTGTACGCCGCCCGTTGGCGCTGGCCGGTCTTGCCGCCGGGCGGAATGAACGTGATTGATGTGCGTGAGGCGGCGCGAGCGCATGTCCGCGCCCTGTGGCTGGGACAGTCCGGCGAACGCTATGTGCTGGCGGGACCGTATCAGAGTTATGCAGATCTCGGCCGCATCGTACGACGCATTCTCGGCTCCGGCGCTGTCTGGGTATTGCCGCGCTGGATGCGTTATGCCGGCCCCATTCCGCTGGCTATCGCCTCCGGCGTCTTCGTCGATCTGCCCAACGGCTTGACCGTGCCGAGTTTCCAGTACGGTTTTGTCTGCTATCATCTATCGGGAGAGCGAGCGGACCAAACGTTTGCTTTAACGCATCGTCCAGTGGAAGAAACGGTGCGTGATACGTTGCGCTGGTTCGGTGCGACGGCCCCTCGAAAAAGGGAATACTCCCCATGAATCTCGCCATCGAAACCCATCAACTCACGCGAACCTTCGGCGCTTTCTGTGCCGTCAACGGCATCGATCTGCGCGTGGAACGCGGGACGTTTTACGGCTTCCTTGGACCCAACGGGGCCGGTAAATCGACGACTATCAAGATGTTGACCGGCCTGCTGGCGCCGTCGCGCGGTAGTATCCGTGTGCTGGACAAGGATATGCTCAACCCAGATGAAGCGCTCGAGGCCAAGAGTCACATCGGCGTTATTCCCGAAGATTTGGCCTTGTTCGACAATTTGACGGCGCGCGAGTATTTGACGTTCATCGGCCGCATGTATCTGCTGCCGCGCAACACCATTCGCGGACGCATCGAGGAGCTGCTGGCGCTGCTCGGTCTAGAAGGCGAAGAGAAAAAACTCACCCTGGAATTCTCGCACGGCATGAAGAAGAAATTGGCTCTGGCCGCTGCTTTATTGCCCAATCCGGATCTGCTATTTCTTGATGAGCCGTTTGAAGGTGTGGATGCCGTGACTTCCCGTATCATCCGGGATCTGCTCAAAGGTTACGTAGCACGCGGCTCGACGGTGTTTTTGACTTCGCATGTATTAGAGATCGTAGAAAAGCTGTGTTCACATGTTGGCATCATCGTCAAAGGCAGTCTTGTCGAGCAGACCCCTATGGAGACGTTTCGCCAGGGGGGCTCGCTGGAAGATCGCTTTTTGGAGGCAGCCGGCGCGGATGCTGAGGCGGCGCCCAAGCTCACCTGGCTGGAGGAGAATACGCCGTGAACGGACAACACTTCTGTACCTTTCTGTGGCTGCGTTGGCGGCTGCGCATCAATCAGTTGAAGCGCAGCGGCATCGCCAACGTCGTGGTCCTGATAATCTTGGCCACAGCCGCAGTTGTTAGCGCCGCTATTCTCTTCGTCGTCTTCTTCTCGCTCGGCTTGTTCGGATTGAGCGATGCTGCGCCGGTTGGGCTGATGTATATCTTGGATGGCGTGGTTGTGATGTTTCTCTTTCTCTGGATCACGGGCTTGCTTACAGAGCTGCAACGCCTTGAAGCACTGTCGCTGGAGAAGTTTTTGCATCTGCCGGTTTCCCTGTCGAGCGCGTTTCTGATCAATTATCTCAGCTCGCTACCGAGCGTGAGCTTGTTGTGGTTTTTGTCGGCCATGCTGGGATTGAATTTTGGCCTGCTCTTGAGCCGGGGCTGGACGATGCTGTGGCTGCTGCCGATGCTGGCGGCCTTTGTGCTGATGGTGACGGCACTGACCTATCAGTTTCAGGGGTGGCTGGCGGCCTTGATGACCAATCCGCGCCGCCGCCGCACCATCATCGTCGTGGCCACCATGGTTTTCATTCTTCTGGCTCAAGTGCCGAATCTGGTGAACATTTTGTTCCAGTGGCAAAATCAGCCAAGACAAGCACCGCTGCCCCCGCCGCCGCCCTTTGTTCAAGATCAGAAGGAACCGAACCGCCAAGAAGAACTTGCCAGGTACCGAGATCTGCTTGGTGAATTTCACGCTCGCCGCGAGCGGGAAAACGAGGAACGTTTGCAACGAACCGTATGGTTGATGAACTTGATTTTGCCTCCCGGCTGGCTCCCGGCCGGAGTCGAAGCCGCGGCGGAAGGCCGGGCGTGGCTTATTCTCCTCGCTATCCTGGGGCCGACGCTGATCGGGACGGCCAGCCTTTGGCGCGCCTACCGCACGACCTTGCGTTTGTACACAGGTCAATACACTTCCGGGCGAACGGCCGGTGTGCCGGCTCGCAGTGCTAGCAAGGAGGAACTCTCCCCCTTGTTGGCACTGCGGGCCGGTAAAGGAAGAGCCAGCCTGCTCGAAAGAAAATTGCCTTGGCTATCTGAGCAAGCGTCGGCCATCACCTTGGCCGTGTTCCGTTCGCTGTTGCGCGCCCCCGAAGCCAAAATGCTTCTGCTGACCCCGCTCCTTCTCCTGGTGATCTTCGGCTCAGGGTTTCTGGCGACAGCAGGACGCACCGATTTGCCGGAAGCAGCTCGGTCGCTGACTGCTTTCGGGGCGATGGTCATGGTGCTGTTCAGCATGGCTCAGATCCTCGGCAATCAGTTCGGCTTCGACCGCGACGGCTTCCGGGTCTTCGTCCTCAGTCCGGTCCGCCGCCGCGACATCTTGTTGGCCAAAAACTTGGCGGTTGCTCCGATTGCCTTGACGATGAGCACGGCAGCGGCCATTCTTGTGCAAATCGTCTACCCTATGCGTCTCGATCACTTCCTGGCGCTGGCGCCGCGCTTCGTATCGATGTATCTGCTCTACTGTTTGCCGGCCAATACGCTATCGATCTTTTCGCCTCTGCGTGTCGCTCCCACTTCCTTCCAGCCGACCCACCCCGGCGGAATGGCCATCCTTTGGCAGATGCTTTTTCTATTTCTTTGTCCGGCGATCATGGCGCTGACACTGCTGCCTTTAGGCATTGAATGGATCGCCGAGGCAATGGGAGGGCGTCAGGGGATGCCGCTTGATCTCCTGCTCTCTTTGTTAGAATGCGCAGTAATTACTCTCATTTACGGTCTCTTTCTGCGCATACAAGGAGATTGGCTGCACGCACGCGAGCAGCGGATTTTGCAAATCGTCACGACACGAGCGAATTAGGCCCCTGCCTGGTAATGTTTGACGATGCGCCGGGTCAGCCATATTTCGCCGCATAAAAGTGCTATCAATCCCAGCAGCAGCCATGCCCATAATTCTTGATGGTGATCTTCATGAACCCACTCGTGGGCCAATGGGTCGCGTTCATTCAGATACTTCATGCCAGGAACCAACTTCGCCACTTTTTCCCGGTCTTCGTCGCGGCACGGCGTCAGGTCAGATTCGCCGAGCCTTTTCGGACGCACGACATAGTAAATCGTCTTGCCCGCGGCGGTATGCAGGCGATAAACACCAGTCTCGTATGTGCCGTCGATGCGCAGTATGGGGCCTGTGGGCAGGCGGTCCACAGCGGCGCGAAAAGGATCCTCCTCCTCTCGTTCCCACGTTTCGCGTCGGAACGCCGTGCGCAATGGTTTCGTCTCGCCCAGCGGTGTTTGCAGTTGGTATTGTCCCATGTCGCCAGCGCTATTGAGGCGATAGCGTAGGGGCTGCCCTGGTTCCAGATTCAGTTCCGCCGAGCGCGCGCCGGCGAGGTAATAGACCAGTTCGTGAACCAGCGGCACAAAACTCTCACTGCGGACCAACTCGCCACCCCAGGAATCGTCAAACGGCACGGCACACTGGAGCAAACGACCGGCGCGCTGGGGATCGATCCATTCGACAAGGAAGGGATATTCGTCTGTCGCTGTACGCAGGGCGGCGACCTGCACTCCAGAGGATCGGCGAGCCGCCGGTCCCATCGCTCCCGGTCCTACCGCTTCCGGCCCCACTCGCAGTTTCCACCAATGCGAAAAACGGACACGGCCCAGCTGCGGAAAACGAGTTGATCCCTGGTCGTCTTTCGGGGTTTCCAAAAACAGGTGCAGGGCCGGATGATCGCTGCCCCCGGGAGCAGGATGGGCCGGATCATCCGCAATACCCTCCAGATGCGCCGGCAGCCAGCCTTTGCCGCCACGATGCAGACGGGTGTTGTAGACATCGGCCACGGCTCGCGGGCCGAGCGTCACCAGTACGCCGCCGCCGTCCGCGAGGAATTGGGTGATTGCTTCCTGCTGCACCGCCGTCAACTGGGGGACATCACGCAGGATCAATACACGCGGTCGCGCGGTATTCTCATGGTCTTTGTTCGTCTCTGCCGCCGACAGGAGGACTGGATCAAACTCGTTGAGGGAAACCACGCGCGTCTGCACCACCGGCGCCGGATCGCGCGCCTCCAGCGCCTGACGCAAAAAATCGACTCCTTCGGGGCGCTGACGTAGCCCCGTTCGCCCATCGACGATCAGCACCGGTAACATCTGTACCACCTCGATGGCAAAATCTTGTCGATTATCACCCGGCAATTCATCCTTGACTGTGTAGTTCGCAGGCCGCTTTTCCGGCGGCGGATCGGGTTCGACAACCACGCTGACCAGATGCACTCCTGGAGCAGCGAATGACTGGGCGAACGAAAAGGGAATGCGGCTTCCTCCATCCCTCTCACTTTTGGAGGGATGGAGGGAAACTGCGTCCGGCGCTTCCAGGTTGCGGATGAAGCGGCCATCGATTTCCAGGCGAATACGGTAGGGCGGTGTATAGGCTTTCTGACCATGTAGAACCAGCGCGGTGTGAAAAGTAATGGCACGGCCAACCGGAGCAAGCAGACGGTTGGTCTCCAGCGGCATCAGCGACCAGTTGGGCGGATCGGCAGGACGCTCCGGCACCACGTTAACTACCCAAATCCGGGGTTCGGATCGATTCTTTGTCTCAGAACTCAGCACCTGGAATTCAGAACTCAACAGCGACCAGCGAAGCAGGCTATCACGATCAGCCCAGCCGAAGCGCTGGCCATCACTGAGGAGGATGATCGCGCGTTCGGCGCGTTGGCTGTGCGACAAGATGGCAGCAGCGGTTTGCAAGGCGGACCGCCAATCGCAGCCGCCGTCCGGTGGCGAAAGCGCATCGATGCATTGGCGCAGCCGCTCCGGGTCATGACTCGGCTCGGCCAGCACCGGTACTACATGCTCTTTTGCTTGCAGGATGGCCACACTGTCGCCCGGAGTCAGATCGGTGAGGAATGCTCGCGCCCATTCTTTCGCTTTTTCGTGCGGGACACCCTCCGGGCCAGTTGATCCCATGCTGTAGGAGCCGTCAAAGACAAGCACGACATCGCGGTTGGCGCGCGGACCCAGATGCGGAATGCTCGACATGGTAACGAACGGTCCTGCCAGGGCCAGTACCAGCACAGCAATGAGGGCCATACGCACCAGCATAAGCAGCACTTCTTCCAGAAACACCCGGCGCCGCGTCATTTCACCCAGCTGCAAAAACTGCATGGCTCCCCAGTCAACTACTTCGTAGCGACGGCGATTGAGCAGGTGGATAATGAAGGGAACGATCACCGCCGGCAGGCCGAGAAGCATCCACGGATTGAGAAAGAAGACGTCAAACATGGTGCCGGCTTTGTGGGGGGGAGGGCGACCCTGTGTAGAATAACAAAGGGCCGAGAGCAGAGGGAAGGGACGAAAAATCGGCGGCAATAAATTCCGTTTCGCAGGAACGGCCTTGCAGCCTTGCCCCCACGGCTGCTTCCTCTTGACCGCCGAACATGGTTCTTGCTATAACCCCAGCATCCATACAAAGGCGAAGGAGAAGAGGTATGCTCGGCAAACTCGGCAGGCGTTTGAGTTTGGGGCTGCTGGCGCTACTGCTGTTCTTGGCGGTAGTGCGATGGGCGGCAGCGATCAATCCCAACGAACGATGGGTCAAGCCGGAAGCCAATGTCCAGGATGCCGATGACATTCGCTCGCCCACCAGCAAAGTCTGGGTCCTCGATTTCAAATTCAAAGATCCCCGGCTCATCAAGGTCGATATACCTGGCCGCGGACAAAGAGTGTGCTGGTATCTGTGGTATCAGGTCATCAACAATACCTCACAACCGCATACGTTCATTCCTGACTTCGAGTTGGTGACGACCGATCGCAATACGGTGCATCACGATCAGATTTTGCCCAAGGTGCAAGAAGCTATCCGCCAACTCGAAGATCCGACAGACTATCTCAAGATCAAGAACTCGGTGACGATTGCTACCGAGCCAATCCCGCCATCGAAAAAGGACGCCGAGCCGCGCGCGGTCACTGGCGTGGCCATCTGGGATGATGTCGATCCCGACGCCAATTACTACACTATTTTTGTAACAGGGCTGTCCAACGGTTGGGCAGTGACGGACGATCCAGACAAACCCGGAGAGAAGTCGATCATCCGGCGTAAGACGCTGCAATTGAATTTCCGTCGCTTAGGCGATCGCTATTATCAGAAATCCGAAGCAATCCACTTCGTGCAGCCGCCGCAGTGGATCTACCGGAGTTCATCGCTCAGCGCACCGGCCTTGCCGGTGCCGAAAAGATGAGGGCTAACGGAAAAGTCCTGCAAGGCACGCGGCCTGTGTGCCCTGCAGAGCTTGCCAAGCACTTGGAGGAGGCAACATGGCTCATAAGAAAGGTCAAGGCTCGGTTCGTAACGGTCGAGAATCGCGCAGCCAGCGACTAGGTATTAAGGTCTTCGGCGGCGGCGCGGTGAGGGCTGGCAGCATTCTCGTCCGCCAACGTGGCACGCGCTATCAACCCGGCCGCAACGTTGGCCGCGGCCGAGACGATACTCTCTTCGCCCTGGCTGATGGCATCGTCTGCTTCGATCGCCAAGGCCGCCGCGTCAACGTTCTGCCCGCACAATGAAAAGCGATGGCTAAACCAGCGAGCGGGGGCGTGTGACCGCCCCCGCTCGCTGGTTTAGTGCCAGGTGTAAAAGGGCGCCCCCATGAGCAAGCAGCACTCCCCGCGCTTCCTTCAGATCGTTCAGGAAGCGAAGAAAAAGATCCGCGAAACGACTGTCGATGAGGTGAAAGCTCGGCTCGACCGCGGTGAGAAGCTGTGCCTGGTCGATGTCCGCGAAGAGAACGAATGGGCCAAGGATCATCTGCCCGGTGCGATTCACTTGGGCAAGGGCGTCATTGAGCGCGACATCGAGACGCGCTTGCCAGACACGGGAGCAGAGATCATCCTCTATTGTGGCGGCGGTTTTCGCTCGGCCCTGGCGGCAGAGAATTTGCAGCGCATGGGCTACACCAACGTTCTCTCAATGGATGGCGGCATCCGCGACTGGCGCAATAAAAACTATCCGCTAACATCGGGGTAGCCAGTGAACGAAACGATCCGGAAACGGAAGTGACAAATGTCTTGTCGTCGCTTCTGCTTTCGGATCGTTTGTCCCTCTTCTCCAGATTGACTCCAGAAGATAGTATAATTTAGGGAAGGATCGTTTCGTTCGCCTTCTCGAGACCGCGTGTCCATGCCTTCGGATCAGCTCAGCCCTGGTGCTCGCCTTGGCAAATACAAGGTACTCGCGCACATCGCCACCGGTGGCATGGGTACGGTCTACAAAGCCGCCGATGAGCAACTGGGCCGGCTCGTCGCTCTGAAAGTGCTCGACCCCGCTATGGCGGAGAAGCCAAACACGCTGGAGCGCTTCCGTCGTGAGGCCCGCCATGCCGCCAAGCTGATCCACAAGAACATCGTCACGCTCTACGAGTACGGCCAGGCCAGCGGCCTGCATTACCTCGCCCTGGAATACGTTGATGGCATCGACCTCTACGACTACATCGCGCACAAGGGGCGATTGACGCCCGAAGAATCGCGGCGCATTCTCATTCAGGCGGTCCAGGCACTCGATCACGCTTACAAGCAGGGCATCACTCATCGCGACATCAAGCCGTCGAATTTCTTGCTGACCCGCGACCGCGACCGTATGCGCGTCAAGCTCACTGATCTGGGGCTGGCCCGCAAGGCTGACGAGGAAGATTTCCGCGTCACCCGCGCCGGCAGCACGGTCGGTACCGTCGATTATCTGGCGCCGGAGCAAGCACGCGACAGCGCTGCGGCCGATATTCGCAGCGACATCTATTCGCTCGGCTGCACGCTCTATCACATGCTGACCGGCAATCCGCCTTTCAGCGAAGGGGGACTGGGCGAACGCATTCTGAAACATTTGCAGGAAGAACCACCCGATGTGCGGCAGATCAATCCTCTGGTTTCTGCGGAAATGTGGGCGCTGCTGCGCCGCATGTTGGCCAAGAAACCGGAAGACCGTTTCCAGACGCCGGCCGAGTTGTTGGCGGCCTTGAAGGCATTGCCGCCGCAGGCCGCAGATAGTGGTCCTCTTCGCTTGCCCAAGGCATCGGCGGTGAGCAAGCCGCCGCATTCACCGAGCAACAAACCAGACAGCAGTGCCGCTACCTTAGTGTTTCCGGAAGCACAGGAGCGGCGAGATGCCGGTCCCACTGGCGATGCGAGTGCGGTGAGTGGGACTGGCGTCTCGCCGGTCAAGCCGCACTACCTCGAAGACGATCCCTTCCTCCTCGAGTTGAGCATGGAGCATTTGCAGGCGGCGGCACGGCAATATGAGCGAGCCGAGCAGGCCCGTGCCAGCGGCAATCTCGACTACGCCATTGAATTGCTGGTGAGTTGTGTCAAGTTCAATCCCGTGAGCATCGTTTATCGCCAGGCGCTGCGGGAGGTGAGCCGAGACGTTGCCAAGCTGCGCCGTCTCGGCAGCTGGTTGGCTTCGCTGACCACGTTGACCACGCGCGCACGGGTCAACGCCGCCAAGCGGGCTGGTCAACTCCGCAAGGTGCTTGAAGAAGGCGAGGAAGTGCTGGTCCGCTACCCCGGTGACGTGAAGATGCAGATGACCTTGGCCGAGGCCGCCGAGGAGTTAGGGTTGATCCATCTGGCCACCTGGATGCTGGAAGAGGTCCGCCGTCTCCATCCGCGGCATCTGCCAGCCTATCGTGCCTTGGCCTCGATCTACGAAAGGCAGCGGCAATATGGCGATGCCATCGCCGTCTGGGAAGAGCTGCGCAAGTTAGCCCCACATGACGGCGAGGCCGCCCGCAAAATCAACGATCTTGCCGCTGCCGACACCATTATACGCGGCAATTACTCCGACGCTTCTGCAAAGCGTCGCTAACCCCAGCGGCCAGAACACTGCACATGAACATAAACACGGAACGTTTCGGGGCCGCCTTCCTCTATGCGCTGCGTCTGCACGCTCACCAGAAACGTAAGGGGACCACGATCCCCTATATCTCGCATCTTCTTGCTGTCACGGCTCTGGTTCTTGAGGATGGCGGCAGCGAAGACGAAGCCATCGCGGCCTTGCTGCACGACGCCATCGAGGACCAGGGCGGCGAGCCAACCCGGCAAGAGATCCGCCGCCGCTTCGGTGACAAGGTCGTCGAGATCGTCAACGGCTGCACAGACACGGACCAGACGCCGAAGCCGCCCTGGCTGGAGCGCAAGAAGCGTTATCTCGAACATCTACGCAGCGCCAGCCCGGAAATCCTGCGCGTGTCCGCTGCCGACAAGCTGCATAATGCCCGCGCTATCCTCTCGGACCTCCGCCAGCATGGCATGACGATATGGGAACGATTCAACGGCGGGCGAGACGGCACACTCTGGTACTATCGCCAGCTAGTCCAAATCTTCCGCGAGCACGGCCCCAGCTTCCTCGTTGAGGAACTCGATCGCGTCGTTTCGGAGCTGGAACAGCTTGCAGAGAGAATACACTGACGGGTTTCAAGCGCCACTTTCTCACCGCGATGAATCCAACAATACCCCGCGCAGCACCGGTACCGGCGCTGCGACGGTCCCGTAGGACTTCATCAACTCGCGGATGTGGACGGCTATTTTGCTCATGATTTTCGATGACCTATTTCCTAACTCAGACTACCCTTCCTTGCTGTTCGCGCTAAGTTGCCCCTCGCTGATCTTTTATCTCTTGACCAATGGCTCGCAATCCGGGACAGTAAAGTTTGCCTGCACCTGTGGAGATG
>JAJPHU010000227.1 GCA_021325115.1 Planctomycetota bacterium | reverse complement strand
CTGGTGTCTTGGCGGTTAACTTCTCCTATACGAACAACGCCTCGACGTAAGAATCCGGATCGAACGCTTCCAGGTCATCGAGCTTCTCGCCGACGCCGACAAATTTGACCGGCAGGCCGAGTTTCTGCTTGATGGCGAAGATGGCGCCTCCCTTGGCCGTGCCGTCGAGCTTGGCCAAGATGATGCCGCTGCACTGCACTGCCTTTTTGAAACTCTCCGCCTGGGCGATGGCGTTTTGGCCGGTGGTAGCATCCAGAACAAGCAAAACCTCATGCGGCGCACCCTCGATCAGCCGGCTGACAACGCGATGAATTTTCTCCAGCTCACGCATGAGGTGGGTCTGCGTATGCAGTCGGCCGGCTGTGTCCACAATAAGAACATCGACGCCGCGGGCCTTGGCTCGTTCACAGGCGTCATGGGCCACACTGGCCGGATCGCTGCCTGGCTGGTTCTTGACGATCTCGCAGCCGATGCGTTCGGCCCAGATGGTCAGCTGCTCGACTGCGGCAGCACGGAACGTATCGCAGGCGGCAATCAGGACCTTCTTGCCCTCCTCTTGGAGACGCCGGGCCAGCTTGGCGATCGAGGTGGTTTTACCCGAGCCGTTGACGCCGGCCACCATCACCACTGTCGGCCCATTGAGGTTGTAGCGAATGCCCTCGCCGCTGGTGAGCATCGCTTTCAACTGTTGCTTGACAAACGCCTCCACATCGCCAGTGATTTCCTTATCGAGAAAAGATTGACGAACTTTCTCGACGATTTCCGTGGTGGCGCTGGTGCCGACATCGGCGAGGTAGAGGCGTTTCTCCAGTTCGTTGAGAAAATCGCGGTCCACCTTGCCGCGCAGGCGGAACAGTGAGGCGATGCCGGAGAAGACGCCGCGCGTCTTGCTCAGTCCGGCTTTCAGTTTGTCGAAGATGGCGCGAAAGACCATGTTATCCTCAAAAAATCCCAAAACAATATCTCTGATGTCTCTGTGGTTAGCGGTGCTTCGACGAAGCGTCGCTAAACGGGCAGTTGCCGCAAGCGATCAAGGACGCCGTTGACGAAAGCGGGCGAATCGGCCGAGCCGAAGCGCCGCGCCAAGGTGATCGCCTCATCGAGGGCGACGTTCGGCGGCGTCTCCGGCATGTACAGCAGTTCGTAAGCGCCCAATCGCAGTACATTGCGATCGACGGTGGCCATACGCACCAACCGCCAGTTTTCCGCCGCCTCGCTCAAGCGACGATCGATATCCCCCTGATGAGCGACAACGCCGTCGTACAGACCGAGAGAAAATTGTATCAGCGTATCGTCGCGTAAGCGATCGTGGACAAAGCGTTCGAGGACGGCGCGATCGATCCGTTTGTTCAGATCGCGTTGAAAAAGCAGTTGCAAGGCCACTTCACGGGCGCGAGAACGACGAGTCATGATTCCGTCTGAGAAACTCCTTTCTTTTTCAGGGTAGTGAATCGGTTGGCGGCGGCCAATGCGGATTGACACGCTTGCCGGACAAGCGATACAACGACTTCCGCCCCTACCCCCAAGGAGAGCAAACATGCGCATCGGTATCGTCAGCGACACCCACGGCAACCAGCGGACGGCAACGCTTGCCCTGGGGGCATTGCGCGAACGCGGCATTACAACAGTGCTGCACTGCGGTGACATCGACGATCCGGAAACAGTAGAATTATTTCGTGGCTTCACGGCGCATTTTGTCTTCGGCAACTGCGACATCGATAAAAGAGCGTTGCGTGTAGCGATGGCCGACATCGGCGCCACGCTACACGATCCTTTCGGCAGTATCGAGTTGCAGGGCGTGAAGCTGGCTTTCACGCACGGCGACGATACGATCCTGATGCGCGACGTCGAGCGCTCCGGTTATTACGATTTTCTGTTCTACGGCCACACGCATCAGGCCGAGGAGCATCAGACCGGCCCGACGCGCATCATCAATCCCGGAGCGCTGCACCGAGCGCGGCCGAAAACGTTTGTTGTGTTGGATCTAGACAGCCGCAAGGTGGAGTCGGTGATAGTGGAGTGAACAAAAACGAAAGAGATGCAGGCGAAGTAAAGCAGATTCTTGCCAGCCTGCTGCGCCAGTAAGAGAATCCCTTGCTGACGCAGCAGGCTGGTTAGCCCATTACACCACATTCGCTGGTGCCGGGAACTGCTGACACAATTCCTGCACTTGTCCGCGTACGCGTGTCTGTACGGTTGTATCGTCTGGGTTAGCCAGCACATCACCGATCCAGGCCGCGATCTGCCGCATCTCTGGCTCGCGCATGCCGCGTGTCGTCAACGCCGGAGTCCCGATGCGAATGCCGGAGGGATCGAGCGGCGGCCGCGTGTCGAAGGGGATGCCGTTGCGATTGATGGTGATGCCGGCAGCGTCCAGCGCTTTCTCGGCTACCTTGCCGGTCAGACCGCGTGAGGTCACGTCTACCAACAAGAGATGATTATCTGTACCGCCGGAGACGAGGCGGAATTGCCGCGCCATCAATTCATGAGCCAAGGTGCGAGCGTTGGCGACAGTCTGAGCAGCGTAGGCGCGGAAAGACGGTTGCAACGCTTCACCGAAAGCAATGGCCTTGGCGGCGATGACGTGCATCAGCGGGCCGCCCTGCATGCCGGGGAAAACTGCTTGATTGAGCTTGGCCGCCCAATCTTTCTTGCACAACACAAAGCCGGCACGCGGGCCACGCAGCGTCTTGTGCGTTGTCGAGGTGACGAAATGCGCCCACGGCACCGGACTGGGGTGCTGATCGCCCGCCACCAAGCCGGCGATGTGGGCCATGTCCACCATCAAAAGCGCTCCGGTTTCTCCACAAATCTCAGCGAAGCGCGGAAAATCAATGATGCGCGGATAAGCGCTGGCGCCGGCGACGATCAGCTTTGGCTTGTGTTCGCGGGCCAAGGCGGCGACCTGGTCGAAATCGATGCGCTCATCGTCCTTGCGAACACCGTAGTGAACAACACGATAGAGCTTGCCAGAAAAATTTAGATGCATGCCGTGCGTCAGATGCCCGCCGTGAGCGAGGTTCATCGCCAGCAAGGTATCGCCCGGCTCCAGGCAGGTGAAATACACAGCCATGTTCGCCTGAGCGCCGGAGTGCGGCTGGACGTTGGCATGTTCAGCGCCGAACAACTTCCGTACGCGGTCGATGGCCAGACGCTCGGCGACATCGACAAACTCGCAGCCGCCGTAATAGCGACGGCCCGGATAGCCCTCGGCGTACTTGTTGGTCAGCACCGATCCCTGAGCGGCCAACACGGCAGGACTGGTGTAATTCTCCGATGCGATCATCTCCAGACCGTTCTGCTGACGCAGACGCTCACCGGCAATGGCTTGCCATACTTCAGGATCGTTTTGTTCGATGGGATTCATGGCAACCTCGATTTTTCGGTGTTCAACTCGATTTGGTGCTCGTGCAATTCGCGGCGCAGATCGAGTCCCCGGTGATAAACGATGCCCTGCCAGCCACAGGCACGGGCTGCCTCGACGTTGACCGGCAGGTCATCGATAAAGAGACACTGCCGCGGCGTCGAGCCAGCGACCTTGTGGCAGTGGGTGTAAATGTCCAGGCACGGCTTGCGCAAGCCTACTTCATGCGACAGTACCAAAGCGTCAAAGTGGGCCAAGGTATCGGCAAACTGGCGGCGAAAATGGAGGGAGTGTAGCTCGTTGGTATTACTCAAAAGCACCAGGCGATAGCGTGGCTTCAAGGCCGGCACCAGGGCGCACACTTCGTGGTTGGGCGTGAACATATCCGCAATTGCCCAATCGAGCTGGGCGTCGCTGCACGTCACACAGCAACGTTGCCGTACCAAGGCGCGGAACTCGCTAAGCTTCATGCGGCCAGTCTCGAATGCGTCCTCCAGCTCGGGGTCAAGAAGATAGCGGCTCAAGATTTCGTCGGCCGACAACGGGCTGAACGCGGCCAACTGCTCGGCAGCCTTGCGCTGACTGAAGAAACCCAGGACATTGCCGAAATCGAAAACAAGGGTTGTGATACTCATACTTAACTTGTTACGAATTCGCTCGTTTCTTGGCGAGCGGGGTTGCGTCAGTCGCCGAGGAGGTTTTCCACTCCCTTCCCCACCAGGGGAGAGGGAAAAGACCGCTCGTCCGTAAGCTCTCCTCTACGCCCAAATCAAGAGAAACCCCCCGCCTTGCTTGTCGACCTTTCTTTTTTAACTGTACATGTGTATAATTTTTCTTAAAGAGGGGTACAAGGAAAAGAGAGGGTATTATGGATAACGCAACCATTGCACGCAAACTGAACAATTATGCAACCTATCTGGAAGGCGAGGACACCAATGTCTATCGGGTGCGGGCCTATCGCCGGGCAGCGGCGACGGTGCTAGAGCAGAAACGGCCGCTGGCCGAGTTGATCCATGAGAAGGGGCGAGCTGGGCTAGAAGAATTGCCGGGCATCGGGCCTAGCCTGGCGTACACGATTGAGGGGTTGGTCCGCACGGGCGAGTTTCGCACTTTGCGGCCGGATGCCGGCCACATCGATCCGGAGCGTTTGCTCACCAGTTTGCCGGGCATCGGCCGGCAGCTGGCGCGTACGCTGCACGATCGACTCGGCATCACAACGTTGGAGGAAATGGAACGCGCTGCTCATGATGGCCGATTGGCCCAGGTGGGCATTGGGCCGAAGCGGCTGCGCGGCCTGATCGACGCCTTGGCTGGCCGGCTGCGCCGCAGCCGACTGCCGGAGCCGATTCAGGGCGAGCCGTCTGTTGCTGCCCTTCTGGCTATCGATGAGGAATATCGCCGTCATGCCGAAGGCGACATGCTGCCGCGTGTGACGCCGCGCCGCTTCAATCCGCAGCATGAGCCGTGGCTACCGTTGTATGTCGCCAACCGCGATGGCTGGCGCTTCCGCGCTTTGTTCTCCAACACCGCGTTGGCCCATCGTCTCGGCAAGACAAACGATTGGGTCGTGATCGCTTTCCACGATGGTTTCAACTCCGGCCAGCGAACGATTGTCACCGAGACACGCGGTGACTTGCGGGGTTTGCGTGTAGTGCGTGGCCGTGAGCGCGAGTGCCGGCAGTATTATCAGGAACACACATCGGCGCCGGTGCGGCCTGATCCGGCAGCCTGACACAGCTCTAATTTGTCCCTTTTTTGCGCGCGGCTTCCCGGCCTTGATCCCTATTTGATACGCTTCTTTTGTTAGGGCCGGGAATGGCCGGGCAAAGTCTGGAAAAGCATGCTTTCGACAACACTTCCGCGAATTCATCGCTGGTCGGCCGGCACCTTCATGTGCAGGTTTTTCACCAAAAACGCCCACTGATCAGCGACTTCCTCGATTTGCTTGGTCGTCGGTTTGCCGGCGCCGTGGCCGGCTCGCGTCTCGATACGCGCCAGCACCGGGGCATCGCCCGTCTGGCAATATTGCAGCTGAGCAATGAACTTGAAACTGTGAGCTGGCACCACTCGGTCGTCGGTGTCTGCCGTCGTCACCAGTGTCGCGGGATATTTTGTTCCCTTTTTGAGATTGTGATAGGGAGAATAGGCATAAAGGGCCTTGAACTCTTCCGGGTTGTCCGGCGAACCATAATCGTCCACCCAGAAGCGGCCAGCGGTGAACTTGTGGAAGCGCAGCATATCCATAACGCCGACGGCCGGCAGGCAAGCGCCGAACAGGTCCGGGCGTTGCGTCATCACAGCGCCGACCAATAGACCGCCGTTGCTGCCGCCCTGGATGGCCAGTTTGTCCGGCCGTGTGTATTTGTGCTCGATGAGCCATTGGGCAGCGGCGATGAAGTCGTCGAAAACGTTTTGCTTGTGCAGCTTGGTGCCCGCTTCATGCCACTCTTTACCGTACTCGCCGCCGCCGCGCAGGTTGGCCTGAGCGAAAACGCCGCCCAGCTCCAGCCAAGCGATTCGAGAAATCGAAAAACTCGGTGTCAATGGGATGTTGAAGCCGCCGTAGCCGTACAAAAGCGTCGGATTGGAACCGTCGAGCTTCAGGCCCTTTTTGGCGGTGATAAACATCGGCACTTTGGTGCCGTCTTTGCTTGGGTAGAAGATTTGTTTGACTTCGTAGTCATCGGGGTTGAATTTCACGTTAGCGCGGCGGATCAACTTACTTTGGCCAGTGATGAGATCATAACGATAAATGCTCGGCGGCGTGGCGAAACTGGAAAAGACGTAGAACGTCTCGGTGTCGGTGCGTTTGCCGCCGAAGCCACCGGCCGAACCAATGCCCGGCAGCTCCACCTCACGGACAAATGTGCCGTCCAGGCCGTACAGCTTGATCTGCGTTCGTGCATCCTTGAGATAATGGGCGATGAAGAGATTGCCGACCAGACTGACACCTCGGAGGTTCTCCTTGGCTTCGGGAATGATCTCTCTCCAGTGCTCACGCGCTGGCTTGCGCGTGTCGATGGCGATGAGCCGACCTTTGGGAGCTTTCAGATCGGTTTTGAAGTAAAAAACGGGGCCATCGTTACCGACGAAGCTGTATTCGTTATCGAAGTCTTCGATGAGATCGATCGGCATGGCGTAAGGCTCGCCGAGATCTTTGTAGGTGATGCGGTACTGGTGATTGGTACCTTTCCAGATGGTCAGAACAAGATAGCGGCCATCTTCGGTGGCGTTGGCATGAAATCCCCAATCGGGATGATCGGGCCGGCGATAGACAAGCACGTCATCGCTCTGCGGCGTGCCCAGACGGTGGTAATAAACTTTTTGATTGAGGGTAACCTTTTGAAACAATTCGCCCGGCTTAGGCTCATCGTAGCGGCTGTAGAAAAAACCCCTGCTGTCAGCGGTCCACGAAGCGCCGCCGTACTTGATCCATTTCACTTCGTCGCTCAGGACTTTGCCGCTCGCCACATCGAGAACGTGCCAGGTATTCCAATCGGAGCCGGCTTCGGCAACGCCGTAGGCCAGATATTTGCCGTCGTCGCTGACTTCCACACCCGTCAGGGCAATGGTGCCATCTTTGGACCATTTGTTAGGATCGATCAGCACGCGCGGCTCGCCGTCGAGTGTCTCCATAACATACAATACGGATTGATTTTGTAATCCATCATTTTTGGTGTAGAAATAGCGTCCGCCGGCCTTGAAGGGCGCGGAGTAGCGCTCGTAGTTCCACAACTCCGTAAGGCGTTTGCGGATTGCCTCGCGCTGGGGGATGGCGTGCAGGTAAGCGAAGGTGAGTTGATTCTGCTCGGCAACCCACTCGGCTACCGCTGGCGACTTCCGCACGTCTTCTTCCAGCCAGCGGTACGGATCAGCCACATGGACGCCGTGGTAATCGTCGATGTGATCGATGCGTTTGGTCTTGGGGTAAGACAAACGCTTTTCATCCGCCCAGAGGGGCGTCATGCTGAAAAGTATGCTAACCACAGAGACACAGAAATACAGAGAGAAAAATGAAAAACGAGTCATAAGGAACATCTCTTTCTATTTTGATTTTTTCCTTTCTGTGTTTTCTTCTCTGTGTCTCTGTGTCTCTGGGGGTCGCTCTTCATCGTTACGCTGCACGATCGACGGCTCGGCGCAGAGTGGCGGCCATGTCGGTTTTCTCCCAGGTGAAACTGGGCAGTTCGCGGCCGAAATGGCCGTGCCGCGCCGTCTCGCGGTAGATAGGCCGGCACAGGTTGAGGGTTTCGATGATACCCCGTGGTGTCAGCTGGAAATGTTCGCGGATCAACGCCGCGATGTCGGCGTCGCGCAGGCCGCGTGCCGCCGTACCGAAGGTGCTGACCCAGATGCTCAACGGCTCTGGATAACCGATGGCGTAAGATAGCTGCACTTCGCACTGCGCTGCCAGGCCGGCAGCGACGACATTCTTGGCGATGTACCGGCCCATGTAGGCAGCCGAGCGATCGACCTTGGTGGGATCTTTGCCGCTGAAAGCGCCGCCGCCATGCCGGCCACGGCCGCCGTAGGTGTCCACAATGATCTTGCGCCCCGTCAGGCCGCAATCGCCGTGCGGCCCGCCTTGCAGGAAAATGCCAGTTGGATTGATGTGGCAATAGATCACCTCATCGTCGCGGCGGCGCGGCGAGCCGCCCGGCGGAATCAACTCGATCTGATCGCGATCCTTGACCAGTTTCTTGTTCTCCGCTTGCAGTGTTGGGATAATCAGCTTGTGGATGATCTCTTCGCGGGCCGCATTGGAGAAATACGTGCGGCCATCACGCTTCTCAACCACGCTCTCATCGTGCTGCGTCGAAAGTACCAACGTATGAATGCGGTGGAAAGAGCCATCGTCGTTGTATTCAACTGTCACCTGGCTTTTGGCATCGGGACGAACGAAAGGCAGTTCGCCGCTTTTGCGCAGGCGGGCATGATTTTCCACCAGGCGATGGGCCAAATAAATGGGCATCGGCATGAAGGTATGCGTTTCATTGCAGGCGAAGCCGAACATCATACCCTGATCGCCGGCGCCGCCGAGATCGACGCCCGCGGCAATGTCGCGCGATTGACTGTGCAGATGGCATTGCACCTGGCAGGTATCCGCGGCAAAGCCGATGTTGGGATCGACGTAGCCGATCTCGCGGATGACTTCACGCACGAGGCGATCAACGACGGCCCGGCTCAGATTGGCCTGCGTGGTGATTTCGCCGGAGACAATGGCCAAGTCTGTCGTCACCATCGTTTCACAGGCGACGCGGCTTTGCGGATCGGCGGCCAGGCAGTGATCAAGGATGGCATCGCTGATTTGATCGGCCACTTTATCGGGATGGCCCATGGATACGGATTCACTGGTGAACAGATGGCGATTTGTACTCACGATACGGGGCCTCGAAATAAGGGAACACGAAACGACTTTGGACACTGGGCCGATTATACGCAACAGAGGGGATGGGAGGCAATTACAAAAAGAATAGGTAACCATTTACCGTTTTTTGAAACGCGCACAGCTGCCCAGGGGGACCTCTGCTACACCGGGGGCATCATGCAACCGCAATATCCAGAGATATCGCCAGCGAGACGCACGCATTGCTCCACGGGAGCAGCAGGTCGCCAACCCAACCGAGCAATTGCTGCGCCTGACCGAGCGGGTCCGCGGCCTGGAAGCACAACTGGTACCGAATGCCTCCAACTCGTCGATCCCTTTCTCGGTCCATCCACCCCAAGCCCCACCACCGGTACGCAAACAGCCGACCGGACGTAAGCCGGGAGAGCAACCCGGATATCTCGCCCACCTACAGCCTACGGCTACCCCGTAATCCTGCGAGCATCGTCCGGTTCATGGTCTCTCTTCGGAGTATCATTTTGAGCGCCGGTTGCCGCCTAACTATAAAATAACATGGATGAGAACATGAATGACGTGGATATAACAGATTGACATGGAGCAGACAACTCATCCGTGTATGATCCATATCATCCGCGCTCTATTGTCTCCTTTCCGTGCATACGATAAGCTCACATTGTGGAAGAACGTTCCAACTGAGGAGGGCCAAGGGATGAGCCGAATGGTTGTTGATCCGGCTACGCTTACTAAACGTCAAGATGCCTGGCCAACGCTGGATCTGTGCAAGGATAACGGGTGAATGGTGGGCTGTTTCATTCCTGTCGTGGATCGTTCCCATTGTGCGGATCGGGAGCCGCAAAGCAACGAGATGGAACTGGACCGCCACGAATGAGCGGTGGGCGGGCAGCCGCTCTCGATCAGTTCTTGGCGAGTGTTTCAGCTAATGAAGGCGAACCCCGGTCCAACGGCCGGCGCATTCTTTTCGCTGCTTCCCGGGCAGCGATCTACGCATCCATCCTGATAAGCGGCAAGTGGATGGTCTGCCCGTTTGGCCATTTCGCACCTCTCGGGGATGATTCATCTTACGGTGAAGAGCATGAAAGCGCGCGGGCTTGCGATGCTTCTTCTGTTGGTATGGACGATCCTCCTTGTGGGATGCAGTCAACGCGCACCGTCCATCATCGGCGTGCCGACGGCTTCGCGAGAAGATGACGGACCTGCGCTTTTTCGGGACATCACGACCGCATCTGGCATCGACTACACGTATCGCAATGGCGCCGAAGCGGGGCATCTGTCGATTCTGGAATCGCTGGGCGGCGGCGTGGCCCTGCTCGATTTCGATGGCGACGGGCGGCTCGACATTTTCCTGGCCGGTGGTGGCTTCTTCGAGGATAAGGAGATTCGTGGTCGGCCGTGTAAACTCTATCGTAATCTCGGCGGCAACAAATTCTCGGATGTCAGCGATCGGCTGCACATCGATGGGACCTGGTTTTACAGCCACGGCGCAGCGGTCGGCGATTACGACCGCGATGGCTGGCCGGACCTGCTACTGACCGGCTGGGATCGGCTCGCTCTGTTTCACAATGAGCCGGTGGAACCCGGCGACACCGGCAAGGGCCGGCAGCTTGTCGATGTCACCCATAAGGCCGGTTTGACCTCGCATTCCTGGAGCAGCAGCGCCGGCTGGGCCGATTTCGATGGCGATGGCTATCCGGATTTGTACATTTGTTACTATGTAAATTGGTCCTTTGCCAATCATCCCCGGTGCGGCCGACCGGCAGACATCTGCCCGCCGAAGGTCTTCGACGGTCTGCCGCACAAGCTGTTTCGCAACAACCGCGACGGGACCTTTACCGAGGTTAGCAGCGAGGCCCCGCTGCGCCCTGGCGGGCCAGATGCCAGCAAGGGGCTAGGCGTGCTGCTCGTGGATATCAATGGCGACGGCAAACCGGATATCTACGTCGCCAACGATACGGCCGATAGCTTTCTCTACGTCAATCGCTGCATCCCCGGACATTTTCGTTTTGAAGAGCGTGGCCTGGTCAGCGGCACGGCCCGCGACGGCGGCGGCTCGCCCAATGGCAGCATGGGCGTTGATGCCGCCGATTACGATCACAGCGGCCGGCCGTCGCTGTTCGTCAGCAATTATGAGAACGAGTACCACGCCTTGTATCGCAACGACTGCCGCGGCGATAAAGTCCTCTTCCAGTACGCCTCGCGTACGGCCGGACTGACTGTATTGGGCCAAAGCACGGTCGGCTGGGGCGGCGGTTTTTTCGACCTTGATCGAGACGGCTGGGAGGACCTGTTCCTCGCTACCGGCCATGCCATCCGCTATCCGCCGCGCAGCGGGGGCGACCCTCACCAGCGCCCCCTCCTGCTCCGCAATCAAGGCGGTACATTTACCGATATTTCGGATCAAGGAGGAGCTTATTTCCGTTCCACACACCTGGGCCGCGGCGTCGCCTTCGGCGATCTCGACGAGGATGGCCGCATTGATCTTGTCATCAGCCATCTTAACGAGCCGGTGGTGCTGCTGCACAACGAGGCGCAGACGAGCCATCACTGGCTGGGCGTGGAACTGATTGGCCGCAACCACGCTGACGTAGTGGGAGCGAAGCTAATCCTGGAATACGACGGACAAACGCAGACGCGCTTCGCCAAGGGCGGCGGCAGCTACGCTTCTTCCAGCGATCGGCGGCACGTCTTCGGATTGGGAAAAGTGGATAAAATCGCCCGCTTGAGTGTGATTTGGCCCAACGGCGAGCAGGAACAGTGGAAAGACCTGATGATCGATCGCTATCATCGTCTGGTGCAGGGAAAGAGCGAAGTGAAACCGTGACAGTTTCCATGCGTTACGAGCTGGAGGTGGAAGCAATGGATTATCTGCCATCGCTTCCGCTTCCAACTCGTGACGCGAAGTGCCTTTGCAAGAGATCATTGATACGGGCGAGGATCTCTTCTGGTTCTTTGCCTTCACTGCGGGCCAGAGTCCCCAACGTTAACTCGCGGGGCACGGAGCGTACGCGGCCGACGTAGCCGAATCCCCAGCCCAACAACTGATCTTCGAGCCAGGGATATTCGGCCAGGAGCAAGGCCACCGGCGTACGGAGCGTGGCCTGGCCGGTGCGCAGCAGGGGATCAAGGGGCGGCCAGAACGTGCGCACGATGTTGGCGGCAAACAGCGCCAGGGCAGCCAGCTCCAACAAAGCGGAGAACGGCATGAGAACAAAAGCCGGGGCGGCAAACAGCGTGGCCATCTCCGTGCTGACGCGGAGCAAGTCTCCTGTGGCAATGAGCACGAAAATCGGAGCGACCAGGCGGGGCCAGGCCAGCAACGTGTGCTCGAGGATCGGCACCAGACGTTGGGCGACCCCCAGAATCAGTGTCGTCATAAAGCCGACCGTCAGCGCATGCCGGATGGCGCCGAGATAGGGGTGCGGTAACGACTGGCTGCCCACCACGGCGTAGCAATCTCCAGCGACCAGCAACGCCATTGCTGTCAGCAGCCAGAAGAAAGCCAACGGCACGTAGCGCACCAGCAACGCCTCACCCACTTCCGGGCGCGGTGTGCTCCGACGCACCCGCAGGAACCCCCTCATACCGATGACGTACGCCAGCGCGGCTGCCGTCAGCATCGCCGCCGCCAGCGCTTCCAGCCCGGCAAGCCTGGCGAAAGAGGCCGGCAACGCGAGGAGAACGCCCATGTTATGCAGCCAGAAAGTCCATTCGATAACACTTTTGTGCGGTGTGGCGCTACCGGCGATACCAGGCAGCAGCCGTTGACCGAAGCCATAGATGGCATTCAGCGTGAAACCGAAAATGGCCAACTCCATCAGGAGTTGACGTATGGACTCGCTGTAGCTGCCAGGTCCCGTAGCGTTTTCCCGATAGCGCAACACCAGCGTGACGCCGGCCCAAACCGTCATCCAGATACCTGCGGCCAAAATCAGCCGCGCCCACGTGAAGTGAAGTTTGCCGGCCAGTTGATGGTAGAGGAAGATGAGGAAAACGAGGGCCGCAATCCCCAGAGCGGAACCGCTGAGCGGGCCAAGCCAGCCGGCCCGCTCCGGCCCCAACGACCAGAAAAAGCCGCCGACCACGCCTGTAAGCAAAGCCGCAAGCAACAGGTGGCAGAAGAATGGGCGGAGCGGCGGACCGCCGACACTCATCGGCAAATAGCGGAGGGCAATGCCGATGACAAAGAAGGCAATGAAACCCCACAGTTGGGCAGACCCATGAGCGACGACGTGGCTGGCGGGGACGGCAGCGAATTGCCCCGCCCGTCCGATCTCCCATAGTAGCCACGCCCCCCAACCCGCTCCCAGCGTTAGAGTAATGGCCAACGCGGAAACAAGGAAAGGACGATGGACGGCCTGCGTTTGCTGCGCTTGTCGGTCTACCTCCACTCCGGCAGCCGCGGCTAACTCTGCCAACAGTTGATCGCTATCCAGACCGTGCCGGCGGGCGAAATGGCCAAGCGGCTCCAGGTGTCCAAATTTCGCAGACTCCCTCTCCGACTCGCCGTAGCGCCGCAGCACTTCTTGGCAGCCGGGATAATCGGCGGCCACCTGGCGAACGGTCATGTCGGGCCGCAGCGGCGACCGTTTGATTCCCGAATGTTCGCCTGTCGATTCCGCTGGCCCCACCATGACGACTCATTCTGAGCGGGAAGCCGCTGCCGATTTCCAGTAATCGGGCAGGTTCGGCTTCGTTTCACGCAGGATCTCCAGGATCGCTCGGCGATCCGCCACCGACAAATGGGCGAACTCCTTGCTCGTGTCCTGGCCGCTGAGCACTTCCCACAGCCGCCGCAGGACGTAATCTTTCACAGCTGTCGGCAGCGCCTCGAAGGCCTCCGAGTAAATAATATAGCTGCAGGGATAAGCGAACAAACGGTGTTTCAAGTCGAAATCGCGCAGGGAGCGTCCTTTGCGGTCGCGCGGTCCCCGCTGGGCGAATTCTTCCGCAAACCCGGAAGTCCCCTTAATAGGATCGGTTAATTGCGCTTCTTCGCAAAAGAGCATATACTGGACGACCGGTTCACCAGCGTTCTTGATGCGGCGGAGAGTGCTGTCGGAACGATAATCGGCCGGTCGACCCAGGGCTTTGTTGAACTCGGCCTCATCATGCAAGGCGAGCCGCGTCTGGAAATTGGCCCGCGCCAGGCGATTGTGCATCTCCGTTTGATGCTCCATCACCATCAAGGCGACAATGTCGCTGTGCGGCGTCAGATACGGTGCGGTCTTGAAATAGCGATCCAAATGGGTGACATTGATGTTCGCTGAATTGTCGATCTCTTCCGGCCGCGGCTCGCCGCGTATGATCAGGTTGCCCAAATGCACCTGCTTGCCGCTCGTGCCGCTGACGTACCAGCCGCCCCAGCGCTGCCGCAGCGGGCTGGTGTGATCGATGCGATAACTGCCCGAAGAGAGGATTGGCAAGCCCGAACCGTTGGCGAACACCGAACGTGCCAGATGTCCCGGATAACCCTGATTGAACGAGGAAGCATGGCAGATCAGACAGTTATCCGTTTGCCGCTGGAATTGCGGTTTCGCGCTCTTCTTCTGATTCAGCGAGTAAAACACCGCTCCCAATTGCGGATCGACGGCGGTCACTTCCACAAGATCGCCCTTCTGGCAGTAGCCGACGTAGACATCCTCGCCGAAGTAGATGGCGCGTGGCGTGCGCGGATTGATGCGCTGGCGCTGCAAACTGGTCTTGGAAAACACCAGCATTTGCGAAGACAACGGCACCTTCAGCTCGCGCAGCAGCGAACGCAGATAGCCGGTGCCTTCTTCGTAAGTGAGGTGGGCCTGGCCGTCGTGGAGACGTTCTTGCAAGCGTTCGACAACGTTGTGCGGGTCGGCAGTACTATAGTTGATCGGTTCACGATCGAGGTCTACGGCGCGAGCGGGAAGCACAAGCAGCAACGGTAACAATGCTAGCCCACAACGCAAGCAAGAGAGGAAAAAGCATCGTCTCATAATTCGACTCCTTCACCGGAGTCCCGCCAGGGGGGGGAAGAAAGGCGGGAGGGGGGATAGATATATGGATAAGTTTATCCAGAATTCGCGCCGCGTCAAGCCTTTTGTCAAGACTTTTTTGGCGGCCGATCTCGCCGGCTTCAGTCGGCTGGCAAATCTCATCAGCCGGCTTCGCGTCTACGCCATACGCCGGGCGCGGAGCCAGGGGCCAGCGGCCATCGACACGAGAAAGGCCAGTACGTTCAATACCACGATCGTACCGGAAAGCCCTAAATCTTTTTTAGCTCCCATGCTGATATCCCAGCTCAACCACATTCCGGCGATGCTCAGGAACAAACTGAGAAGGACCGTCCGCCAGAATAGTTGTCGCATGTTCCGGCTGAGATTCACGGCTGTCGCCGCCGGGATAATGAGCAAGGCATTGATAAGCAGGGCGCCGACAAAACGCAGGCACAGATTGACGACCAGGGCCAGCAGGATGATGAAGAGATACTGCACTCGCTGTACGGGGACACGGCGGGCAAGGGCCAGGCTCTGATTGAAGCTGGCCAGGTGTAAGGGATTGTAGATACTGGCCAACAAAAGGAGGGTGACGACGAGCAAGCAGGCGAGGACGAGGAGTTGGCCGCTGGAGACCTTTAAGGGTTCGCCGAACAGGAAATCTTCCAGGTTAAATAGGCGGCGATCGTGCATGAGTATACGCAGGGTAGCGGCCAATCCGACCGCCCCGGCGAAGAACACGCCGATGACGGTATCACTGCTCAATCCCGTTCGCGTCCGCACCCAGACGATGCCACAGCCGGCCGCAATGCCGAAGACGGCCATAATGACTGTCACCCAGTCCCAGAACATCCTCTGGGTGTCGGCATCTTTTCCTTCTGGACCGAAGAGGAAAAACAACAAAAAGCCGATACTGATGCCAGCGAAGGAACAATGGGCCAAAGCGTCGCTGAAGAAAGCCATACGACCGCCGACTACCAGCGAACCGATGGCGCCGCAGCACAGGCTGACCAGCATCAGGGCCAGCAAGGCCCGGATGTTGAAGTCCCAGGCGAAAAAGCTATTCTCCGGGGCCCAAGCAGCGCAGGAGCGGATACAGCGATCGAGCCATTCGTGCGGGATAAACGTCAGCAGCAAGGCAGCAAGCGGATTCAGGAACATAACAGCGATCCTCGCAGGGTGATCTTCGTCCGTCATCCTACCACAGGGAAACTTTAGAGCAAAACCCTTGAAAGCGCGGGAACCGTTTGCCATGATAGTCTTTACTAATGGCCTACCCGCCGCATTGCCTCACTACCCGAGTAGCCTTCCATGCCCGGGCGCAGATGATGTCGCTCATGGTCGATTGGGCGAAAAAGATCTTGAGGACCGCCATGACTCGATACCTTTTGCTCGTCTTGACGCTCTCTTGCCTTGCCGCGTCGGTGCCGGCTGCATCTGCAGAAACGCTCCCGCCGGGCGCTCGGGTCCGCAAAATCACGGCCCAGCCGTCGCGCATCGAGTTGAAAACGCCGTTCGAGTACAGCCAGCTGTTGCTTACCGCTGAGCTGGAATCTGGCGAACAGATCGACGTGACACGCCTGGCGAAGATTGAGGCGCCACCGGCGCTGGTGCGCGTCCAGTCTACGGGAGTGGTGCGTCCCGTCGCCGATGGCGACGGCGTCCTTACGATCCGCCTGCAAGGGCAAACACGGACACTGCCGGTCGCGGTCAAGGGGCAAAAAGAGAATTACAAGGTCAGTTTTGTCCGCGATGTGATGCCCGTACTGTCACGCCTGGGCTGCAATGCCGGCACCTGCCATGGCGCCGCGAAGGGCAAAAATGGTTTCAAGCTATCGCTGCGCGGTTACGATCCGCTCTTCGACCACCGTTCGCTGACCGACGACCTCAAAGGCCGACGTTTCAACCGTGCCGCTCCCGACGCCAGCTTGATGCTGCTCAAATGCACAGGCACGGTCGCTCATGTCGGCGGTATGTTGACGCAGCCGGGCGAGCCATACTATGAGCTGCTGCGCAGCTGGATTGCCGATGGCGTCAAACTCGATCTGAATAGTCCACGAGTGCAGAATATTGAAGTCTTGCCGAAAAACGCGATCATTCCGCTGCCGGGCATGAAGCAGCAAATTGCCGTCCGCGCCACGTATACGGATGGCAGCGTCCGCGATGTCAGTGTTGAGGCATTTCTGGAGAGCAGCAACACCGAAGTGGCAACTGTTGATCGCGCCGGCACGGTAACGGCGGTGCGGCGCGGTGAGACAACTATCCTGGCCCGTTATGAAGGGGCCTATGCGGCCGCTGGCATTGTCGTCATGGGGGAGCGCAAGGGCTACAAGTGGCGTGCTGTGCCCGAATACAACTACATCGATAAACTCGTCGATGCCAAGCTGAGACAGATGAAGATCTTGCCCAGCGAGCTATGCACCGATGCCGAGTTTATGCGCCGTATCTATCTCGACCTGACCGGCCTGCCGCCGGAGCCAGCGGACATTCGCGCCTTTCTCGCCGACAGTCGGCCCACGCGCAGCAAGCGCGATGCCCTGGTGGACAAGCTGATCGGCAGTCCCGAATTTATCGAGCACTGGACGAACAAATGGGCCGACCTGTTACAGGTCAATCGCAAGTTCCTCGGCGAAGAAGGGGCCAAACGTTTTCGCGAGTATATTCGCCAGGCCATCGCCGACAACAAACCCTATGATCGTTTCGTCTATGACATCCTGACGGCCCATGGCTCCAATCTGGAGAACCCCGCTGCCAGTTATTACAAGATCTTGCGCGATCCAGGGGCGATCCTGGAGAACACCACGCAGTTATTCCTGGCTGTGCGCTTCAACTGTAACAAGTGCCACGATCATCCCTTCGAGCGCTGGACGCAGGACCAGTATTATCAGACGGCGGCGTTCTTCGCTCAAGTCAATCGCAAGGAAGATCCCAAGTACAAGGGACAGCGCGTCGGTGGCACCGCCGTGGAGGGCGCGACGCCGTTGGTCGAACTCATCGAGGATGGCCAGGCTGGCGAAGTGACGCATCTCCGCACCGGGCAAGTGATGAAGCCGACTTTCCCGTATCTGCACAAAGATCTCGCTCCCGCTAACCGCAGCCGCCGCGAGCAGTTCGCCCACTGGGTCACGTCCCGAGAGAATCCCTATTTCGCCAAGAGCTACGTCAATCGTCTGTGGAGCTACCTGCTCGGCGTCGGTCTCATTGAGCCGGTCGATGATATCCGTGCCGGCAATCCGCCGACTAATCCTGCCCTGCTGGACGCGCTGACCGCTGATTTCATTCAGAGCGGCTTCGATGTCCGCCACATGCTGCGGACGATCTGCCAATCGCGGGTCTATCAACAGTCGGTGCAGACCAATGCCTTCAATCGCGATGACGATATCAACTACTCGCATGCCCTCGTCCGCCGCTTGCCGGCCGAGGTGTTGTATGACACCATTCATCGGGCCACGGGATCCTTGAGCCGATTGCCGGGTCTGCCGCCGGGAGCTCGAGCGGCACAGCTGCTCGATTCGCGCGATGATGTGCCGGGCGGCTTTTTCGTACTGTTTGGCAAGCCGGCGCGCGAAAGCGCCTGCGAGTGCGAACGTTCACCGACGATGATGCTCGGCTCGGTGCTCAACCTGGTGAATGGTCCGGTCCCTGCTGCCGCCATTCACGATCCCAACAACCGCCTCGCCAAGCTGGTCGCCACGGAAAAGGATGATGCCAAGGTTGTCGAGGAGCTGTTCCTTGCCTTCCTTGGCCGCTTGCCGACCCAGACAGAATTGCAACTCGGCTTGCAATCGCTCAAAGACGGAGAGAAAACGTATGAATTGCTGGTCGTTCAAGCGAAGCAACATCAGGAAGCCCTGGCCGCTTACGAGAAAACACTCGAGGCTCGGCAAGCGCAGTGGGAAGAGCAAGTCAAGCACACGATTCCGCCGACGTGGACGCCGCTGGACATCGTCCAATCCGTTTCCCAGGGCGGCGCAACGCTGACCAGGCAGGGGGACGGCTCCCTCCTGGCCAGCGGCAAGAATCCTATAAAAGATACTTATACAATCAAAGGACAGACAAAGTTGAACAGCGTCACGGGCCTCCGATTGGAAGTGCTGCCCGATGCGAGTCTGCGGGCCAAGGGTCCGGGCCGCGCTCCCAACGGCAACTTTGTGTTAACCGAATTGAAGCTGACATACACGCTGCCAGGTGAAACGAAAGCGCGGCCAATCGCTCTGAAGAATGCTCAGGCCGATTTCGCTCAGGAGGGTTGGCCGGCGGCCGGTGCCATCGACAACAACCGAGCGACCGGCTGGGCCATCGCTCCAGAGTTTGGCAAGCCGCACGTGGCCTACTTCGAGTTAGCAACGCCGCTCAACCTGCCCTCCGGCACGACGTTGACGGCGCTAATGATGCAAGAGTTCGGCGGCCAACATGCTCTCGGCCGCTTTCGCCTCTCGCTGACGGCCAGCAAAACGCCACTCTCGCTGAAAGGTCCGCCGCCGGCGATTGCAAAAATCCTTGGTATCGAGCCGGCCCAGCGCACGCCGCAACAGAAGGCCGAACTGGCCAATTACTATCGGGCGCAAGATCCCGAGTTGGCGCGGCTGCGCCAGCTGGTCGCCGAGTATCCGATGCCGGTCGATAAACGCTTGCCAGGTGCGCAGGATCTCGCCTGGGCATTTATCAATGCCAAGGCATTTCAGTTCAATCATTGACGAAGTGGCCTGGAGACCGCCGGGTATTCGGTACTACAGCGCCCCTCGTTAACCCCTTGTTCTTTCCTTGGCGTCCCTGGCGCCTTGACGGTTGTTTTTGGGGAGGCTATGGCTTGGCGAACTCGGTTTCGTCCACTTTATCCAGCGGTTTGGCGTCCAGCAATTCTGCTTCCATAATCTGCTTACCGCCACGGTAGGCACGCACTTTGGTCGGACGCTTGTAACCGCCGATGTCTTTGAAATCGCCGAAGAAGAAATGCTGACGGATCTCTTCTTTGCCCTTGCCGCCGTCAATGCGATTCTCGGCCCGGACAAGCAGATTGTATTCCTTGTCGAAATACAAACGCATCTCTCGGCGTCCGCGGCCGGTGATGCAGACGCCGATGGCCGGTCGATCATTCACTTCGATGGGCTCCAGGATGGCGAGCTGATAACTTCGGTCCTCCAACAGCGGCAGCAAGCGCTTGGCGCGTTCGAGCTCCAGGCTGCTGCGGATCTCCGCCAACTGGGTCGAATCGGGCTTGAGGGCGCGGCCATCCAGGGTGATATACGTGTTGCGGCCATTGACGATATGGACAATGGTATGCTTATCGCCGTTGTGATTCATTTCGATGATGTTTTTGTACTTGGAAGGCAATTGCACGGTCGTCTCGGCGAAAAACGGCGTGGCATGTCCTTGCAGGACGAGCGTTCCCTTGAACTTGACCTTATCAGCGCGAATGCGGCCCAACGCCTCGGCACCGCCGTGGGCCTTGATGGCCCGTTCGATAAGGGCGCGGGCCTCATCCTGCGCCCGAGTAGCCCCGGCAAAGCTAGCCAGTAAAACGACTGTCCCTGTCGCCACCATGAGCGTGCGCATGACTACCTCCTGGAAAACGATCCGGTCCCTCGATGGGCGAATCCTCTCTGTATCATCGCAAGATTGCGCGGTCCGCACAATTCGCATTCTTTGGCGAATGGTTAGTGTCAACTGGCCGTTCGCCTGCCTCGAATTTTTTCAGATTTTAGGTTGCTTTGAGCGACCTTCGCGCCTAGCATAATTCATGAAAGAGCATCTCTCGCTGGGCCGCGCCGACCGGCGAAGGATATTGCCTCGATCCAGGATCATCACTTTGACAGCAAGGAGCATATTAGTCATGTCTGTCTCGACTCTGGAACAATCTCGATTGGCCTTGGCGTTGCGTCATAGTCCCATTCCGGCGTTGCGTAAACTGACACTCGCTGAGAACGAAACAACGGTCATCCTCCAGGGGCAGGTGACCAGCTACTATCTCAAGCAGTTAGCCCAGGAGACCCTTCTGCCGCTCTTGGACGGACGACAACTGCTCAACCGCGTTCAGGTTGTGACCGCAACGGAGACACAAAACTCATAGTTTTCCTACCCGCCCGCCGCGCAAGCAAGGGAGTTCTTTCACCTTGGCTTGCCCAGCAGGTTGGCAATACGTCATGCTTACTATTCTCCATCACGCAGCCCAGCTCGTCGGCATCGCCGCGGCGGGCGAATGCTCCGTGCTGGCTAATGGCTCGCTCCTTATCCGCAACGGCATCATCGAATGGGCAGGTCCGGCCGCGGAAATGCCTCCCATCACAGAAGATGAGCGCGACATCACCTGGATCGATGCCCAGGGCAAGGTCGTCTTGCCCGGCTTCATCGACAGCCATACGCATTTGTTGTTTGCCGGCTCGCGTGTAGACGAATTCGAGCAGCGCTTGCGGGGCATGAGCTATGCCGAGATCATGGCACGCGGCGGCGGCATCCTCCGTACCGTGGAGCGTGTACGGCGAGCCTCGAAGGAAGAATTGAAGGCGTTGGCCCGGCCGCGCTTGCAACGAATGCTGCAATTCGGTGTCACAACGATCGAAGTCAAGAGCGGCTATGGCCTGACGCCAGCCGACGAGATCAAATGCCTGGAAGCGATTGCCGAGTTGAACGCCGAAGGTCCGTGGGAACTGGTGCCGACTTTTCTGGGAGCGCACGCCGTACCGCCGGAATATCGTTCCAATCGGGAGGGGTACATTCGTTCGCTATGCGAGACGATGCTGCCGGAAATTGCCCGGCGAGGACTGGCGGATTTTTGCGATGTTTTTTGTGAAAAAGACGTTTTCAGCATAGACGAATCGCGGCGCATCCTGAAGCGGGCGCGCGATCTCGGACTGCGGCTCAAGCTGCACGCTGATGAGCTATCACCCCTGGGGGGAGCGGAGCTGGCAGCAGAAATGGAAGCAACGTCGGCGGACCATCTGCTATGTATCAGCGACCAAGGGATTGATGCCTTGGCGGCCTCGGGTACGGTGGCAACGTTGTTGCCGGGCACGGCGTTTTTTCTTGGAAGGGCGTATGCGCCGGCGCGGCGGCTGATCGAACGGGGCGTGACCGTCGCCTTGGCCAGCGATTGCAATCCGGGCACTTGCATGACCGAAAACCTGCCGCTCATCGGTTCGATGGCTTGCATGCAAATGGGCATGAGTCCCGGCGAGGTGGTGACGGCCTTGACGCGACACGCCGCCGCTGCCCTGGCGCGAAGTGATCGTCTCGGCTCGTTGGCCCCTGGCAAACAGGGTGATGGCATCGTTTGCAACGTGCCGGATTACCGCGAAATCTTTTATCACTTCGGAATCAATCATGTCGAATGCATCCTCAAACGCGGTCGCGTGGTTCACACATCTTGAACCAGAATCGCCATCTCTCTCCCTCCCCCCTCCCGCTGGGGGAGAGGGGAAGATGAGGGGCGACCGGTCGGATGATCCGCGCCTGGGCGAATACGTCACGTTTTGGCAAGAAGGAATGCCCCAGTTGTGGCCTGGGCGTCCGGTCCTCCTCGGTTTTCCTCAAGATGCAGGGGTGCGCCGCAACGGCGGCCGGCCCGGGGCTGCCGATGCCCCGGCGGCCATTCGACACTGGCTTTATCGACTCACCCCCTGGGATGCCGTCCACAATGCCGACCTGGCTGCGCTAAATTTGCTCGATCTGGGCAATGTTCGCCCAAGCCCCACCCGCCCACAGTGCCAGCAAGGGAAAGAGCTTGAGGAAAGTCAGCAAGCGCTGGCCGAAGGGATTGCTGCGATCCTGATGGCGGGCGCCATACCGATCGTGCTGGGCGGTGGACATGAGACAGCTTATGGGCACTATCTGGGATACGTCCGTGCTGGTCGGCCTGTTGCGATCGTTAATTTCGATGCTCATCTCGATGTTCGTCCGCTGCGCGAGGGATGCGGCCACAGCGGCTCGCCATTCCGTCAAGCACTCGAACATCCGACTCAACCGTTGCGTGACGGCCATTATGTTGTCCTTGGCGCTCAGCCCCAAGCGGTCAGCCGAGAACATTTGCTCTACGTGCAGAGCAAGGGTGGGGTCGTTCACTGGGTAGAGGAAACGCGCGATCGTCTAGAAGCGATTTTCCGCAACGAATGCCAACGGCTGGCGCTCAACAACGGTTCCGTGTACGTCACGCTGGATAGCGATGTCGTCTCTCAAGCGGACGTGCCGGGGGTGAGCGCTCCCAATCCGTTGGGTCTGTCGGGGCAAGTGGTCGCTGCCTGCGCTGCCGCCGCAGGAGAATGCCCGGCAGTGAGTAGCTTCGACCTTGTGGAGATCAATCCTTCGTTCGATCGCGATGGCCAAAGCGCTCGTTGGGCTGCCGCTGTCGTCTGGCACTTTCTGTGCGGCCTGTCTCGTCGTTGTGCTTAAGGGCTAACGGACTTTTCCCTCCCCCACAGGGGGGAGGAGGTTTTGTCCGCTAGCTCTAACAAACTGAGTGTCCCATCATCAGCTGTACCATGGGGTGAACGGCCGGGGTTAGCCGGTTGGCGAACTAGATGCCAGCCGGCTAACTTCGGCTGTTCGTTGTGCACCCCTCGCTTGATTTGGCGCGCAACTTGCTCACCAATTGGACTTTACGGATTATGCTCGATGTCCGGCTTTCGCGGGCAAGGCCGGGAGGAAGGGATGTTCTACGATCTAGGGGAGGGAACAGGGGGCAAAAATGTCATTGCTCTGCCATCGCGCCGGCTTTTCGTGGCGTAGAATTGTGCAGCAAGTCAACCACTGCTTCGCTCGTAGGAGGGTAGCGATATGCTGGTCCTGAGTCGAAAGTTAGGTGAGAAGATTTATATCGGGGATAACATCTGTATCACGGTCGTAGACATCGACCGAGGCAAGATTCGCCTGGGTATCGAGGCGCCGCGTGACGTGCCGATTTACCGTCAGGAACTCTTGCCTCTCAAGGGCGCCGAGGCTCCAGCCCCGAATGCCTCCACGGTGCCCCACTAGCGACGCCCAGCCCGAACGCCCGATTTTCCCTGGACCATGGCACCAGGGGAAATTGAAACCATCGAGCCGGCAGTGGGGACACAGGGGAGTGATATAAATCTTCATCAACGAACCGAAGCGTAGGCGACGGACATTCCGTTGCCTACGCTTCCGGCTTGTTGGCTTAGGGCTAGCGGCCTTTTCCCTCCCCCTTGTGGGG
>JAJPHU010000226.1 GCA_021325115.1 Planctomycetota bacterium | reverse complement strand
GGGGGGGGGACAAGAGCAGAGAAACCCCGGCGTTTTACCCCCACCCGCCCCTTCCCCCTGATGGGGGAAGGGAAACAGAGAGCCACAATCAACCGTGCGGAGTATAACGGCCGGCCCTTCGCCAAGGAACAAAAGTGGCATCTTTCGCTTGGCAGAACGAAGAAGACGGGTAAAATATAAAGATTAAGTACTGATGAGGGCATCGCGCTCCCCTTGCGCAACTGGGTCTTGTTATGGGGTACGCCATGGAAACGATGGAATCCACCGCTTTCGAGCAGACAATACTCAAACTGGGGCTGGTGACTCCGAACCAGCTGGCGGAGGTCCATGAAGAGATCGGCGAGGCCCCGGATTTATGGCAATTGATTGCGACGCTGGAACGAAAGAGCTTTTTGACGCCGTGGCAGCGCGGCAAAGTCCTTAAAGGCGACACCGACGGCTTTATTCTGGGCGGCTACAAACTCTTGTACAAAATTCAATCCGGGAGTTTTGGCCGTGTCTATCGCGCCGTCGATCCACGCGATGGCCGGGTGGTCGCCGTCAAGGTGCTGCGACGCCGTTGGAGCGAAAACGAGCAGCGCATTGAAATGTTCATCCGCGAGGGCAAGGTCGGCCTGATGCTCAAGCATCCCAATATCGTCGAGGTGCTGGCTATCAGCCGCGATCCGCTCTCGGCCCAGTATTACATCGTCATGGAGTTCGTCGAGGGCGGCAACCTGCGAGAAATCCTGCAAATCCGCAAGAAACTGAGCGCCGCCGAATCATTGCGCATCATCGAGGACTGTGCCAACGGCCTGGCCTACGCCTACTCGCGCGGCATGACGCACCGCGACATCAAATTGACCAACATCCTCATCTCCGATACAGGCGAGGCCAAATTGGTGGATTTCGGTTTGGCCCAGTTCTTTGCCTCCGCGGCCCGGACGGAGGAAGAGAAGGTGGATCGTACCGTCGATTACGCCGGCCTGGAAAGGGCCACGGAAGTCAAGCAGGGCGACATTCGCAGCGATATTTATTTTCTCGGCTGCGTGTTGTACGAATGCCTGACTGGTCGCCCGCCCTTGGAGATGACCAAGGACAAACACGCCCGTATGCGCAGAGCACGTTTCGAGCAGGTCAAGCCGATCCATCCGAATGAAATCGATGCTCCTCCTTCGGTACTGATGCTGGTGGAAACGATGATGGCGTTCGACCCCAAGGAGCGCTATCAAACGCCTTCCCAGATGCTCGATGCCATCCGCCGGGTGCGCCGCGATGTCGAGGGCAACTCCGGCAACGGCGATGATCGACCGCCCACACGCTCGGTGTTTCTCGCTGAACCCGATGAGCGTTTGCAAGACGTTCTCCGCGATGGTTTGAAGGACCAAGGCTATCGTGTCTTTTTGGCCGGCGATCCCATGCGGGCACTGGATCGTTTTCACAAGCAGCCCTTCGACGGCCTGATTGTCGATGCGCGCACGACCGGCGAGGAAGGGCTGCGCGTGTTCGAACACATTATCGATGAGGCCGATCGCCGGCGTCTGCGCTGTGCTGCGCTGCTGTTGCTCGATGAAGAACAGGCCGAGTGGGCAGAACGGCTGCCCAAGGGGCCGCACATCGGTATCATGACCCGCGACATCAAGTTCAATAAGATGTCGCGAAAGCTCAAAGAGCTGATGAAAGCGGCGCATGACTCAACGGAGTTTCCGGTGCTGGCTCATCCTGCTCCGGTGCCGCCCGCTCCGCTACTACCGCCGCCGCCCCCGCCCGTTATCGAGGCGCCGCCGGTGCCGGTTTCGCGCGTTGTTGAGATGCCGTCGGCCCGCGAAGAGGTTGCCCCGCCCATGCCGCGCCGGGAGCCGAAGCCTGCCGCCTTCTCTCCGCCTCCACCCCCGCGCCGCAAGGAGACCGGCTCCCAGCCGTTTGTAGCTTTCTCGTTCCTGACGGATGATTCTCTGGATGATCCTCTCCCCTTCGACCTGGGGGAGGAAGAAGTTACTCCGCCGCCCCGCCGCGAGCCAAAGCGCGAAGAGGACGAGGTGCCTGCTTCGCTTTCGCCGCTGCCATCCCGTCCTGCTCCGGCGCCGCCACCTCAACCTGAGCCGATGGCTCCCGCGGCCTTTTCTCCATCTCTGCCCCGTGAAGAGGCTACACCACCCCCCCCCCGCCGCGAACCGATGCCCGCCCCCTTCTCCTCGCCGCCTCGGGAGGAAGCCGTGCCGCCCCCGCGCCACGAGCCGATGACGGCCAGTCCTCCTCCAGCTCATTCCCAGCCCGCCGAAGATGATCTCCCCATGCTGGCCCTGGAAGGGGGCATCGTGCTACCGCCCCCTGAAGAAAGTCCCCCCTTGCCGCGTCGTCTCGAGACGGCCCCGCCGCCGCCGCGCCGCCTCGAAGCCGTCGTGCCACCTCCGCGCCAAGAAGCGGCTCCCCCGCCACGCCAAGAAGCAGCTCCCCCGCCACGCCAAGAAGCAGCTCCCCCGCCGCGACGCCCAGAAAATGTTGTTCCCCCATTGCGCCGAGCGGAACCACGCCGAAAGCGAGAGTTACAGCCGGTCACGCAACACCTTACACATGAAGATCCCCTTACTCCGCCCGACGTCCACCACTGGCGGGATGAATTGGGTGTGCCGGAGGAGAAGAAAGAAAAAGAAAACGTCGGTACGCGACTGCAGAACATATGGAAAGCGCTATCCCCGACGCAAAAAAGCATCGCTGGGCTTGTCCTTCTGGCGCTGGTGGTGGGGCTGTTTTTTGTCTACATGATCTCTGACATGGTTATCCAGAATAAATTCGACAAGATTCAGGAAGGCATGTCCGTGGAGGAAGTGGAAGCCATCCTGGGAGCGCCGGGCGAGAAGGTCGACCTCAATCCGAAGCACAAAGGCCGCGGTCCGGTAGGTCCTATCAAACCCGAGACGAGAAAGTGGGAAATGGGCAGCAAAATCATCACCGTGCTGTTCTCGAATGGAAAGGTAGTAGAGGGCGGGAAGCAAATTCAGGAGAAATGACGCAAAACGTTTTGGTTAGCGACGCTTCTGCAAAGCGCCGCTAACCGATGGTCTTTACTTGGTCAGTTTCAAGTCATAGCGGCCCGCTTCTGGATCTTTGACCACCTCGAAATGGAGAGGGGTCTTATTGGCATCGGTGTACTCCTTTTTGAAGCCAATGTCAGGGGTTTCCTTGTCATCCTTGCCCTCTGTCACATGAGGAATGATCCGGACTTTGTATTTTCCCAAAGGCGCGCCTTCCTTGCCAGCGGTGTAGATCTTGTAGGTGCCGTCCGACCCAATTGTTCCTCCGGACAAGCCGCCCGTCTCTCTCTTGCTTGCTTGCTGGGCGCCTTCGTTGCCAAGGGGAACATCAGGGATGAGGGACACTGAGCCGCTCGTAAGCGGTTGGCCGTCCACCGTGACTTTGCCGCTGACCGGCGCCAGAGGCACATCCTTCTGTCCGCAGCCCAGAGCCAATCCGGCGCCGGCAAGAACCACGAGAACAACAAGTCGTGAAAGGAACATGCACATTATGACAATCCTCGAATAAAAATATCCCCAAAAATTCCTTGACGAATGGCCGGCGTCAGCTGGCAGGTCGATCCTACCAGCCAGCTGACGCCGGCCGGCCATTCGCCTACTTCGGCAAAGCTGCTGCGGTGATCACCAATCCGAGCCAGCGACATCACCGTTGTTGGGCGTGCAGGCGGCGAACCAGCTAGTTACAGAGACACCCTGGGCAGCGACGCGGGCGCTGCCGTCGCACATGCCGACCATCATGGCGCTGGTATGGCCTCCCTGGGTCACGTAAAAATTGCACTGCTGTACCGAAGGCCCGCCTTGAAAGGCCACGGAGCCATAGAAAATCTGGGCCAAACCACAATTCATATTGCCGACCGTGCTGGGGAAAGATGCGGCCAGAGCATCATTGGCCGCCCCAAAGGTGGGACTGGCGGTGCAGTCGTAGCCGTTGGTGATGGTGTTCCAGGCCCAGGCCGGCTGCGTGGCCATGTTGTTGAGGCCGCCATTGTAGGCCGGCGACGGCGAGCAGTTCCGGTAGCGCTCGGCAAACATCACCGTGTTGGCTGTGCCATCGGTGACCTCGGCTTCGATATTTTGGGTGCCGCGTGGCTCAAACACCAAGACGTTGGCCGCATAGTTGCAGGAAGCGTAGCCATCGCGCTGGATAGTCGGCGAGTTCATGACGCCGCTGCCGCCGTATCGGGTCGCGTTCGGAACCGACGCCGAGGGATCGCTGGGGCAAAGGAACGTCTTTATCACATAGTAGCCGATGTTATAGGAGTAGCCCGCGGACAGCGTATTCAGCTGTTGTTGCTCCAGGAACGGTAACAGGTAGTAAAACACCGTACCGGTGGTGCCGGTCGGGCTGTAGACCAGGGGCGGTATGGCCTGGGGTTGGGTCGAATAAGGATTGGGAATGCCCTGCTGCTGTCCGACGCTTTCGGCCAGGGGCAGTACATTGTAGGTGCCCTGGAAATTGTGGACAGCAAGGCCGAGTTGTTTGAGATTATTCTCGCACTGAATGCGGTTGGCGGCCTCGCGGGCCTTCTGGATGGCTGGCAGCAGCAAGCCAATCAAGATGGCAATGATGCCAATCACCACCAATAGTTCAATGAGGGTGAAACCTCGGCTCCTGGGGCGGACGAAGGGACGAATGACGGTCATGGCAAAGACCTCCCGTAGAAAAGAAATCGCTGGACGATGGAAAGGAAAATCAGCGCGCACGCTGTTTCAACTCGAAATCTACCAACGAGAGAGGGTGCGTTAGCGCCCCGAGAGGTTGTGCTTGTGCGAGTGCGGCAAGCAGAGAGAAAAAAAGATACTGGCTCGGAAACCGCAGCGAGCACATCAGCCCGCGGGCAACCAAGTGGGAAATGGACCAGCGCCACCATCACCAACGCAACACGCTGCATCGTCGGCTCCTCCGGGCTTGGAGCGACCACTGCGTTTCGATCACTTAGACGGCCTTAAATAGAGGATTTTCAGCCGGCTTCAGTGATGAGCGGCATTTATGGAATAATCGGCATCGTGCGAGTACCTTACTTCCCTTTCACCGTAGTCGTATCTTGTTTACCTGTCAAGCAAATTATTTCGTCAGCGTCCCGGAACGGGCCGCCCCATGCGCGCCAGCAGTTTCTTCATGTCTTCCCATACGTCGCGCTTCTTATGCGGGCTGCGCCCGGGCAGCAGGAAAGCAGGATGATAGGTACACAACACCGGGATGCCTTTGTAGTCGTGGAAACGGCCGCGCAGTTTGCCGATGGATTGCGAGGTGCCGAGCAGGTTCTGTGCCGCACAGGCGCCCAGGGCACAGATGAACTTGGGCCGTACCAATTCCAGCTGCCGTTCCAGGTATTCACGGCAATTGCCAGCCTCCTGTGCGGTCGGCTGCCGATTGCCCGGAGGGCGGCATTTACAAATATTGCATATGTATACGTCTTCACGTTTCATTCCGCAGGCGGCGATGATGCGGTTGAGCAGCTGCCCTGCCTCGCCGACGAACGGCTCACCGCGCTGGTCCTCGGTCGCGCCCGGTGCTTCGCCGACGAAGCACAATTCGGCATCGAGCGGCCCAACACCGAAGACGGTGCGCGAACGGCTCACCACCAATTCGGTGCAGCGTTGACAGCCAGACACACGCTCGGCCAATACAGTCAATTCATGTCGCCGTTGTTCTCGATCGTCGGCTGGAGACGGACCGGAAGCGTTAGCAATGGGTACTGCGCCATCGCTTCCGCCTCCAGCTTGTGGTGGTTCAGCCGGCAGCCAATAGACTCCAGCGGCGCGGAGACTGTCGAGGTGCTGGCGGAGTTGGCGGGTCAGATCGGCAGGAGTTAATTTGGATTGTTCCGATAGAATATCTTTCTCGTTCATGGTTTCTCCCCTTGTCGAATCGAATAATATAAGCAACATGGCCAACACACAAGCGAACACGTTCACTCTCGGCCTGGTACAGATGCGTTGTGAGGCTGATCTCGACGCCAATCTGGAGCGCGCGCTGACAGCTATCCATCGCGCAGCACGCAACGGCGCTCAGATCATCTGTTTACAGGAATTGTTCCGCTCACCGTATTTCTGCCAGCGGTACGATCCGGCTTTGTTCGATTGGGCCGAGCCGATTCCCGGCCCCTCTACGGAGCGCCTGGCACAGGCGGCGCGCGAGACGGCCACGGTAATCGTGGCCTCGTTGTTTGAGCGCCGTGCTGCGGGAGTGTACCATAACACAGCTGTGGTCTTCGACGCCGATGGCAGCCTGTGCGGTCTGTATCGCAAAATGCACATTCCGGACGATCCGCTGTACTACGAGAAATATTATTTTACCCCCGGCGACACCGGTTTCCGTACTTTCGCCACTCGTTTTGGGCGTGTGGGCGTGCTGGTGTGTTGGGATCAGTGGTTCCCGGAGGCGGCGCGGCTGACCGCCCTGCAAGGGGCCGAAGTATTGCTCTATCCCACAGCGATCGGCTGGCACCCGCACGAAAAAGCAGAACATGGCGCCGCCCAGCGCCAAGCCTGGGAGCTGATGCAACGCAGTCACGCCATTGCCAACGGCGTTTTTGTGGCCGCGGTCAATCGGATTGGCCACGAAGGTCCGCCCGAGGGCGGCTTGCAATTTTGGGGTTCATCGTTTGTGTGCGATCCGTTTGGCATCGTGCTGGGACAGTCTTCGGATGACCGTGAGGAAGTGCTGGTAGTTCCCTGTGATCGCCGCCGCCTGGAGGAAGTGCGTCGCAATTGGCCTTTTTTGCGTGATCGCCGCATCGATGCCTACAGCGATTTGAAGCAACGGTGGTTGAGTGAAACGCGTTAAAAACGATTTCCCAGCCCGGCGAGCGGGGAGTTACCCCTCGCGCCGGATATTTCCGGTTCATTTACGGCTCAATCTCTATCAGTAGCCGTACCTGCCACGATTGCATCTCTGGAAGCGCGAGAATCTTGCGCGACAACTGATCCTCGATGGCGTGGTTGGCCACCTTGACCCGGACCAGCACACTGCCGTCGTATTGTGCAGCGACCACTACATCGCGGGCTTGTCGGCCACAGAGCGATTGGATTTGGCGTTGCAGTTCTGCTGGCACGAGAGGGCGAGTCGCGGCAATCACGGCAGACGCCGGCTTGGACGGCGGCGGATCGTCCTCAAAGACGATGACACCGGGGCGTCCTTGGCCAGGCGATGGTCCTGTGACGCCGGGGCGTCCTTGGCCAGGCGATGGTCCTGTCACGTAGGCCGGTGGCCAGCGGCGCGGGGAGCGGAGAGAGGGAGCATTCGACCGCGGGGAATTTTCCGGACCGCTTACAGACGCCCGCGGCTGGGTTGTTGCCGGCGCGATCTTCGGCTCGGATTCTTCATGGTCGCCCGGACGCCGCCAGGTCATAACCGGTTCTGCTGCTGTCTTCGTTTCCGTGACACGGGAAGGCGAGCGGCCAGTGTCAGCCGGCGGATACATTGCACCAGCCGGCTGGTGAGGCGTATTTGCCGGCTGATACTGGCCGCTCGCCTCCCTCTCTGCTGGAAAGCAACGCGTCCATACGGTCTGGGCCGGGCGGCTAAGCACAGGATTGAGAGGAGACAACTTGGCTTGTGCGGAAGCAGGGGGGGGTCCCCAGGTCAAATCCGCTGGCTTGGGCAACGGCTGTGCAGGTGTCGGCGTTTGCTGATGAGCAGTCTGCTTCGTGGCCGGTTCCGACGCTGTGTAGGCGGATTCCAGGTCCTTCACTTGTGTTTCCCAACTCTTGGTGGGATGGCCCCACTTTATCGGCAGCTTGGATGGGGCGAACGCTTCCCAGCCGCTGCCGACCTTTTCGGAGGCGAGCTTGCTGGGCTTACTTGCTTGCTTCGATGCCAGGGCGGTGGGCAAGCGCAAGTCGTCCTCCTGGGCTGCCAGGCTGTTGGCGGTTGGCGTCCGCGACGGCAGAGCGGTCCACTGTTGGCCGGACGCTGCAGACGGCCCCAAATCCAGCGCCAATGCCGAAGGCGGCGCCAGTAGCAAACCGTTACGCGTCAGGCGTACCAGACGCTGACCGTCGCGCAAGATTGGCTCCACAGCCAACTCATTGAGAACGGCAGTGCAGCCGGACAAGCGGCGAAACAAGCGGCTGATCTCCAGCTTGCTCTCTACAGAGTCGATACGGCCGGTCAACACAATCGTGCCATTGGGCCGGACTTCGAGGGACATCTGTTTGGCCGCTTCACCCAGGCTTTTGTGCAGCAACTCGGCCCCTTCTTGTTGCAACAGACGGGAAGGACGCAGCGGCGATCGAACACTCAGGCTCGGTTGTATCTTCAATCCGTCGATCCCCCTCAGGAACGTGTTGCGGCGTGCCAGTTCCATAGCGCGCTGCCGGATCGTCTCATTGGGCACAGCGCCACGCAACTCCAAGGTGTTGCCGTTGGCGTAAGCGCGGAGATCGTAGGGAAAGGTAGCGATGTCGCTCAGGAGCGCCAATTCCACTTTCATCTCGGCCAGACGTTGCTGTTCCTCGGAGAGGAAGGCGTTGGCCTCATAGCGGCTCTTCTGCACCGGCGTCTGTTGACCTCGGAAGCGGGCCAGAATCTGTGCCGACGCCAAAGGCGCCGGAACTGTAGCAGCGAGCGCCAACAAAGTCCCGACGATGCCTGGCAGTGCCTTTGGCATGGCTGGATCTCCCTCCCAATGCCCTTTTGTTTAGCCGCGAGTTCCAGGGGAGCGCGGCCGCGCTCTCCTGGAACTCGCGGCTAAACAAACCTCTGGTTGTTACTGATTAATCACATCGCGGGTTATGTCGCGCTGCACTTCCGGATTGGGACAGGGATACAAGTGCAGGTGATCGAGGTCGATGTAGACCACCTCCACGGCCGGACGCACGCAGCGGAACGGAACGGGATAGCCAGTCTGGATGGTCTCGGTGAAGTAGATCGTGCATTTCCAGTGGCAGTGATGCAGCTGGGCCGGACCGACCAGCGGAAAGAATCGCGGCGGATCGATTTTGTCCACAATTCGCTCCGTGACAATCTGAATATTGTCGCGGAACTCTTCATAGACGTAGGGAATGCCGCGCTTGACCGGCTTCATGGCACGGAGGATGCGAGCCTCATCCGGCGGGTCTTCGCACAACGGCGGCGGGAAGCCCTCGCGGATAGGCGGCATGATCGGTGTGCGGAAGTCGTTCTTCCAGCAGTATTTTTCTTCAAGGCGTTCCGCCACCCAGGGCGGGACGGGGATAGGCGTGAATAGGCCCATCGAGAAGGGCCAGCAACCACTCAAGCCCAATGGCGCCAGTGCTAACAGACCCAGCACCAGGGTACGTATTTTCCTCATCCCCCTCCCCCCTTCTTGCGCTCGGACGGCTGGTGTTGGCCGGCACACTGGCCACGTACCCTCCACAGGGTACGCGGCCAGCATGCTGGCCAACAAACCGCTATCGCTCCTCCATGCTGGAAGTATCGGACAGCTGTGCCAAACGACTTTAACGGTTCGCCGGATTGTATCGAGAAGAGGGGTTGGAGAGCGTATTTTTGCGCTCCCACCAGCTTCGCCATTTCGTCTGCGCCTCGGCGATTTGCTCCTTATCGGCATTGGCGGCGGGACCGAAATCTTGTCCGCGACTAAGTTTCACCAGCGCCTCATGGGCAGCGGCGCGGACCTCTTCTTTATCATCGCCGAGCAGATCAATCAGCTCGCCGCCCAGGCGTGGCATCTTGGCAGCGATAACGCGCGTGGCCGCCTTGCGCAGCTCCACCAGCTCATGGTGGAGCTTTTCCTTGACGGCCGCCTCACTTTGGCGCGCCAGATGACGGTCGAGCAGATCACGGCCCAGTTTCTGGATCTCCTTGTCGTAGCTGGCGGCAGCGTTAGCGAGGGCAGGTCCCACTTCCTCCCCCCGGCGTTTTTCCAGCTCGATGAGGAGAGCACGCAAGCGCGGTCCCCGTTCGATGCTGGCGGCCTCGGCCAACTCCGCAACACTCATGACCTGCGGCGAGCGGGGTCGCGTCAGCGTCCCGTGGGAAGTGCTCGGAGGGTTGACACGGCCCCGCTCGCCGCGGGCCAGGGCGTTTTTGCGCAGGGAGACAACGAAGCGCAAGTCCTTCAAGATGCCGGCATGACGTGTCGGGCCGACGCCGCTGCCGATATTGTCTTTGACGTACTCCAGCAACTCCGGATCTTCCGAGGCGGCCAGCAAATGATCGAGTTTCTTGGCGATGACGAGGACGGGACAGCTATGTTCGATCTGCGCCGCCCGATTGAGGCCGCGAACCAGCGACGGGATCGCTTCGGGGCCGAGTGCTTTGAAATCTTTGAGCGCCTGGGCGGCTTCCTTGCCCTGCAAACGGCCGATGTCGTATTGGATGTAGCGTTCGACGATCTTGTCGAGCTTATCCTCTTCTTCTTTGGTGAGATACGGCAGACTCGGCGCGTAGGGACTGTGCTTGGGTTTTTCCTTGGTGTTCTTCGGTGCCGGTTGATCCGCAGCGAAGAGGGCGAGAGTGAGGACGAGCGTCGTGGTGGTCATCGATAGCTCTCCTAATGGCTCATGTCCAGGAGCGAAACGTGCGGCCAGGCTTCACGGACCTTGCGTGTGAGATAGCCGCGGATTTCGCCGACAGTGTGCATGGTCAAGACGCGCTGGGCCACGGCCTGGGCCATCTCCAGCGTCGTATGGCGTACCACTTCTTTGATCGACGGCACAAAAGCTGGACTCATGCTCAGGCGGCGCAAGCCCATGCCGAACAGCGGCAGGAAGCAGCGCGGCCAGCCAGCCATCTCGCCGCACAACGTCACTGGCTTACCGTGCTCGTTGCAGGCGCGGATGACGCGGTTCAAAAGCTGCATCAACGCCGGGCTGAACGGCTCGCACAGATGGGCGACGTGCGGATTATCACGGTCGGCGGCCATCAAATATTGAATCAGATCGTTGGAACCGATGCTGATGAAATCGACTTCCTCCAGGATCGCCTCGATACACAAAGCGGCGGCAGGCACTTCCAGCATGATGCCCAAAGGCATCTCCTCGGCGAAAGGCGTACCGGCCCGCTGAAGCGCCAGCCGGGTGCGATCGACGATCTTTTTAAGACGTTGGACCTCCTCTAAGGTGGAAATCATCGGAAAGAGCAGACTGACGTTGCCATATCGGCCGGCCCGCAGGATGGCACGCAGCTGCGTCTGGAAAAACTCCGGATAGGCGCTGCTAAGGCGGATGCTACGGAAGCCCATGAATGGATTGGCCTCATTGCGATGGCCAAGATAGGGAACGTGCTTGTCGCCGCCGAGGTCGAGGGTGCGGATGGTCACTTGCTGGTTCGGAGCAGCTTCAATAACAGCGCGATAGGCGGCCAACTGCTCCTCTTCATCGGGCACTGAGGGATGGGTCAAAAACAGATACTCGGTGCGATAGAGACCGACGCCGGTAGCGCCGGCGGATCCGGCTGTCGCTGCATCGGCCGGCCCGTTGACGTTGGCCAATAGCTCCAGACGAATGCCGTCGGCGGTGATTGGCGGTAAATCACGGTTCTCGATGAGCTTGCCAGCAAAGTCGGTGTACTCGCGCTGCAATTTGCGATACGCCGCCTCCACTTCAGGGCCGGGGTTCAGATAGACGTGTCCCTCGCGACCATCGACGGCGATGAGATCGCCGGTGTGGACTTCGCGCATCAGGCCGCGCAGTCCGGACACGGCGGGAATGCCGAGGGCGCGGGCCAGAATGGCAGCATGGCCGGTGGCCCCGCCTGTTTCAGTGACGATACCGGCGACAAGATGGCGGTCAAACGTCAGCGCTTGCGACGGCAGGATCTCTTCGGCGACGAGAATGACCGGCTCATTGGGATTGAGATGGGCTGGCAGCTGTTCGCGGTTGAGCTGCGTGAGGATGCGGCCGATCACGTCACGCAGGTCCGCCATGCGCTCTTGCAGATACGGGTCGGCGATCTGGCCAAACAGTTTGTCGTAATCCTGGACGATCTCGCGCAGGGCAGCGGCGGCGTCGATCTTGCGTTCGAGGATGGCTGTCTTAACGCGCGTGCTGAGGGTGGGATCGCGCAGGAGCTGACGATGAGCGCGAAAGATAGCGGCTTCTTCTTCACCGAGCTGCCGGCTGACGCGCTCGATGCTGTCGTCCAATTCGCGGGCCACGGCCGCGCAGGCGCGATCGAACCGACTGACTTCACCGGACAGCGAAGCCGCGTCTAGGGGGAAGGCATCCTGCTGGAGAAGACCGTGGTCCAGGCAAAAGGCCCGGGCCACGGCAACTCCCGGCGATATGGGCAGACCGCGTTTCATGGTTATGCACCGCCGGTTTGCGGGAGAGAACAATCCTGCGCCGCAATTGTGTTGTAACACAGAAGAGGGGCACCATCAAGAAGGCGAGCGGGACATATCAACGTCCCGGGGAGAGGACCGGGGCATTGACCCGCCCCTCTCGCCAACGTGCCAAAAATTGCTCTTTACACACCAGGATTTTTTTGGCATAGGCCCGCCCTCTCATTGCTCACAGTCGAAAGAGACGCGGCTGGGCCGCTGGGGGTCGGTCTAGCTCACCGGAATGTGCCGGGAGGGGTGCCATGCGCAGACGGAGATTGGGGGGAGTGGCGGCGGCTCTGCTCGTGGGGCTGGGGGCGGCCGTCGCGGCAGTAAGAGGAGGCGAATACTACGAGGATACCACGCCGCAAGCGGAAGGGCTGTTGTCCGGCCTATTTCACGAAAAGCCGAGAAAGCAAGCCAAACTCGACAAGAATGCCAAGAACGCTCCGAATGCCCAGAACACCGGCGAGGTCAAACCGCGGCCGGCCGCTTCTGCCGAGTCCGGCTCGGTCGAATCCGCCATCGCCGAGCAACAACGGCGCATGAATGCTCTCATCCGCCGCATGGAAGTCTGCGATCGCCTACGGATGATCGCCAACCAGACCGGCAATGAAGCACTCATGATACAGGCCAATGAATTGGAAGAGCGGGCCAATGCCATCTATCGGCAGCAGACCGCGAGCTTACCGCTGCCCGCGCAGACGCCGCTCTCCATCTTGGCAGATGAGCAACCGAATCCGAATCGCAATCGTCCGGGAACAGTAGCCACCGCTGCCGACCGGATCCAATTCGAGCCGCGATCAATCGATCTCGGCCAGAAGGGGGGACATTGACCATGATGCGAAAGGGATGTTTGTTGCTGATGCTGGCCCTGGTTGGGCCGGGCTGCCTCAGCTCAGGATCGCAGGTGGCGAAGGAGAAGCAGCAGGCGCCGCCGGTGCAGATGATTCCGGCGCCGCCGCCGCCTCCACCACCGCCACCGGCCGTCACCGCTGATCAAGTCAATGAATCCAATGTTACCGATGTCATCCAGGCGATGACGCGCGAGATGGATTACGATGCCACCATCCGCCAACCAGCCGCATCGCCGGCGTCGACGATGGAACATGCGATGAATCCTTGATGCGAACGACAAGGGTGGGGGACGGCAACGGGGGGGCTATGCTCCCCCGTTGTTCGTTTTCTGCG
>JAJPHU010000029.1 GCA_021325115.1 Planctomycetota bacterium | reverse complement strand
GTTCGCCGTCTAGCGTTTCGCCCAAGCAACGTACCAGGAACGTATGGACATCGTCTGCGACAGCACAGGCGTAGAGCGGCAACAAGCGATCGAACGTCAGTATAATCTCGCCGACCAGTTCGTCGCCAGATAGAAGCGCAGCCTCGGCAGACAGCGAACGCGAAACCTCGAACGACCGCCCCTCGCTCCAGACACGGAGATCCTCTGCTGTGGCGATGTTGCATTCGGGCTCGCTGGTATCGGCAGGACCGAAGCGGCAATCGGACAACGCGCCGCGATTGCGCAGGGCGCGGAAGAGTAGCTCGGCGTGTTGGCGCACCTGTTGACGGAAACGCAGCAGGAGCGTCCGCGCCTTGCGACCCAGGCGCAGACCGTAACGCAGTCCAGCGCCGTCCAGGCGCACGAAAAATTGCATGTCCTCACGCCTCTTCCCCTTCTCCTCTCTCTCTGAGGAAGAGGGGAAGGGGGAGGAGATACGGCGGCAGAAAGCGATCCACAGGGCCGTATTGTACGGTTGCGTACGTCCGTAAGCGTTTTTGCAGATGCTCGTCAGTGCGCGCCCGCTGCGTGGCTCGGTGTCGAAACGCCAACCGTGGATGCCGTGCAGCACCGGCTCAACGTAACGCTCGGCGAGGACGCGACACAATTCAATCAGCGGCTCGCGTACAGCGAAACGATAGCGGTCGCGCTGGCGCTCCATCCATTCGCGCTTGTTATTGTGAGCCAGTTCGTTGAGGAAGTGAAACGTGTCGACGCAAAAGCCGGCGAACGTAGGGGACGCTGTCAGTGTGTCGGGCACATTGGCGGCATCCCCTGCGGCTACCAGGACTGCGGGGATTTCCAGCGGATGTAGCTGGTAATGTTGCCGCAGCCAGGCGATGCCCTCATTGAAGAGGCGATAGCGCTCGGTAGGTGGTTCCTCCGTGCCGCTGTCATCGAGCGCGGCGTAAGCGGCGCGGATGTCCTCGTTCCAGGGGGCGAAATGTTGCGGATCGCGCAGGTGCAATACAGCGGCCGGCAGCCACAAACCGGCGCCCGACAACGGTTCCGCAGCCCAAAATGCAGCCAAGGTGCGGTAGGGATCGTCGCTTTCCCACAACCGGCCGACCCATAGCGTCAGCATCTCGGCCTGTTTGCTCCAGTCCAGCGGCGAACGCAGACAGCCCGACAAGTCTGCGGCGGCCAGAGCGGTGCCGATCCCTTTACCATCGCAGTTGGCCAGCGCCTGTTCCATCTGCTCCTGACCGCGCGCCAGTGCCTGGCCACGCTCCTTCAAACGCTCGCGCAATGGCATCCGGGTACGTTCGCGCTGAATCGCCGCCGAGATCCTTCCCTCGTTTCCCCATTCCCCGAAGGAACGCAACGGAAGATTGCGTCCACGCATGGCGGCGACGAGCGTCAAGAAATGATCGATGTGCAATGCCGAGAGAGCCGGCTCTTGTGCCTGAATGTGCTCATAGGCGGACAAGAGGGCGGTGTAGATCGCTTCCACGCTGTCGCCGTGTTGCCCTGTCGCCAACCCGAGGCGTTTCAGCCCGGCGCGGATGGCCGGCGTCCAGCCGGGATGGCGCGCTGGCGCCAGCGCTTGCAAGAGCGCCGACCAAAAGCTCGGCCCTAGTCCAGCGACGTGATATGCGCCTGACACCTCGAGGCACGCCGCCGCTTTGACCGGCAGCGGATCACGGCCGCGCAGCAGATACATCAAACCATGCCGTACGATGCCGGACCGCCGCTCTAGCGTCTGCCCATGCAAAGGCGGCTGCACGCACGCTTCGTAGAAGCGAACCAGAGCGTCGCTCAGTTCGGTCGCCGAGGCATTTTCCAGAAAATCGATAAAGAAAAACTTGGCCGTCGCCGAGAGGATAGCGGCAAAACGCGGTCCCCAATAGGGCAAATGGTGCAGCTCGCCCATACTAGGCACGCCGGCGCGTGTGTAAGCGTGCAGCAGGGGAGCGAGCGGCAGGTGTTGACATGTAGCTCTCTTCATGGCTGTCCCCGGCTTCCCTTGCCGTTTCCTTGGGCCGATTTTGACGATTGTACCGCTGCCGTGGGCGTTCGCAAAGCATTCCTCAAACCGAGCCACATTCTGGACAAAAAGATCGATTTGATCTTGAAAGAATGTTGCCGATCGATCATGATATTCTATGTTCTCCCGCCTCGTTGCTTGGGCGGATTATTAGGGCTGGCGGGCAAAACGGTAGGGCAAGCGGCCTGCTTGCCAGCAAATGCCTGCTCTGGGGGGCACACCCCAAGGAAACCCCACCTTGACGCTTGAGAAGCTCCGTGCGACGATAAAGAAAATGCTCTCGCTGAGGTTTGCAGGGAATCGCCGCTCAGCTACAGTCAATCCCGCCGCTTCAGGATCGTCTCTGGAAATGAAGGTTCTTGGCATGGCATGGAAACGCATATTCGCTCGCCGCAGCTTCTGGCTCTTCTGCGCCGTGCTCGCTGGGGCTGGCTGCCAGGATCAGGAGCAGATCCGATCTTACGATGTGCCCAAGGAAACCGCTGCCGCTTCCAAAAAACACAACGGCCTCGCTTTGGCACAGGCCCGACCTTTTCGTTTCACCAAGCCGGATGACTGGGAAGAGAGGCCGCCTGACATGCCTCAGGGCGTCCCACGATTGGCGGTCTTCGTGGTCCGCGATGGCGAGCACGTTGCCGAAGTCTCGGTGGTGCCGTTACCTGCACAGGGCGCCGGGGCTTTGGCCAACGTCAACCGCTGGCGGCGGCAACTCGGTCTCAGACCAATTGATGATGTCCAGCTTCAGAAAGAACTGCGTCATCTCGATGTCGCCGATGGCCAAGCGCCTTATGTTGATCTGACCGGCCGGGATCCGACTGGCCCGCAGCGTATCCTCGGCGCCTGGATCATCCACGGCGGACAAGCCTGGTTCATCAAGATGAAGGGAACCCCCGAATTGGTTGGCAAACAGCAAGCCGCCTTTGAAGCGTTCGTGAAATCGATGCGCTTCACGGACGGCCAAGGAGCTGCCCATGAATAAGGCGTCCACGCAACAAATCACAACGATTCCCGCGCCGCCGGCCGCCGTTTCTCCCCTCCGGCCGGCGCGACGCAGCGAGCACTTTGGGCTGCTCAAGAAATGGCTCAAGCCGCTGGCCTCGCTGCGCTTGACGGTCGGTCTCTTTGTGCTATCGATGTTTCTGATCTTCTGCGGCACGCTGGCGCAGATGGACAATGGCTTGTGGGCCGTCCTCAGCGGCTACTTCCGCGCATTCATCGCCTGGATTCCCTTTCAGGTGTTCGTGCGCTTTGGCCAGGTCTTTTTCTGGTTCCCCAAGACGTGGTACGTCTCCGGCAGTTTCCCCTTTCCCGGCGGCTACCTCCTCGGCGGCGCGTTGCTCCTCAACCTGCTTGCTGCACATCTCGTTCGTTTTCGCATCAGCTGGAAGCGCTCGGGTATTCTGCTGACGCACGCTGGCTTGATTGTGCTAATGCTCGGCGAGTTGATCACGGGTCTGTTCGCTGTCGAGGGCATGATGGTGATCCCAACCGGAGAGTCGAGCAATTACGTCATTCACACCGATAAAACAGAACTGGCCATTATCGATCCCAGCGGTCCCCAAACGGACCATGTCGTTGTGGTGCCCGGCTCGATGCTCAAGCAGAGGCAAGGCCGTGAATGGATTCGAGACGAACGGTTGCCCTTTGACATCGAAGTAATCCGCTATATGGTCAACTCCTCTGAACCGCGGAAGGTCAAGCCGGGCGAGAAAAACCCCGCCACGGCTGGCGTAGGACGAGAAGGCATTGTGGACGAGGAAAGGCCCGGCAGGGGTGTCGATGCGGAACAGCGGATTGACATGGCTGCCGCCTATTTGACCTTCCACGCTAAAGACACCGGCGCCTCGCTGGGCACCTACTTGACAACACCCTGGATCGACGAAGAACAGAGCGTCAAGGTAAACGGCAAAGAATATCGGGTTACTCTCCGCCTCCAGCGCGAATACAAGCCCTATACGCTCCATCTGGAGGAGTTTCGCCACGATCTGTATCCCGGCACGGACATACCGCTGAACTTTTCCAGCAAAGTGCGCCTGATCGACCCCGAATACAATGTCGATCGCGAGGTGTTGATCTACATGAACAATCCGCTGCGCTACCGCGGTGCGACGTTCTACCAAGCCGATTGGATTCGTAGCCCTCAAGGCGACCGCGGGACCAAGCTGCAAGTCGTCACCAATCCCGCTTGGCTGATGCCGTACTTTTCCTGCGCGATGGTGGCCTTGGGGATGACGATTCATTTCGGCATGCATCTGGTGAGTTTTTTACGGCGGAGGACCACGCCATGAACGATTTGGCCAAGATATTTCCGTGGTTGGTTGTCGGTGCGGCTGTGCTTGTGCTGATTTTTGCCTTGATGCCGCCCAGCATCGGGACGGACAAAATAAACCTGCAAGAATTCGCTGCCCTCCCGGTGATCCATGATGGCCGTATGAAGCCGCTGGACAGCGTGGCGCGCACGACGCTTCTGACGCTCAGCAATCGTCAGGATTACAAGGATGAGAATGGTAAAACCCGGCCGGCCATCCAATGGCTGTTGGAGGTGATGGCGCACAAGGAATCGGCCCGGCGCGTGCAAATCTTCCGCATCGAAAATGATCAAGTGTTGGCCCAACTGGGCCTGGAAGCGCGGCCGCTTTGGTGGCGTTATTCCGTCGAGGAGCTAAGCGGCAAGATCGACCTGATACTCGAGCACGCGATGGCCGCTCAGAAGCTCAAGTCCGAGAATCGCGATCTGTATCAGCAGAAGATCATTGAGTTGGCCCGCCATCTGGAATTGTACAGCCGCTTGGCCAGCCTGGAAGCCCCCTTGATGGTGCCGCCGGCAGACAACAACGGCTCATGGCAGTCGTTGTTGCAGGCCTTCACCGAGTTACGGCAAAACCAGGATCAGAGCAATCCGGCGGCCCATACACTTTTGGTTCTGTTGCATGCCTACAGCCACGACGATGCCCAGACTTTCAACAAGACTGTGGCCGCCTACCATCAAGAGATGGAGAAACGCTTTCCCACAGAGGTCCGGCGAACGGATTTCGAGTTGTTCTTCAATCACTTCGAGCCGTTCTATCAATGTACGCTGCTTTACCTCAGCGTTTTCCTGTTGTGCTGCCTGTCGTGGTTCGGTTGGTCGCGGCCGTTGATCCGCTCGGCGTTCTGGCTGACGGTGTTAGCATTGCTGATACATACCTGGGCACTGTTGGCTCGCATGTATCTGATGAACCGCTGGGGCGTATTCGTGATGAATTTATACTCAACTGCCGTGTTCATAGGCTGGACCTGCGTGCTTCTCGGCTTAGTGCTGGAATGGCTATATCCGATCGGCATCGGTGTGGTCGTCGCTTCGGCAGGCGGCGCGATAACCACGCTCATTTCGCATCATCTCGCCGCTTCCAGCGGCGATACGTTAGGGGTGTTGCAGGCCGTCTTGGACACCAATTTCTGGTTGGCCACCCATGTTACCTGCATGAATTTAGGCTACGGGGCGACCTTTGTAGCCGGCATCTTGGGCATCCTCTACATCCTGCGCGGCGTCCTCACTTCATCGCTGGATAAGGCGACAGCCAAAGCGCTGACGACGATGCTGTATGGCGCCGTTTGCTTCGCCACATTGTTGAGCTTCACCGGCACGGTGCTGGGCGGCATCTGGGCTGATCAATCCTGGGGCCGCTTCTGGGGTTGGGATCCCAAGGAAAACGGCGCTGTGCTGATCGTCCTCTGGAACGCCCTGATTCTCCATGCACGCTGGGGCGGCATGGTGCAGGCGCGGGGCATGGCCGTGTTGTCGATCATCGGCAACATGGTGACAGGCTGGTCGTGGTTCGGCACCAATCAGTTGCAGGTGGGCCTGCACACCTACGGATTCAGCAACACGTTGGCGTTCGGCCTGGTCATCGGCTGGGCCTTGCATGCAGTGGTCCTGGTCATGGGTTTGCTGCCGTTGCGTTGGTGGGCGAGCCAGGATACGCTGTTGTTGAGCAAACCGATGCCCAGCGAAAACACGCTGCCTGCCGTCAAACGTCACGGCAAGCGCTCCGCCAAGCGCAGCGAAGCCGGCTACTTCGCTGGCCCGGCGTAATTGCATCGTGCCGATTGCTATTTCTCCGTAGACACTCTTCCCTTCGCTCCGCAACAAATACGGAGCATGAATACCGAGCAATTCCGGCAGCGGCTGCCGGAATTGCTCGACACGCATCGCGGCAAGTGTGTCGCCCTCGATAAGGGCGACTGGCTACCGGACAAAACCCCTCCCCTACAAGGGGGAGAGAAACATCTGCTCCTCGTCTTTACACTTCCGGCTCGTTTTTATTTCTTGCTCGGAGGCGCCGCAGGTTCTTTCGGCGCTGTGGGAGGCGGCGCTGGTTGGGCAGGTTTTGGCGGTGTGGGCGGCGCTGGTTCCGCTGCCTTCAGCTCGGCTTGCGGCTGGTCTTCTGGCGGCGGCACTTCCGGAGCGACTTTGTCAAGATTGCGGACCCTGTCGTCGCCGGCGATGGTGCAGAGCGCCCGGAACGTCTTGGGATCGATAGTCTCCGGGATGAAGCGCACTTTACCATCGGCCATGATGGCGAAGGTGCCGCGCTTGCCCTGGTACTCGGTGCAGACGAACGGCTTGACGCAATCGAGATCGTCAGAGATGCCGCGTACCGTACTGCCACCGCCAGCGATCCATGGCGCCTTTGGCGACGGCGGCACCTGGATCAATACGATTGTTTGATCCAGACCGTCTTTAATGTCTTCCTTCTTGGTCTCGCGGTCGTAGCCGAAGACACCGCGCAGCTTGGCCGTGGCCGGATCCTCGGCGCGATATTCGGCGGCATCGAGTCCAACGCCGGCCATACCGACGAAGTGCGTCGCCGCCCACTGGCTGGAGCTTTTGACCGGAAGGTTCGGATACGACACGTAGAAATTCAACTCGTTATCCGATTTGGGCGGTGCCACGTACTGTGGAATCACCGCGACGCCAGCTTTGACGTTGTTCAGTCCCTCATACCACGCCATGTTGTTATCGAGTCGGTCCTTGATCTCCTTGAACTCGCCATTGGCGAGGTAGGGCAAAAGTTCCGTCATCCAGCTGAGGCGCTGATCGGGCCGCCAATCGAGAACGCGCTGGGCATCGGGCGGACGCGGCACGGCGCCGCGGGGGAAGTGCCCCTTCTCTTCAAAATAAGCCTGCATGGCTGCCGCCAATTCGTGGATGCGCGATTGACGATCTGACATGGCCGCCACGCTCCGGAGAGAGATGCTGACCCCCTCCAGAGCCGGTCCCACGACTTTGTATTGATCGGGAGAAATGTTGACGGTAAGCCCCAGAGCGAGGACGTTGTCTTTGGTCCACAACTCGTAGTTGCCCAGTTTGCCTTTTTCTTCTTGCTTTTCTGTGTCGGGAGACGGCTGGCCCGGGAAGGCACCTCCCGGCGGCATGGGACCACCTGGTCCGCCCGGAGGCCGCATCATGCCGCCTTGCATTTGCATCCTTCTCCGCATTTCTTCTTGCATTCGCTGCCTGTCCTGCGGCGGACCGCCGGGCATGCCGCCCGGCATTCCGGGCATGCCGCCCGGCATTCCGGGCATGCCCGGAACGTTATTGCGGCCGGCGTTGTTGCGGTCACTGCTGCGAGCCACAAAATCGAGTCCGGTCGCCTCCAAGAAACCGGCAATAAAGTCGTTGGTCTTCTTTTCCCATTCTCGGGCGAAGGCGGCATCCTTGACTGCCACGGCGGCGTTGCTGATGACCTTGGATTCATCAAAGCCTGTTACCGCCAGGCCAACGGCCTTCAGCTGGCCTTTGATCGTATCCAGACTCAATTTGAGGACAGCGTCGGGGATCGGCGGCACGGTGCTGCCTTGCTGAGCCTGAGCCTGGGCCAGGGCCTTCTTCAAGTCCGCTGTGGACAGGGCGGAAGTGCTCATTGCCGCGCTCAACAAGACATTTTGATTCTCTGTTTTGTCCACTTTTTCGACCTGATCCAAGACGGCCTTGAGCTGCGGATCGATGGTCAAGTAGGACGAACTGGCCGGGGCTGCGCCATCGGCAGCAGCGCCTTCTCCCGTCATGCCGGGAGGCGCCATGCCTCCCGGCATTCCGGACGGAGGCCGGAAGCCGCCGGGAGGACCACCGGGACCACGGCCTGGCGGTCCGCCGGGCATGCCACCCGGAGGACCACCAGGCATCCCGCCGGGAGGACCGCCGGGCATGCCGCCGCGCATGCCACCCGGAGGACCGCCAGGCATCCCGCCGGGAGGACCGCCTTGCCCGCTGTCCTGCTTTTCCTCCTCGGGGGCTTTTGTGCTGAGTTGTTTAGGCTGTTGCTTCTCTTGCAGGAATTGTTTCATCGGCCCCTCATCGGCGCAGACCACGGTAAGCGGATCGATGAAGTGCAGCGCTATCTTATCGCGATACATACTGCCCTTGAGCAAAAACGTACTCAGAGCGTCGAGCGGTTTCTTGATCAGATAATACCTCAATCCATTGACCGGTTCCTCCGCCTTGAGCTGGAGCCGTTCGACAATTTGTTTCTCCGTTAACGCTAGTTTTGTTCGCATCACCGAGAAGGCCGTTTTTTTCTCGGCGTTGAAGGCCAGGATGACGCGGCGGACCTCGGTGGGAGGAATGCCCCAGATGTTCTGGAAGGCGCCTGCATGAAAGGCACCGGGCGTATTCAAGAGCGCTTCATTGACTTTGGCATTGCTCAGCAGGTGTTCCAGCGGCAAGTTAAAAACGATTTGGGTATCATTGGGCAGCAGGTTCGTAATGTCCTCATGGCGCGGCCTTGGTCCTGCGTCTACTTGCTTCGGAGTTTCTTCAGTTTTCTTCATCTCATCGCTGTCGCCGCCCTGCGGAGGGGCAGCGGCGACCGAACTGCGGGAGGGTTTGCTGTCGTCCTCGCCATCACTGGAGAAGAGGAAGACACCGCCGACGGCCAAGGCGATGATGGCGACGGCGGCCAAGGCGATGCCGGCTACGAGCATGCCAGAGCCGCCTTGTTTCTTCTTCGGCTTGGTCTCGATGTCTTGGTCATCATCGGGACGGCGTTTAACCGGAGCCTTGGCAGCCTTGCCGTTGGATGGTTTCTTGGTAATTCCGGTTGCTCCACCTTTGCCCTTTGTGGCGGGCGCTTCGTCTTCGACTTCCTCAACTTCCTCCTCGGCGGGTTCCTCAACGATGAAGCGATATTTGCACTTGGGGCAATCAATTTTACGACCGATGAGCTTGGGATCGCGGATCGGCACCATCGCCTCACAGCTAGGGCACTGCTGCTTGAAACTGGTGGGAATAGCCATGAAATTTCTCCGACAAGGGCCGACAAAGGCCGAGCACACGGTTCAACAATCTTGCAAGGACGAAGCTCTTATCCATGATAAACCACCGATGGGGGGGCTTGCCAAGCGGAAAACGCATCGTTTGGACAAAATTCCCAACTTTTCTGTTCCGCATATGTTGGCTCAGAGACGCAGAAATCGGGTCGGAAAGATATAATTATGCCGGATCGCCGTGCCGCTCCTTTTGGTTAGCCGCGACTTCCCGGGGAGGGCGAAACCCACGCTCCCGGGGAGTCACGGCTAACCAGAAGACCTGCGTAGAGGAGGACCGCCGTGTCGCGTACCCTGTCGCGTCTGCAAGCATTGGTGCTGGGATTGATCGTCCTTGGGGGGATGGGGTTGGCTGTACTGGGGTTATTTGTGGTCGGCAGCCGCGGCTGGTTCGGCAAAGAATCCCTGCACGTCCGTGTTGGCTTCCGCGACATTCGCGGCGTCGAAGTCGGCACGCGTGTGCGCATCCAGGGCATCGACGCGGGCGAGGTGATTACCATTGTGCCGCCGGAAACACCGGATGGCCTCATTGTGCTGCGGTTGGCCCTCAAGAATGAGTATCGTCGGCTGGTCCGTGCCCATTCCACCGTGCAAATTGTCAGCGAAGGAATGCTCGGCGCCAAAGTGCTGGAGATTCATAACCGTCAAGGCGAGCGGGGTGTGGCAACGCCCCAGGGGCAGAGCGACGATCCTGTCACCGAGGATGCGCTCCTGGAATCCGAAAGTAGCACAGAGTTGGCCGACCTGCTCGGCCAGGTCAAGCAAACGCTGGAAGGCATCCGTAACGGCGATGGCACGCTGGGCAAGCTGGCCCGCGATCCCCAGGCCTATAACGCCCTGCTCGACTTGCTCCAGCAGGGCCGGAATACTATCGCTTCCATCGGCCAAAGTGCCGATGCCGTCAAACAAATGCCGTTTGTGCGTGGTTACGTCGAAGATGCGGCCACGTTGCTGGTCCGCCCCAACTGCGAGCGCAACCGCCAATACTTCGCCGAGTCGGAGTTATTCGAGCCGGGTCGGGCTGTGCTGACGACCCAGGGCCGTGAGCGTCTCGATAGTTTGGCGCCGTGGCTGGAGGGCTTGAAGCACAAGGGTTCGGAGGTTGTCATCGTCGCTTACGCCGATCCGCACCAAACACCGCCGTCCTTGGCGCGAACGCTGACACGCCAACAAAGCGAGGCCGTCTGTGATTATCTAAAGAGACAGCACTCCATCCAAAAGATGGGCTGGTTCTCGTCGCGCAAGGTGACGGCACTGGGCCAGGGAGTGAACCCGCCACCGGCGCCGGAGCGCGATCCACTGCCGCCGGCGCGCGTCGAGGTAATCGTGTTTGTGCCCCAAGGATAGGCGAGGGTTAGGAGGGTGAGGGATTAACTAGCTGACCACCCACTACCCAACTATCTAACAAACCATGAATCCAACGCAAACGGCGCTGCTGTACCATTTCTGTCGCCTGCGTTTGCCGGCAGTGACGCTGCCGTTGCCGGTATTCGAGCACCACTTGCGACGCGCCTTCGAGCTGACGCGCACCAAGCGCGCCGCCAAGGACGAGAAGCTCTCCTGGGAGACATTTGTAGAGAGGCTGTACGTCGTAGACTTGTTTTTGGCCTGTGCCTGTCTGGAAGGTCACCCCAGCGCCTGGGAGGCTTTATTTGCAACTCGCGCCAATCGCACCGATTGTCTGCTCATCGATGCCCTGCGTCTGCGAGCTGTGCGCCTGTTTCCGCGCAATCCGGAACGTCAGGAAGGGGCCGTCGCTGAATTCTGGGGCTATCTGCTGGCTGGTGAGCATGAAGGCTCGTTGCCCATCCTGGCACGCTACGACGGACAACGGCCGCTCGTGCCCTGGCTCATCCGCGTCTTCCAGAACAAGCACCTTTCCGAATTGCGGCATTGCCGTAGTCTGCAACCGCTGCCTGAAGACGAGTTGGGCGAGCGCGATCTGCCGTTTGCCAATCCCGGCCATGAGCGCTGGCACGACGAGTTTCGCCACGCGGCACGCGAATGGCTCGATGGTTTATCGGAACAGGAAATACTGGTCCTCGGCCTGCGCCTGCGCTATCGCCTCAGCCAGCGTGAGACGGCAAGCTTATTGGGGATTCACGAAGGCAACCTCTCCCGACAGACCGCTCGCTTGCGCGAGCGCTGCCTGGAACAGATCGGTGCTCATCTGCGCATGCTCGGGTGGACCGGCGATGATTTAGGTGCCATTCTCTTTACGGAAATGGATAGTATTCTACTAGACGAACCGCGTTTGTCGGCAGATCGCCTCGCCGCCTTGCTGGCAGCACGGGGCCAATCATTACCAAACAAGTTTCCCATTTAGCCACAATACACGGAGGTTGTCGGGTGAACCGAGTTCGTTGCCGTGCTTGGCTCGTCATCGCAGGACTTTCCCTTCTCCAGCCGCGTTCTGGGCTGGCACATCTTTTTCCTGTTCTTTGCTGGCCGCGTGTTACGGGCGAGTGAAGAATCCACGTCTATCTTACCACGTCCAGACGCAGCACATCGCCGTAGCCCAAGGCGGGAATCGTCAGAACAATGCGGCCCCTCTCTTCCCTGATCGGCAGTTCGCCGTGATAAGCACTGGTGACTCTGGCAATTTTGTCATTTAAAAAGATATTCAATATCGTTTTTTCGCCGACTTTGGTCTGATAGTTGGCGATCGGCACGATGTAGCCGCCTGGCGCTTTGAGCAAGCGTACGTCCACCAGTTCCGGTGTCGCCGAGAGGACCGGCTGGACATGAGCAGCGTGCAGCACCAGTTGCAAGAGCGAGCGCGTGCCGGTGTTGAATGTGGTGGGGATGGAGTGCGTGTTGAGGCCGCGATCGGGCACGGCCGGCGGCTGCAACGCCGACCACAGGTAGGCGACGCCAGGCAGAGCAGCGACGTAGAAGATGTGCCCTTGGCCCAGTCGATGATCGAGGATGGCGGGGCCTTTACCGTCCTGGAAGCGGGCCAGGACTGTGGCGTCTTGGGCCGGTGTGATGCGTTCGAGCGTGGCCAATTGCGGCAGTGGCCCGCCAGGGCAGACGATGTGATTGAACGGCTGCAAGAACGGCAATTCTTGACGCGGCCGGAAGAACGAAACGCGCTCCTCGCTTTGCCGGGCTTGCAGGCCGAACAGTTTCTCGAACACCGACGTCGATTCGCGGTACGGATCGTAGCGCCCGGCGTTGGCCGTGGCCAAGACCACGCCGCCCTGACGCACCCAGGTCTCGATCACCGGTGCCAGAGTAGGTGGCAGGCAATCGCCAACTATAATTAAGATCTTGTAATTCTTCAATATCTTCTCGGTGACATCTTCTTCCAGGATAAGGTCCGGTGAAGCGCCCAGGAACGTCAGCGCCATCCACAGACCGAAGCGGTCCATGTGAGCGTTCAAACGCAGCTTGCGAAAATGCGGACCAAACAGGGCGTGGCCGGCCGAATCTTCCGCGATTCCCGCGAAATCCCAGCGCTCGGTACTGGCACTGAGGAGCAGTGCTGTTGGCGACGGTACTGGCCGCGCTTTCGGCAACAGATCCTCGACGAGTCCAACGGCATGCGTCACGTCGCGCAGGGCACGGTAACGCGAATGCGCGCGATGATCGATGTAGTTTTCGGTGAAAGTCTCATTCATGCCGATGCCGAAGAAGTCGAGCATGGTGGCACCGTGGGCCAAGTGGGTGAATGCGGAGCGAAGGAAGTTGGCATCGGTATTGCCAGGTGCGTGCGGCATGGTGTACTGGCGAATCACACCGTTGGGATTATCGCGCAGACCAGCGCGGAAATGCTCGGCGATGTAGCCGTTTATCATCGGACCGGCCTGTCCGACCTGCCAGAAATATTCGCTGTGCCGGGCAAGGTCCGCCGCCCCCTGCCGGAACCACTTCACGTACATGGTACTATGCGGATAGTAAAAGGGATGGCACGAATAGTTGGCGCCGCATAGCACGTCGGCGCCGAACGCTTTTTTGACCTCCTTCATGCCGTCGGCGACGAAGCGGATAACTGTATCTTCGTAGAACAACAGCGAATCCACATATAAGCGAGGATTGGCTGCGGCCGCCTCGGCGCTGCTGTCCGGACGCATACGGCCAATGTTGAACGGCCCCCATTCTTTCAGCCAGTAATCGCGGACATTGGCCTGGGGCCGATTGACGCGCAGCCAATCGAACCATAACTTGGAGAGGACGTTGCTCGGCTTCCTCCCCTCGTTCCCATGTTCCGCGTGGGAACGCTGCTCAATGTCGCTCTGCACGCGCAGCTGTATCCATTCGTTGAACGCAATCTCGTCGCCATAGTCGAAGAAGCGAAGCTGGCCATTGAGTCCGTAGCGTTCGAGCGTCCGTCGGGCTTGCTCGATGTTGCCGCGTGTCGGTGGATTGCGATAACCGCTGACCGCCCAACTCTTGCTCACGGGAACACCAACTGCTTGCAGATTGGTCCGCACCGCCGGGCCAGAAAGCGCCGGATGCAAGGAACGCAAACCGAGGGCCGCGTATAGCTCGGCATACTTGCGGCCATACTCGTTCGTCAGGCCGACCGGCATCCAACCACCAAAACAGAGCGGTTGTGTCGGTTTTTTGCCGATGGCTGGCCCTTTCTTCAACTCGGCCAAGACGGCATCAATCTCCTCGATCGGCGTGATGGGTTTTTCACCCTTGCCGGGATAAGGCGGCAGATACACTTGAACCGTCTCCGCGCCGGACAATTTGCGTTCCACCGCCCCTCCGACCGGCCGGATTTCCACATCGAATGCCTTGCTCGAACCGCTGAAACGTACCAGACTGAAATGCGTCGTGTCCTGCATCCGTAACGGTACCCAACCGCTCCTGGCCCCGACAGCAACGCCGCGCACTGCCTCCGCTTCGCTGACGCCCCAGGGAACACGGTTGTAGACATGCGTGATATGGAAATCGGCTGGCTTATCGCCGTGATTCGTGAAACGCACTTCGTAGCGCGGTCCCCGACTATCGCGGAAAGCATCCAAGAGCGGATACAGTTTCGTGTGCCTGGCGTAGTGCTTCCGCCAAGCATCCTCGGTATCACGTGTCAGATAAACGAGGTCGATATTGCGATTGGCCGAGATACCCGGTTGTTGCGGCTGGGCGATGCCTTGAAGATAGATCCGCGCCCGACCTGCTTTCAGCTCCGGCACCAACACGCCTTCTTCGAGCAAGCCTTCCGGTCCCCAGGCCGGATCGTGCTGCGCTTTGGCCACCGGAACGCCGAAACCGAAGCGCGGACTGTTCTTGGCACCCATGATGTGATCGCTAAGCGTGCGCCCATCCTGTTGCACGACAACACGAAAGCGCGTCTCGCAGAAGGGCGGATATTCGTAACGCACCCAGAGACGGTAGGCGCCGGTCTCTGGAATCGTCACATCCATATATGCGGAGGCGTTGTCCTTCTTGCCATCGAGTCCGAGCAGGCGCTCGCCGGAGATGTGGTTGTGGCCGATGATGTCCACCATGTAGTTACCATGACCGTTGCGGAGAACCTTCCAGCCGGACTCGATGGTGAAGTCTTCAGCCTCGACGGCCACAGCAGGAGATAGCTTGAACGGTGTTTGCGCGGAAGCCTGCGAAAGGGCCAGGGGAGCAACGATCAGTACAATCCCGATACGCATCCTGCACCTCCCTCCTTGTGAAAGCGGCACGCATACCGGACAGAAGTTTACCGTATTGGGGCTGTGTTTGGCGAGGGTAGATTCCCGCAGCCTAACGAGCCACCGCGTATGCAGCGGACGCCGGCCGTTCGTCTGCTTCGCGGGACACGCCCAAGTAAAGGATGATGCACTCGTTGCACGGCAAAGCTAATAAAATCAACCGCGGCCCGGAGCCAGGCGTTTGTGAACAATGGGAAACTCATGACGGATACGACCAAGAAGATCCTCCGTTTATTGCATCCCGACCAGCCGATGGACGTGCGCTGCGCTGCTGTATTGGTGCTCGGTGAGATCGGCAGTAAAGATGCGGCGTTGACCCGCGCTCTTATCGATGCTTTACAAAACGGCGAAGCGCAGTTGCGGAGGCAGGTCATTCAAGCGGTGGGCAAACTGCGCATCGAGGCGGCGCTGCCGCATTTGCTGGAGCGCATCAAGGAGGGCGGCGAGGAGGCGGAGCAGGCCGCACAGGCAGCGGCAAAGCTGGGGGCCAAAGGAACACGGGCGCTGCAAGAGCTGATGTCGAAAGTTGCGCCCGGCCTGCGGCGTTACATCGCTTCGGCGCTGGCCGCAGCAGGCACGGCCAGTGCCGAGACAGCTGCCGTTGCCGTGCTGCTTGACCGCGATCCCGGCGTCGTTGAGGCGGCCGGCCGTTCGCTGCTGGCGCAAGTATCGGCGCTGACGCCAGCGCATCGCAAGGCGCTGGCCGATCAATTGCTGGAGTTGATTGGCCATAAAAAAGAGTCGTTAAGTCTGTCAGCGGAGTCTGTCATACTGCGCTTGTTGGCTGCGTTGGATGACCCGCGTGCCGAGGCAGTGCTGTGGGAGCACATTGTGCCGCCCTATCCCCCGGAGGTGCGTGCGGCGGCGCTGCAAGCACTGGGCAAATGGGCGGTATCACCGAACAAGGAACAGCTCAAGCGGCTGTTCGCCTGCGCTACCGCCAGCGACTTTCGCCTGGCGGCGCCGGCCCTGGTACTGCTTAAAGACTTGCCGGTTAGCGAGCGAACCGTGCCGGAATGGCTGGCGCTCTTACAAGCAGCCGATGTGGCGGTGCGTAAGCTGGCTCTGGATAAGATCGGCAATCGCGATACGGCTGAAGTGGCTCAGGCACTTTTGCAGCAGATCCATCATCCGGATCGTTCGTTGCGCGACAGCGCCCTGGCGCAGCTGAGCCGGCTGAAACAGGGACAGAAAGTGCTGACGGCGGCTCTGCTTGAAGCGGATTCGCCGGACCAAACGTGGACATTGGCGCGGGCGCAAGCGCCGTTTGCCCGTGCTTATCCTTCGGAGTGGCGTGAAAAAGTGTTTGCGCAAGCGTGCGCTTATCTGGAATCCAACGATCGCCGTGCCGATGCTCTTCTGTTTCTGCTGCGCGAAGCCGATGCCGCTGAACTGCGTCAGCGCCTTGAAGACCGGGCGCTTTATTGGCGCAAGAAGAAAGCGTATGAAACCGCCCTGCTGTATCTGCGGCTGTTGATCCGCGATCCATCGAGTGGGTTTCCGATCCGCCTGGAATTGGCGTGCTGCGGATTGAAGGTATCTCCACACGATCTGGCACCGGAGGCGCGGACAGGCGATCCCTGCTTGCAACAGTTCGCTACACTTTGCCAGGGCTATGAGGCGGAGCTGTTCGCGGCGTTGGAAAAGATCAAGTGGCTGGATGCGGAAGATTTATACTATCTGGGTTTTCACTTTGCGGAGCAGTTGGGGCAGCAGAAACAATTTGGGGGCAAAGTGCTGCGTTTGCTGGTGAAGCGTTCGCCACGGACAAAGCTGGCCCAGGCGGCCAAACGCAAGCTGCGCGGGGCAGGGTTGGAATAGTTTTGGCAAACTTTGCCGCCTATGCGGAACGAGGTTAGCCAGGCAAGGCGGCGCTTGGCGAAGAGCGCCGATCTGGCTGTTCGCCAAGCGGGACGGCAGCCGAATTCATTGGCTGGGAGACTGGATAACAACCGGCAGGATGCAACAAGACTTACTCCGTTTCTCCCCTTCAGAACCGCGGTCTCGACCGCGTCCAGTCACCGGGGAGCTGGCAGCCGAGTCAGGGAGGACCACTGGCATGAGACAGCGATGGCTTCGTAGTCTGGCCCTGTCACTGGGCATTTTGGTGACGGGACGCTGCGCGTTCCTTGAAGCTGGGGCGCCGGCCCCGGTTATTGAACCTTATCCGCCCGTAGAGGTGACGCCACCGCGTTCCCAAGCAGAGCTTGGGAACGAGAAACAGCGCGTAGAAGATGCCGACACGGCGCCGACGGTCAGCTTGGATCGTCCCATCCCCTTGCGTGATGAGCGCCCCGTAGTCGATCAGAAAATTCAGCCCACCGGCTTATTTGCCAACCGCGGCGAGAATGCCTTCGCCCTCAATCCGCCCGGCAGCTTCCCGGTCAGTCGGCCGATGCCGGTCGGTCCTACCAATAGTAGTACTCCTCTGCCAATGCCTGCGCCGGTCCTCAATGCGACGCCGTCCCCCGACGTGCCGTACTCATGGCGGCAGCCGCCGGCCTCGGCACCGATGGCTCAAGACGCTGCTTCGGCGCCAACTCTGTCGATGCCCAACGCCCAGCCCGGCACCAGCTTCGGCATGGATGCGGGCCTGCCGGGGGGAACGATCGTTTCCCCTCCGGGGATCGTCTCCCCTCCGGGGATCAATGCCGCGCCGGGTGTCGTTACGGGGCCAATGGGTGCTCCTCTCGTGGACGGTGGCTGCGGCGGTACCGATTGCTGCATGCCGGATGGTTGCCCACCGGGTTGTTGCCCGCCAAGCTGTGGTGAGGGCGTTTGTTGCGATGGTTGCAGCGGCGTGTGGGGCGGCTGCTGGGGCAACGGCTGCTGCTTCGGCAATCGTTGGTATGGCTCGGCCGAGTACTTGCTGTGGTTCATCAAATCGCAAATGCTGCCGCCGTTGTTGACCACCGGCCCGATCACGGCCCCGGTGCCAGGTGCGCTCGGCCAGCCCGGTACCAGCGTCCTGTATGGCGGCACTGGCTACAACAACAATCCCTACTCCGGCGTGCGCTTGCGGGGTGGCTATTGGTTCAACGATTGCCACGGTTTGGGATTGGATCTGGGCGGCTTCTTCCTCGGCGGCAATGCGAACAGCTTTACAGCCTCGTCGTTTGGTGTGCCGTTCTTGGCTCGGCCTTTCTTCAACGTCCTGACCGGTGCCCCGGACGTCGAGGCGGTGGCTGCACCCAGCGGCCTGGCCGGTACCTTCACTGCCGTCAATACCTTCTTCCTTTATGGCGCCGAAGCTAATCTGCGCCGCAACCTGTTCTGCGGCTGCAACTGGTTCATCGACGGTTTTGCTGGCTGGCGCTTGCTGGGTTTGAACGAGTCGTTGTCGATGACCGAGAACTTGGCCGTCTATAACTCGACTAACCCCACTTTGCCGGCTGGTACGACTTTCCGGGTCAACGATCGCTTTGGCACCAGCAATTTATTCAACGGCGGACAAATTGGCGTCATCGGCGAATTACGCTTTGGGCGCTGGAGTATTAATGTGCGTGAGAGCATCGCCCTGGGCAGCACCATGCAGTACGTGAACGTTTCCGGCGCCACGACTTCGGCGGCACCGGGCATCGCCGCTACGACCTCGCCAGGCGGCTTGCTGGCGCTATCGTCGAACATCGGGCCGCATACGCGCAGCATGGTGAGTTTTGTCGAAGAAGTCGGTATCAACCTCGGTTATCAGTTCACTAACCACATACGCGGCTTCGTCGGCTACAACTTCCTGTTCTGGAGTAGCGTCGTTCGCCCGGGCGAGCAAATTAACACCGTGGTCAACCCCAACCTGATTCCACCAGCGACGCCCGGTGGCCCCAATCAGCCGGCCTTCAGCTTCAACGGCTCCAATTTCTGGGTACAGGGTCTCACGCTCGGACTCGATATTCGCTGGTAAGGAACGAACTGGAAGCGTTAGCGATGGCTAACGAGCCGGAAGCGTTAGCGACGGGTATTCCTTCCGTCGCTAACGCTTCCGGCTCGTTTTGTTCGTTGCTTCCGGCGCCACCGCTACACTTCCTCCCTCGTGCGGCCTTGTTGTCTTGCATCTCCTCATTGCGATTGCTTCGTTGCACCGATGAAAACAAGGCTGAGAGACACACTCCTTTGATTTCGCACCTCCGAATTCTACCCGCCCGCCGCCGCCCCCGGCGGGCGGGTGAACAGCTGTTTTTACACCTTGCCAGGAGGGCTTCTTGTCATGTTTGCTTCTTTGTTTCGATTGCTCGATCGCTCCAAACGGCCTGCCGCTCAATGGAAAACCAGGCATCGCGTCGTGCCCAGTCTGGAGGCGCTGGAAGAGCGTTGGGTGCCTAGCATGACCGCAACCCAACAAGTGACGGCCACTTTCACACCATCCACCACCGGCGGCAGCCAAACACAATCGGTGGCCCAATTCGATCCCTCGTTGGGCACGCTCACCAGCGTCCAAATCATTTACAATGGCACACTTAGCAGTGATGTCAAGGTTGAGAACCTCGATGCCGCGCCGAGCACAGTCAATGCCCAGGTCAACGGCAATCTCTCGCTGCAAGGACCGGGCGGCATGTCGCTGTCCGTCGCACCTTCGATCAACGAGAACACCCAGCTGTCCGCCTATGATGGCACGCTAGACTACGGCGGCGCTAGCGGACACGATTTCGGCGAGCAGTCTGCGTCGGCCCAGAAATCGATCACGCTGACAAACAATTTGTCTGCCTGGGAAGGCACTGGCAATGTGTCTCTGAAAGAGACGGCGCAATCCTCTTCGACGGTGTCCGGTTCGGGCAACGAGCAGGTCCACATCTGCTCGGAAGGTTCGGGCACGGTGACAGTAATTTATCACTACACACCGCCTCCGCCGCCGGCCCCGCCGCCTGTGCCGCCGGCCAGTCCACCACCGAGTCCGCCGCCGTGTATGTCGCCGCCGCCCGGTGGCCCCGCTGCCATCGACGGTATCGTCTACCTGGACGCTAACCAGACTAATTCTTACGACCAGGGCGATCCAGGAGTTTCCAACGTGACGGTGACGTTGACAGGTGTGACACTTACAGGGCAGCAAGTATCGAAGACTGCGACAACGAATACCAACGGCGATTACAGTTTCACCAACTTACAGCCGGGCATCTACGCGCTGACCGATCAAGTTCCGTCGGGATACGTGGCAGGTGCGGCGACGCTTGGCAACTATGGCGGCGTGGTATCTAACGGTCAGATGCTTCTGGCGCTGCCGCAAGGTGGCGATGCTGTCAACTACGATTTCGGCCTGGTGGCGCCCTCGACAGGCAACAGTGGATCGCCGTTGCCGTCTCCCTCCCCCTCGCCTTCTCCGTCCCCGTCCCCATCCCCATCGCCATCCCCAGCGCCCTCTCCATCGCCGCCGCCGCAGGTCCAGGCAGATCCACCGCCGGTCCTCAGCAAACGTTCGCTGCTGGGCGATGGCTGGCAGTCGCTGGGATGATTGAGGATTGAAGATTGAGGATTGAGGATTGTAACCAAATTGCGGTTTGCAATCCTCAATCCTTACTTCGCGATTCTCAATTCTGCGGAGGAACATGTCGTCACGGTGTCGAATAAAAGACGGGCTGAAGGACCGGCCCGGGCAAGGAAGTCCCCCAACGGGCAATGCCTCAGGGATGAGAGGGTGGGACCATGACCAACCGAAGTCTGTGGTGGGTCACAACCCTGACGATGTTATTGTCGTCTCTGACCGCCGCCGCCGAGGATGATCCGTGGCGGTCGGTGAGCGCCATTCCGCCGTCCGCCACGGAGGCCGGCTCCGGCCCAGCCGTCATCCTTGAATGTCCCCGCTCTCTGGACAACGGCGTCTACGCCCGTCCGGTCAGGGAGCCGGTCCATTCCCATTTAGCGCCGGTGTCGTTCCAGGAACCGACCAGCCCGCCGCCGCCCGATCCACCGCCGACGATGCATACCGTCCTTCAGCCGCCCGAGCCGGCGCCGCCGGCTTCTGGCCCGGTGCCGCCGCCGCCCCCGCCGACCGATGCGCCCCTTAATCAAGGCGTGGTCATCGACAAGCCGTTGCAGCATTCATTCTGGGATCGCTGTAAAGATTTTATTTCTGGTTGCTGCGGTGAAGACGCTAGCGCCACCGGCCGCTGTCTGCTTCAGAGCGATCATGCTTTCGATTATTTCGCTTCCCCTGTCACCAACCCGTTCCTCTTCGAGGATCCGCGAGCCCTGACCGAACTGAAGCCGCTTTTCATCTACGCCGGTGCACCGCGCACAAATCCGATCTTTCGAGGAGGAAACGAAGAATTCTACGGCTTGCAAGCGCGTTTGGCCGTCACCGAGCGGTTGTCGCTAACTGTTAACGAGCTGGGCTTTATCACATTGAATCCGTTTAACCCCGCCGCCGGGCCACCCGGCAAGTTCAGCGAGAATACGGGTTTCGCTCAGATCGAGCTAGGGCCAAAATATACATTTTTGCGATCGGAGGAGTGGAAAACAGTGATGGCCGGCGGTTTGATCTTTCAGATCCCGGCCGGCTCGCCGAAAGTATTTCAGAACACTGGCACGTTAGGATTGGTGCCGTACTTGTCGGCGGCCAAGAACTTCTGTCTGCCGGGCGGTTGGGGTAGCACCAACCTGATGGGTACGCTCGGCTACGATTTCTCCGTAACCAAACAACGCTCCCAATTCTACTATATGCTCTTGCATTGGGATTATAATATCGCCAACACCAATATGTTTTTCCCCTTTTTGGAAATGAGCTGGTACCATTACACGATCGGCGGCAATGCCAACATCCCCGGTTTTGGCTTCGAGGGCTTGGATTTGGTGAATTTTGGCTCAAAGAACGTGGGCGGCCGCGATTTCTTGGGCATCTCGCCTGGCCTGCGTTTCAAGCTCAACGAGCATATCCAGGCCGGCGCTGCCATCACCTGGCCGCTGCTCAAACAGAAGGAAATCAATGATTATACACTGACGTTTGATATTATTTTCCGGTATTAAGGTTTTCAACTATCCGATTGTCTTGAAGCGCCGCACACATTCTGTAATCGCCACTTCGGTTGGCAGTCGTTCGATACTCGAAGCTCCGAAGAAGCCGACGACGCCACGCGTGTGCTGGAGGATGTAAGCGGCGTCTTCCGGCTCAGCGATCGGTCCACCGTGACAGAGGACCAACACATCGGGATTGACACTTTTGGCCGCATCGCCGAGCGCCTGTACGCGCTGGGCAGCTTGCTCCAAGGTCAGCGCTGTCTTGGCGCCGATGGTGCCCTTGGTGGTCAGCCCCATGTGCGGAATGACCACGTCAGCCCCTGCCTTGGCCATCGCTCGCGCCTCTTCCACGGTGAAGACGTAGGGACAGGTCAAAAGGCCGAGATCATGCGCGGCGGCAATCATCTCCACTTCTTTATCGAAGCCCATGCCGGTCTCTTCAAGACCCTGCCGAAAAGTACCATCGATGAGTCCGACCGTGGGGAAATTCTGCACGCCACTGAAACCCGCCGCCTGTATGTCACGAAGGAAGCGTTTGATGATACGAAACGGATCGGTACCGCATACGCCGGCCAACACCGGCGTTCGCTGCACGATCGGCAGCACTTCGCGGGCCATGTCCAGGACGATCTGATTGGCGTCGCCGTAGGGCATCATGCCGCTGAGGCTGCCGCGTCCGGCCATGCGAAAGCGCCCGGAGTTGTAGATGATAATCAGATCGATGCCGCCAGCCTCGGCGCACTTGGCCGACAAGCCTGTACCGGCCCCGCCGCCGATGATCGGCCTACCTGCTGCCACCTGGCCGCGCAGACGCTGCAGACATTCGTCTCG
>JAJPHU010000023.1 GCA_021325115.1 Planctomycetota bacterium | reverse complement strand
GGCTTGCGCGAGGAACGGGGCCGACCGTTCGCCGCTGGCGTGCTGTATTTTCTGCTCTGGGCCGTCCTTCGCTACTTCGATCTGTTCGGAAGCTTCGGAGGGATGCTGGGCGGCGCGTTTATGTTCTTTTTGTGCGGGGCGACGCTGTTCGTCGTTTCTTTATACTGGCGGCAGCGCAAGCAAAGGAGGATCGCATTATGACGGATGCTCAGGCCCTTCAAACCAGGCCGGTCCCCAGATCTTTTGCCGACCGACTGGTTACTGCTGTTAAGGGGTGGGAAAAGGGGGTGCTGCTGGCCGGTATCGGCTTTCAGCTGGTTGTGTTGTTGGGCATGACGTCCTGGCGCGCTTTGGCGCTGGAGCGGGGCAACGTCTACTATGTGCGCGTGCAGCCCGTCGATCCGCGCGATCTGTTCCGCGGCGATTACGTCATCCTCAGCTACGCCTTTAGCCGCCTGCCCACAGAATTCTGGGGTAATCCCCAGATTCAGAATGGACAAACCATTTACGTCGAACTGGTCCCCGAAGGGGACGGCAAACACTGGCGGGCCGGAAACTACAGCTTCGTGTCTCCTCGAAATGGACCTTTTCTGCGCGGCAGAATAGCACACAATCGCATCGAGTACGGCATCGAATCGTTCTTTGTCCAGGAAGGCAAGGGCCGGCGCTATGAGGAGGCAGCTCGCAGGGGTCAGCTGACCGCAGAGATTAGCGTCACTCCCGACGGTCAGGCCTTCTTACGCGACCTGCACGTCGGGCGCTGATGACGCTCGTCTCACCCCACCGCGCCGGTGAACAGCGCTTCCATCACCTGCCCGCGGTTGAGCTGCACAGGCCGGTCCTGGCGATCGCGCCCCTCGGAGGCGGGATCGACGCCGAGAACGTGGTAGACTGTGGCACCGATATCGTCCGGTGAGTACGGCTGGGTCGTCGGATAGGCGCCGACCTTGTCCGATTTGCCGATGACCTGTCCGCCGCGCACCCCGGCGCCGGCGAACAAGCCGAAGAAACACGGCGCCCAGTGATCGCGGCCCACGACCGTTTGGCCAGGAAGCAAACTGAGTTTCGGCGTCCGCCCGAACTCGCCCAGCATTATCACGAACGTCTCGTCGAGCAGACCCGTCGCTTCCAGATCATCTAGCAGAGCAGAAACGGCCTGATCCAAAGGCGGCAGCAAGCGATTCTTCAAGGTCGAGAAAATGTGACTGTGATTATCCCAATTTTGTACGCGGCCCATATTGGCCTGTACCACCGGCACACCGGCCTGGATCAAACGCCGGGCCAACAACAGCGATTGCCCGAACATGTGCCGGCCATAGCGATCGCGCACAGTCGGCAGTTCCTGGTCCAGCTCGAAGGCCCGTGCGATCTTGCCGGAGGTCAGGATCGAGAACGCCAGCTGCTGCTGGTCGGACAGCCGCCGGCACTCGGCCAACTCCTCGAACTGCCGCCGCTGATGGTCCACTTCCTCGAGCAAAGCGCGACGATGGTGCAGTCGTTCGATCTCTAATCCCGGCGCCAGCCGCACGCTCTCGACGCGGAAATTCGGAGAATTGGGATCGCTGGTGATTTGCCAGGGATCATGCTTGGGTCCGAGGAAGCCAGCGTGTTGTCCGGGCCAGGTGAGCGGACCTTCCATGAGGAAGGTCGGCAGATTGACGCCCGTAGGAATGCCGTCGTTTCGCGGCCGCAGATAGTGCAAGGCAGACGAATAGCACGGCCAATCGTCCCGCGAAGCTACTTTATCGAAGAAAGCCCCTGGCTGCGGATAGCCCGTCAGAACGTGATGCGTGGCCACGAGATGGTTGTTCTCACGATGAGACAGCGAACGAACAATGGTGTATTTATCGGCGCGAGCGGCCAGGCGCGGCAGATGCTCACAAACCAGCAGTCCCGGCGTTTTGGTGGCTGCAGCTTTGAACTCGCCGCGTATTTCCGGCGGCGCTTCCGGTTTGGGATCGAATGTATCGATGTGGCTGGCCGCGCCCGTGAGAAAGATGAGGATGACGGACTTGCCCTTGCGCGGCGTCTTCACCGGTTTGGCTGCGGCTTGGGCCTGTTGCGTCAACAGCGATGGCAAGCTAATGCCCAAAAGGCCAGTGTAGCCGACTTGCAGCAGTTCACGGCGGTTGATGCCGATGGTGTGGCGATGTAGAAACGAAACAGTCACGGCGGGTATCCTTCCAGACCAGAGAGAAAAAATTCAGGTAGGACCGTCTCTATTAGACCATCAGCCCGCAACGCCAGCAAGAGCGGCTCTATTGTTTTTACGCGATCAAGGCCCACTCGGCGGCGGAGAGGAAGGTGGTTTGCGAATTTGTATCCGTTGGTTCGCAGGCGATCGGCTTGGGCTTATTGTTCTGCGTCCAGGTGACGCTGGCTCTATTGAAAGCCACGCCGCGCTGCATTGCCTTTTCTTCGGCAACGATGCCGTCGCGACGCTGGATCCACAGGTGATTGGCCGCCCCATCATGGGCCAAGATGTCCGCAACCCGCTGCGGAAAAAGACGTGGTGAGCGTCAGCACGATCCCTCCGGGCGGCGTATGCTTTCTTTATGGACATACTCATCGCTGAAGACGATGCCATCTCACGGCGCATGCTGGAAGTCACCTTGCAGCGTTGGGGGCATCGTGTCCTGGTGACCGCCGATGGCCAATCGGCCTACGAGACGCTGAGCCGAGACGACGCGCCGCCGTTGGCTATTCTCGATTGGATGATGCCACAGCTGGACGGTCTGAGCGTCTGCCGTCGCCTGCGTGTCAATCCTGCCAAGCGCTCCCTCTACATCATCTTGTTGACGGCGCGCATCGACAAAAGAGACATCGTGGCCGGCTTGGAGAGCGGGGCTGACGACTATATCACCAAGCCATTCGACCGTGAGGAATTGCAAGCACGCATCAATGTTGGAATACGCATGGCCGTTTTGCAGCAGGAGTTCGCTCGCCGCGTCGCCGAGTTGGAGGACGCGCTCAAGCGTGTCAAGCAGCTGCAAGGCTTGTTGCCCATTTGTTCTTATTGCAAAAGCATCCGCAACGACGACAACTATTGGCAGCGCGTCGAGGAATATATCGGCGCGCATTCCGATGCTCGTTTCAGCCACGGCATCTGCCCGAAATGTTTCGAGACCATTATCAAGCCGCAGCTGCGCGAGCAAGGCATGTCCACAGAAGGACTCTAAACAGCAATCGCGCGGAGTCATTGCCCACTGAAATAGGCCGGCTTCTCCTTGACTTTATCGAACAAGTCCTTGCGGACATCGAAAATGTCGCCAGGTAACTGATTACTGATAGCGAAATAGCCGAATGCGGCATCTGCTTTGCCAACTGTCAGCGTCAGCTTGTGCGGTTCTTTGTCGCCTGTCACCGTCAACTCGACGAGCAGTGCGCCTTTGTCTACGTCCAGCTCCTGATCGGCGGACGGCTTGGCCTTGTGCGCGATGAACTTCACCGCCTTGAGATCCGAGAGGTTTTTCAAGAACCCTTCCAACCGCGCTTTGTCGAGCTTGAAGGAATCCTTCGGCTCGGTTTCCCAGCCGTCTTTGGTGCGTTTGAACATTAGCGACAACGGCGTGTTCTTGCCCAGCGGTTTTTGCAGTGCGATCCAGCCGGTCAGCTTGACCTCCTGGACTTTGCCGGCGTCGAAGTGGAACACGGTCGGATCGTGTAATTCGCGCTTTAAATCGCCGACCACATTATTGCCGGCCACGACGATCATGTCCTGCAAGCTGGTGCGAAGATAGAAACCGCTTTTGTCGCTGGTCTCTTTGCCGAAATCGAACTCGAACGTCTTGGGCTTATTGTCCTGCGTCAGTGTGACGACCGCCTTGAGCTGCGGTTTGTCCAGGCCCCACTCCGCAAGTTTGACGGCTTCGGGCACTTTGTCGGTCTCGATTTTGACGGCGCGCAGATTGTTGAGATCGCGCAGGATAGTTTCGATCGCCGATCGATCGGCGATGCGTCCAGCGAAGTCGGACGGCTTGTCGATCTTCCATGGCGCATCCGGCTTGTTTTCATGGCTGATTTCATAGGTAGTCCCATCACGTGTCAGTGTCAGTTTGGTGACATTCTTGATGGCATCGAAACGATCGGTGTTGAACGGCGGCAGCTGCTTGTCGAGATAAGCAAGCGGTCCCTGAAACACCTGATCGCGCAGCGTGGATGGCACCAAGACGACCGTCCCGGTCTTCTCGTCGCCGCGCTTGCGTTCCACGGCCACGTTGCCGTCGTATAGACGGCCGAACGACAGCGTGAACGCGGGCTTGTCTTTGTCTTTTGGCTCTGGCTTTTTCTCTTTTTTGTCTTCTTTCTTCTCGTCTTTCTTTTCGTCCTTCTTCTCGTCCTTTTTTTCCTCCGCGGGTAAGCTGTCAGTCCAGATGCGGACGACGGCATCCGGTTTGTCCATACCAAGTTCTTTCTTCTTGGCGGGATCGTCCACGAAACCTTTGACCTGATTGGGCGTTGTCAGGGCGTTAATTAGCGCTTGTACCGTCGCCGCGTCGAGGGTGTAGGATTGGTCGCCGCGCCATAGCTTCCACGTCTCCTGGGTCGGCATCCCGCCGGGCGGCGGCGGAGTGGAAGGCCCGATGCGGCGGAACTCAAGCAGGCCGTAGCTATTCTGGATGTTGATGGCGTCTGGTTTGCGAAAGCTGCCCAGGGCGACGAGATTGCGGTCGCGTAGCGAATCCGGTTTATCCAGCAGCTTCAAGAGCCGGGCCACGCTGGTGGCCGAGATGGCCACGATGTCTTTGTGTTTGGGATCGTCGACATAGGCATAATATTGGTCTTTTTTCTCGCCGATTTTC
>JAJPHU010000201.1 GCA_021325115.1 Planctomycetota bacterium | reverse complement strand
CGCGAATCGACCTGTTGCTGGCGGCCTGTGGGCTGCGGATGCGTTGGCCGGTGCGTCGGGCGTGCGACTGCCGTTACAGCGCCGGCTGGGTGCGGCGACTGCGGCGACTGTGTGGCATGAAGGCGATGATTCCCGACCGCAAGAACGAGGGCGGTGCCAAGCGTCGAGGGGGTGGCTAGGGTCGGGTGGCCTACTGCGGCCGCAACGTGGTAGAGCGGCTGGTGAGCTGGCTCAAGGAGCGGCGGCCTGGACGAGGCGGCTGGAGGCAGCGGGGATAGCGGTGAGCAGGGATGGCAAGGAGCATTGTCTGGACAACATGTTGGGGGACTACCGGACGCCAGCAACGGTGTACCGACAGGGAAGAACCGGAGAGAAGTTGGCGGTGTGGTTCAAACGACCGTTTTATGGATGAAAACCGGAATCTACTCCTCTATAATATGGCCGATATTGAAACGGCAAAGCCAGAAGTACGCCCCCTTGCCGCACATGAAGCAGCGAGGCCGAGATGATCATTCTTGGCGACATTTCAGGCATTCAGAATTACGTCTTTGACGTAGCCGAAGAGGGTGGCGGCCAGGCACAGCGCCTACGAGCTCGATCGTTCTTCGTGCAACTCCTTGCCGAAACAGCTGCCCTTCGGGTACTCCGCGCCCTGAATTGGCCGCTGACTTCAGTAAGGCTGTCAGGCGCGGGCAAGTTCTTGCTCGAAGGAGACAGCTTCGCTGCGGTGGAAAGCTCACTTGTCTGTGAACAGCACGAAATCAACGAGTGGCTTCTGGGGCAAACGCGCGGAGAACTGCGGCTGGCAATTGCTTGGGCGGATTCCGGATCGGACATCGTAAGTTACCAAGAGGCTCAACGACGATTGCAGAGGTCCAAGGCCAGGCCCTGGGCACCGCAGACCGCTTGTTGGGACTCAACGCGATTGATCTTGGCACCGTTGGGCACGCCATGCAGTTTGTGCGGCCACGCGCCAGCCACTGAGTCAGAAACGGAGCGTGACACAGGTGAGATGCGCCAGGTCTGCCGCATGTGTGCCGAGAGCCGAGAGATTGGCCGGCGCCTGCCATGTGGCCGTTGGCTAATCATTCGCGACAGGGTGGAAACGACCCGTTTTGAGTTGCTCGGTTTCGGGGTCGAGATCGCAAGCTCAGACCATGTCACCGCCGGGCCGGGGATAGTGGCGGTCGCGAACCTTCGCGACCCAGAAGAGCGTCCTTCGTGGTGCCCGCCAGAGCGATTTCTGAAGCGGCGGCTGATGGCCCATGTACCGACTGATGACGAAGGAACCCCGATCTGGTTCACGGATTTGGCCAAACGCAGCCAGGGCGACGACCTTCTCGCTGTCCTCAAGGCCGATGCTGATTCGCTCGGTGTCTGTTTCGAGCATTTGCTGAATAGCAAAGGCCTCGACGCTGTGCGGTCTCTGAGTGACCGACTCGACGCCTTCTTTGCCGGCCGGCTGCGGCAAGAACTTGCCAACCACGCAGGTCCGTGGCAGTCGATTTATACGATCTTTGCTGGTGGTGACGATCTGATCATGGTCGGGCCGTGGAATATCATGGTCGATTTCGCCAGCACCATGCGTAAGTGGTTCGCGGAAGAATTCCGCGATCACACGTTGACTCTGAGCGCGGGCTTGGAACTGATCAAGCCCAAACGCCCAATCAAACCTGCTGTCAAGCGGGCAGAAGTATTGCTCAATGAGGCCAAAGACAGCGGCAAGGATCGGCTGGCGGCGTTCGGCCAGGTCTGGCTATGGAAAGATCACGAGGCCGTCATCTCAGCAGCCAAGCGGCTGGTTGAATGGGTGAATGCTGGCGACATCCAGCGCGGCTGGCTCCATACCTTGTTGGAACTGGCACTGGCCCGCCACGGCGACAAGCCCGAACCGCTGGCCACCGCTCGTCTGGCTTATCACGTGGACCGAAACTGGAAAAAAGGCACACCCGCCCGCCAGTGGGCTGACCGCCTCGTGTGCGACTTCGATGAACCCAACAAGACCCAAGTCCGTTATCTGCCCGCGATTGTCCGCTATGCGCTGACTGCCACGCGGACGCGGGACGAGGAGGATTGAACATGGCTTCTCGCGATCAACACCGAGGCCAGCACGGCTCTCACAAAACGCTTAACGAGCATTGGCCCAACTATTTGGGGAACGGTTACTTCGACTCCGCGGGCAATCTGCGGCCCGAGTTCGTCGAGCGAGAGATCATACAAGATTTGGCAAAACGCATGGCAGACGACTGGCCACGCGATGGAAAACCAACGCATCAAATCCGGCGTTTCTTCCAGCACTGCCGGGCAATTGAAGCGAAGTTGCGGGCCAAGACATCCACTTGGGCTGCTGAAGAGGCTACCTTTCGTCAACTCGACGTTGCGGCTGCTGACGCCTTCGGAAAGAGACCGCCGAAAATTCCCGAGTTGTTTCACGACTTCATCAAGAGCAACGTCGCCGCCGTCAAGAACGAGAAGGACTTTCTTAAGGGGTTCCTTCCGCACTTCGAGGCGTTAGTCGGCTTTGGTTCTCAATTCTTCAAAGAACGCGAAAGGAACTGATGATGAAAAAAAACGGCTACCACGAGATCACCGGCATCATTCACTGCCTGAGCGGCCTGCGCGTCGGCAGCAGTGACGAACTCCTTCAGATCGGAGGCACGGACCTCACCTGCATCAAGCATCCCGTTACGCTGCGGCCCTACATCCCTGGCTCTTCGATCAAGGGAAAAATGCGGTCGGAAATGGAGCAGCGGCTTGACAAAGTTGGGGATGGTGGCAAGCCATGCAGTTGCAAGAAGCAAGACTGCCTTGTCTGCCGGATTTTTGGTCCTCACGCAACCCCGCAACACACTCTCGGACCGACACGGATAGTAGTGCGCGATGCGCAATGCATAAGAGGTGGTGAAACTGAGAAGAAGAGTTCGACCGCCATCGATCGAATCACTGGATCGGCATTGCGAGGCGCCTTGCGGACGGAAGAGCGTGTTGTCGCTGGCTCTGAGTTCTCCCTCCGCATCGGCATCCAGGTGTGGGATCTCGACAAAGATTGCCAGTACAATGACAAAACTGGCGGCGATGCCCTGATCGAGTTCGTCAAGGACGGCCTACGGGCGCTTCAACAGACCGGAATCGGCTCCGGCATTAGCAAAGGCTCTGGTGAGATTGAGTTCCGCGACCTGAAACTGGATGGCACGCCATTTACCCTGTGACTACGCGAACATGGACCTTTACCGCTTTCGCCTGATTCCCGAATCGCCGTGGCGCACGCCGTGGCAGTCCGATACGCTCAGCGGGCTGCTGTGTTGGACCTGTGCGCGAATCGAAGGCGATCAAGTTTTGCGACAGAAGCTGATCGACCCCGCCCTTGCGGGCCAGCCGCCCTTTGTGCTTTCCGACGCCTTCCCCGGAGACCGGCTGCCGCTACCAACAGCGGTACGAACCTTGGATGTTCCGGCCGAACTGCGTAAACCACTGAAGCGGGCGCGGTGGTTGCTGACCGAATCCTTCCGTCGACTCCAGAGCGGCACCGTACCGGAGACGGGTGAAATGCTCCGCGATGCGGGTTTCGTGGAATACATACAGTTGCGGAACACGATTGGCCGCGCCTCCAACACCACCAACAACGGCGGGGGACTGTTTCCAACAGAAGAATCGGTCTTGAAGAAAGGAATCCGCCATCTGACCGTCTACGCCCGCGTCGTCCCCGAGTTCGTGGAGCCGTTCGGACGGCTGATCAAAGAGTTGGCCGATTGGGGTTTTGGTTCGGACCGCACGGCCGGCAAGGGCCAGTTCCGGATCGATGGCAGACTGGAAGCCGTACCTGAGCTAGACGAGCCGGCCGGTGCCGACGGTTGCGTCGTGCTTTCGACATTCCAGCCGGCGAGCGGCGATCCGATGGACGGGGCCTGGGAAGCGTTCACGAAGTACGGCAAGCTCGGCCCGGACTTTGGCCTGGAGAACGTCTTCAAGAGACCAATCGTTGTCCTCCGTCCAGGCGCCAGCTTTCATAGACCGGTGCCGCGTGGCTGGCTGGGACGGGCCATCCCCATGCACGAGTTGCTGGCGCCGGACGTAGTCGAACATTTGCAAGGCATCGGCGCGAACGTGATTCACTGGGCCTTTGGTCTTTGTGTGCCACTGTGTTGGCCACGAGGCGAGCTGCGCTACTCCGACCCAATCACCGAACCGGCGACTGCCGAAGAGCACGCGCTGCTACCCATCGAGCCCGCAGTGCCAGCGGAAGTCCTCGACACGCCGTGGCCCGTGCCAACGATTATCCAGCCACCGCCGCCCGCAACACTCGACCCAGGTCGAGTGATGGTCAAAGTGCTGGAGCGGCGCGATATCGGCGGCAAGGTGCAGTTTTTCGTGCAAGAACAAGGCAAACCACGTGGCGTCTTAGCTTATGGCGTCCCGCCTCCCGCCGACGAACTGCCCCAGATTGGCGACGAGATTGCTGTGTATCGCAACAATCAGGATCCCCGCAGCCCTCAATATCGGTGGGACAAGCCGATCGCCACCCAGGGCAAACCCAAACCTGGTAGTGGTGGTCAGCGACCACGCAGAAGGAGGTAGACCGTGAACGAAGACAAACACAATCTTTTGGTTTGCACGGTGGGAGGCAGCCCTGAGCCAATCGTGGCCACCTTGAAACGGTGGAAACCGGTGCGGATTCGGTTCATTCCGACCAAAGAGACGCGCGAGCGAATCGAGACGGACGTCGTACGATTGGCTGAATCCGAAGGTCTCACGCTCGACCCAGGGCGCTACGATGTTCTTGAACTCTCCGACGGGCAGGATTTTGACGGCTGCGTGTATACGCTGCGGCAGTTGACGCCGGTCGTCGAGGAGTGGCTCGGTCGCGGCGATCTGTACCAAGTCGTCGTGGACTTCACTGGCGGAACCAAGTGCATGTCCGCGGCACTGGCACTGCAGGCCCAGCGCTGGCGCTGTGTCTTCTCGTATGTCGGTGGAAGCCAGCGCACAAAGGAAGGAGTCGGCATCGTCATCTCCGGCAAGGAGCAGGTGCTTCATGCCTACAACCCCTGGGATGCTCTCGGGTTTCAAGCGGTCGAGAGGTGGGTTGTCCTCTTCGACCAGCAGGCGTTCGCCGCCGCAGCTTCTCTGGTTGATCGAGCGATGCGAAACGTGACCGACCCATCGCGGAAACGCGAACTGAATGCTCTGAAGCTGCTGTCCGAGGCATACGATGCGTGGGACCGATTCGATCACAAAGAAGCCGAATCCAAGCTGCGGGACGTGGCGAAATATGAAAATGACCTTCAGGCGGTACTTGGCCCTACGAAATCAGAACACGTGCGTGCCGTCGTCAGCGAGCATCGCTGCTATCTCCAGCAACTCGTCGAGGGAAGTGCGCCGAGCATGCTGCACGTTACCGACCTGTTGGCGAACGCCCGACGTCGAGAAGCCGAAGGCCGAATCGACGATGCGGTTGCTCGGCTTTATCGCGCTATAGAAGCCCTCGCGCAGACGGCGTTGGCGGAACGACATCAAATCACCAACACCAAACAGGTGCCGCTCACCCGAATTCCCGAGTCATTGCGGTCACAATGGGTTTCGAGAGCAGAAGCGGAGACCGTATTTCTTGGCCTTCAGGATGCTTACGCACTCTTGAACGCGCTCGGTGACAACCTCGGAGTCAAGTTCAAAGATTTGCAACTCGACAACCGGCAGCAGTCCCCCTTGACTGCCCGGAATCAGTCGATTCTGGCCCATGGCTTCGAGCGCGTTAGCGAGAAGGTGTTCGGGCAACTGTGGAACGCGGCTCTTCAACTGGCCAATGTGGACAAATCCAGCCTGCCTCGATTCCCTCACCTGACATCCTGACCGATCCGCGGTTCGCAATCTCGTCGATATCATCTCTCGCGCGATTGGGCCATCCGCTGGAGCCGACATCGACGTTTACCGAACAAACAACAACCCGAACTCTCCTGAATATCGCTGGCATCCTCCTCCGCCAACGAACTCACCATGGGGTGGCCCCGGCGGACAGGGACTGCGAAGACGAAGAT
>JAJPHU010000281.1 GCA_021325115.1 Planctomycetota bacterium | reverse complement strand
TGCTCTTCCAGCAGTTCGCATAGGCGCCAGGCGACATCGGCATCCTCGCCAGCATAAACGGCGACACGCTCGGTCGGCACTTGATCCATGCTCAATTGCGGCGTCTTGCGACTTTTTTTACCGATCAAGTCCGTAATAGGGATGACTTGATGGTTCAGATAGCGGCGCGACAGCTCTTCCAGGCTGTGGCTGCGTTCGCCAGCGTGCAAGAGATAGTCGGCCACCATCGGATCGCCGGCCACACCGCGCGGGCAGATGCCGTGGCTGCGCAGCACCAGCAGATCGTACTTGATATTCTGGTTGACCTTGGCCACGCGGGCATCTTCGAGGATGGGCCGCAGCCGCGCCAGCGTCGCCGCGGCATCGAGCCTGGCCGAGCCTTCCGGGCCGCGCAAGGGCAGATACCACGCCTCGCCAGCACGCCAGCAGAACGCCAAACCGACAATCTCGCCTTGCAACGGGCTGAGGCTGGTCGTCTCCAGATCAACGGCAATACGCTTTTGCTTCCGCAATTGGCGATAAAACGACTCGAATTTGTCCTCTGTATCGACCAAGTGATATTCGGCTGGCCAATCTTCTGAGCCGCGACCATTCGGATGCGGCGATAGTTGCTCGCTCGCGCTCGCGGCTCCGTTATTCTCGACAACGTTCGCTCCGAAGGGGAATAGTTCTCCCTGAACGGGAGCGCGGCTGTTCGGCCCGCCCAGCTGACTGGACAGACTGTGAAAGCCCCATTCCTGGAACAGCTGCCGCAGCCGGGGCACGTCCAGATCGCGTAGACGCCATGCCTCCCAGTCCCACTCGATGGGCACATCGGTTCTTAGCCGCACCAGTTGCCGTGCTCGTTCCATAACACCAGTGGAAGCACGCAGGCTCTCTTGCCGTTTGGCGCCGGGGACGCGATCGATATTGGCGAGGATGTTGTCCAACGTGCCGAACTCTTGCAACAGTTTGGCCGCCGTCTTGATGCCGATGCCCGGCACGCCTGGCACATTATCGACCGAATCCCCGACCAGCGTTTGCAAATCGACCACCTGCTCCGGTTTGATACCCCAATCGGCCAACAATTCTTCGCGGCCAAAAACCTGGCGCTTGCGCAGGCTGTACAGACGGATGCGCTCATCGATCAGCTGGCGGCAATCCTTATCGCTGGTGCAGAGATAGACATCCAGTCCGCGTCTGGCGCCGGCAACGGCAAGGGTGGCAAGCACATCGTCGGCCTCGAAGCCGGCGACGCTGACAACCGGCACGTTCATCGCCTCTAACAGGCGCTGGATATGCGGTAATTGCAATTGCAGATCGTTGGGCACTTCCTCGCGGTGCGCCTTATAGTCGGAGTAGATGACTTGGCGGAAGGTTGGCTCGCCGCGGTCGAAGGCGCAGACGAGGTAATCGGGCGACAAGCTGCGCAGAAACAGCAGATCACGGGCGAAGCCGAACAGGGCGTTGGTCGGCAGTCCGGACGGACTCGTCATGCCGCGGATGGCATGAAAGACCTGGAAGATGAGCGCGTGCGCATCGACCAGATAGAGGCTTCCAGTTGTAGTGCCTGATGGCATGGCGTCTGGCGTCCGATCTACCAGAGAGGCAACGCTCTACAGTGCGTGAAACAAGCGACAGTGCGGCCACGACTTCGCAGCCATAGAGAGAGTGTTCCGTTTGTTTACCAACTCGCAACGCCAGCAGGAACCTTCCTTGCTGGTGCTGCGCGGTGGTAAATAATTTCGCGTGCAGGCGGCGGCTTGGGGACGTGCAAGTGTAGCGAATCCCGGCCCATGAGCAAGCCGCATCAACAACTCGCCATTTAGGATTGCAGCTAATCGCAGTCTAGGATTGCCGCCAGCGTGTGTCAAGACCATTCTGGACGGGAATTCCTCCTGTGAGGTGTCCTTCGCGATTTTGACGTGTAGGATGATAAAGCCTGCTCGGGGCGTTAACGTAACCCCGCTCACCAAATGTCGAGTAGGGATATCCTCCAGGATTTTTCTGGTTGACATGGATGAACAATCTTTTAGAATAATAACGAAACTGACTGGTCAGTCCGTTTGGGAGATGGCGATGAACGCTGCTTTTCCTCCGCGACACGCGCATTACACCCACCTGCGAATCAGCCTGGGGATCGTCGTTGTTCTTGTGATTTCGGCCGGGGCTGGGGGCTGCCATCAGGCGCCGCCGCCCAAGATGAGCAAAGTTGCCGAAGTCGTCGCCACCACGCCGGTAACGGATGAGGTGACAGATTATCAAGACTTCACTGGCCGCATGGACGCCCTGAAAACCGTGGACATTCGCCCGCGTGTCTCTGGCTACATCACCGAGGCGCCGTTCGTGGAAGGTGACATCGTCAAAACAGGCGATTTGTTGTTCCAGATCGATCCGCGGCCGTACCAGGCGGAGGTGAACCAGGCCAAGGCCAACCTCAAGTTGGCCCAGGCCGATGTGGAACTGCAGAAGCGGCGCAAAACGCGAGGAGAAGAGTTGATACGGAGCGGTACCGGCGCCATCGGCCCGGAAGACTATGATCAACTCGTTGCCTCTCTGGAAAAGGCCGTTGCCACTGTCGGCGCCATGAAGGCGGCCCTGGAACGGGCGGAACTCAATCTAGAATTTACGCACGTCAAAGCGCCGCCGCTCCTGGATGACCAAGGGCATCCCCTGGAAGGACGTATCAGCCGCCGCATGGTGGACCCTGGCAACCTCGTCAACGCCGACCAAACCGTGCTGACTACTCTTGTCTCTATCGATCCGATGTACGCCTACTTCGACGTGGACGAACGGACTTATCTGGAATTGGCGGAGGCCACAAGACAGCAGGGCCATTCCTGGTTTTCTGTCCTGCGCTTCCCCGTGTTGATGCGCCTGGCCAACGAGGATGACTTTCACACCAAAGGCTACGTTAACTTCCTCGACAACCGGCTCAATGCCAATACTGGCACGGTGCGCATGCGTGGCGTTTTCGCCAATCCCAACAATGTCTTCAAACCGGGCCTGTTTGTACGTATTCGCCTGCCTCTTGGCGCGCCCTACAAGGCAGTGATGGTCCCTGATGAGGCAGTCTTAAGCGATCAAGGACGGAAGTATATCTACATCGTCAAAAAAGAGAAGAACGACAAAGGCGAAGAGGTGGACAAAGTCGAATATCGTTCGGTGCAGTTGGGGCAGGCGCTTGAGGGGTTGCGTGTCATCAAGTCTGGGCTGGCTATGGGCGAACGTGTAATCGTTAGCGGCATGCAGCGCGTGCGTCCGGGCGCCGTGGTGAAGACCAAGATGCAGGAGCCGCCGGCGCCACCGAAAGCGAAACTGACGCAGATCTTGAAAGAAGATCGCGCGACCCGGCCAGTAGATCCGAAAGCGGCCCCGGCCGCTCCCGCGCTCAAGGACATGCCGCGTGTTGGCAAGGAAACGCGCCAGGAAGGCAAGAGGCGGCGCTAAATTCTCGTTCTTAAGCAGAGTTTGGGAACGAGGAGGAACGGAAGATATTTTCGGATAGACATTGAGGCGGGGCGATGTTTTCGCATTTCTTCATCGAACGGCCGATCTTCGCATCGGTATTGTCGATCGTTATCACCCTGACGGGAGCGGTGGCGGTCTTCAATTTACCGTTGGCGCAGTATCCGCCGATCACACCGCCGAGCATCTGGGTCCAGGCCAATTATCCCGGTGCCAACGCTCAGACTGTAGCCGATTCGGTGGCTGCGCCCATCGAGCAGATGGTCAACGGCGTCGAAGACATGCTGTACATGGTGTCGCAGTCCAACAACGATGGCTCGTATACTTTGACCGTTACCTTCAAGCCGGGCGTCGATCTCAATTTCGCCCAGGTGCTGGTGCAAAATCGCATCAATCTGGCGCTGCCGCTCTTGCCAGACGTAATCAAACAAACCGGTGTGACCACGCGCAAGCGCAACCCGGACATCTTGCAGGTCATCGCCATTTACTCGCCCAATGGGCGCTACGATCAGCTGTATCTGAGCAATTTTGCGGCCATTCGGATCGCGGATGAGCTGCGCCGTGTGCGCGGCGTCGGTGACGTGATTATCTTCGGCCAGCAAGACTACAGCATGAGGCTGTGGCTCGATCCGGAAAAACTGGCCTCGCGGGGCATGACGGCAACCGATGTGGTCAACGCCGTCCGTGAGCAGAACCGGCAAGTGGCCGGCGGGCACATCGGCCAGGAGCCGATGCCTGGGGGCAAGGCGCACGAAATTCCCATCACCGTACTCGGCCGGTTATCAGACCCCAAGCAGTACGAAGAGATGGTGCTGCGCACTGACCACGAGGGCCGTAAAGTCTACCTCAAAGACGTGGGGCGTGCTGAGTTGGGCGCCAAAAACATGGACTCGACCAGCAAGCTCAATGGCAAACCTAACGGCAGTATCGCCGTCTGGGCCTTGCCTGACGCCAACTCCATCGAGGTTGCTGACCGCGTCATCGCCAAAATGGAAGAGCTGAAGAAATACTTCCCCGAGGACATCGATTACGCCGTATCCCTGGACATGACGCCGTTCATCAAGGAGTCGATCAAGGAGGTCGTTCGCACGCTGATCGAGGCCATCGCTCTCGTTGCCGCCGTCGTACTCTTATTCTTGCAGAATTGGCGTTCGGCCCTGATTCCACTGATGGCCGTGCCGGTCGCCGTGGTCGGCACCTTCGCTGTCATGGCGGTCATCGGTTTTTCGCTCAACAATCTGACGCTGTTTGGCCTGGTATTGGCCATCGGCATCGTCGTTGATGACGCCATCGTCGTTGTTGAAGCGATTGAGCATCATATCGAGCAGGGAATGCATCCGCGGCAGGCGGCTCACAAGGCGATGGACGAAGTGTCGGCCCCGGTCATTGCCGTGGCCTTGGTGCTGTGCGCCGTGTTTGTGCCCTGCGCGTTCATCAGTGGCATCACCGGCCAATTCTTCCGCCAATTCGCCCTGACCATCGCCGCCTCGACCGTTATCTCGGCATTCAATTCGCTGACCTTGAGCCCCGCGTTGGCGGCCATCTTGCTCCAACCACACGGAGCCAAAAAGGACATAATCGGTCGCCTTTTGCATGGGTCGTTGGGTTGGTTCTTTGGGCTGTTCAACTGGACCTTCCGTCGCGCTACGGCCGGCTACATCCACGTGGTCGGCAAATCGCTGGTCGGACGCGCCCCGCTGCCCGTGCTGGTGTTGGCTATTGCCGGCGGCGCGTTCGGCTGGATGCTACCCCGGTTCGAGCCTTGGCTGCAACACTTGCCCTTAGCGACGCAGCGGGCCGAGAGATGGACAGAAGAAATACGGCAATTCCTCTTCGATAAATCCTGGGTCCCCTGCGAAATGCGAATGCTGCTGGGCGTGGCTGCAGCCGGTTTGCTGGGGATGTTGTTGCACCGTCTCTTGGGGCGCTTGGCCGGCCGGTTGGAGCGGCGTCTGGCTCTGAGCGGCGTCGCTGTAGTGCTGTTGGGCTATGGCGCCCTGGTGCTTAACACCTTGTATGGCTACGAACAGCTGCCGGAAGGCTATATCCCTAATCAGGACCAAGGGCGTTTCTACATCGCCGTGCAGCTGCCTGACGCCGCCTCGTTGGAACGGACCCAGAAAGCCTGCGACCACATTCAGCGCCTGGTGCAGAACCTCCCCGGCGTTGAGCATGTTACCGAGATCGCCGGCCAATCGTTCACTCTCAACGCCAACGGTTCCTATTTCGGCCAGTTCTTCGTCTCCTTCAAGCCGTTCGAAGAACGCCGCGATCCAGCGCTGTCGGCCGATGCCATCACCAATCGCGTGCGAGGTCTGTTAGCCAAGGAATTGCCCGAGGCTCAGGCAGCCATCTTCACGCCGCCACCCGTATCAGGACTCGGCTCGGCCAACGGCTTCAAATTCATCGTCGAAGACCGCAACAACCTCGGCCTTGCCGCCTTGGAAAAACAAGTCGAGCGCCTCATCGAGCGCTCGCGCAAGAGCGATAAAGTCGAAAATCTCTACAGCGTCTTCCGGGCCAATGTGCCGCAGCTGTTTATGGACATCGAGCGCGACAAGTGCGAGGCGATGGGTGTCAATCCTCTTGATGTGTTTTTGACGCTGCAAATTTATCTCGGTTCGCTGTACGTCAACGACTTCAATAAGTTCAGCCGCACCTGGCAAGTGAACGTGCAGGCCGAAGGCGAGTACCGCAATAATCCGGACAAGATCCGTTTGCTTCAGGTCCGCAACAACAACGGCGAAATGGTGCCGCTCGGCTCGGTGGTCCGCCTCCGCGAGGTCGGCGGCCCGATCAACATTGGCCGCTACAATTTGTGGCCGGCCGCTGCCATCCTGGGCGCCACCAAGCCCGGCGTCTCCAGCGGCGAGGGCATCGAAGAAATGGAGCGGCTGTTTCGTGAAGTGCAGATACCGGGCATGGCCTACGAGTGGACCGAGATCAACTATATGCAGATCGATGCCGCCAAGAACATCTGGAACAACCTGATCTTCCCCCTGGCGGTGGTGTTCGTGTTTTTGGTGCTGGCGGCGCAGTATGAGAGCTGGTCGCTGCCGTTGGCCATCATCCTCGTTGTGCCCATGTGCATCCTTGGCTCGCTGACCGGCGTGGCCATTGCTGGCGACGACATCAATATTTTCACGCAGATCGGCTTCGTGGTGCTGGTCGGTCTGGCCAGCAAAAATGCGATCCTTATTGTCGAATTTGCTAAACACAAACATGAAGAGGGGGGCCTGTCGCGCTACGATGCCACCCTGGCGGCGTGTCAATTGCGTTTGCGGCCGATCATCATGACTTCGTTCGCCTTCATTCTCGGCGTGGTGCCGCTGCTTGTGGGCCACGGCGCCGGTCATGAGATGCGTCAGAGACTGGGTGTCGCCGTCTTCAGTGGCATGTTGGGCGTGACGCTGTTCGGTATCTTTTTGACGCCGGTGTTCTTCTATGTCATCGCCGGCTTCGCCGAGACGCCGCTGTTTGCGGCAGCGCGCATGCGTCTTGTCGGTAGGGTCTTGGTGTACGTGACCATTGTTGCGACGCTGGGCATCCCCTGGCTACTCATGGGGATGGTGGGAAAGGTCCGTCGCCGCCGTATTTTGCCGTTACCGCAAAAACGGTTCGTCATCACGGAAAACGGAGCGACAGTCAACGGTTACGAAAAAACGCACGATGGCGAGCGGGGTAGCGTTAGCGCCCCGAGAGAGCACTCGGGGCGCTAACGCTACCCCGCTCGCCGACGGTACTCGGGGCGCTAACGCTACCCCGCTCGCCGACGGTACTCGGGGCGCTAACGCTACCCCGCTCGCCGACGTTTACATGTGAGGAATAATCGTGTTTTCACGCTTTTTCATCAATCGACCGATCTTCGCCTCGGTGCTGTCCATCGTCATCACCTTGGCCGGCACTATCGCCCTGTTTACGTTGCCGATCGCGCAGTACCCGGAGATCGCGCCGCCGACCGTCGAAGTATCGGCCTACTATCCCGGCGCCAACGCCCAGGTCGTCGCTGACACCGTGGCCGCGCCCATCGAGCAGCAGGTCAACGGCGTGGAAAACATGATGTACATGTCGTCGCAATGCACCAACGACGGTAAGTATACCCTTACGGTCACTTTCTATCCGGGTACCGATTTGAACATCTCGCAAGTGCTGGTTCAAAACCGCGAATCGCTGGCCGAGCCGATCCTGCCTGAACTTGTCAAGCGCCGCGGCATCTCGGTCAAGAAGAAATCACCCAACGTCCTCATGATCGTCAACCTGTACTCCAAGGACAACAGCCGCACCAGCCTGGAATTGAGCAACTATGCTACGATTCAAATCCGCGATGAGCTGTCGCGTCTGCCGGGAGTTGGCGACATTACCTATCTCGGACAGCGTGATTACAGCATGCGCATCTGGCTCGATCCGCAAAAGCTGGCGACCTACAGCCTCAATGCTTCGGACATCATCGCCGCCGTAATGGCGCAGAACATCCAGGTCGCCCCTGGCCAGATCGGTCAGCCGCCCACGCCCAGCGGCCAGGTGAACCAGTACATCATCACCACACTCGGCCGCCTGGAAAGTGTCGAACAGTTCGAGCGCATCGTCGTCAAGAATAACGGCCAATCGCTGGTCTATCTCAAGGACGTGGCCAACATCGAACTGGGCGCGCAATCCTACGATCAGACCTGCACGCTGGATGGCAAACCATCGGTGGCCCTGTCGGTCTATCAGCTGCCCGGCTCCAACGCTCTCGATGTCGCCAATCGCGTCAAGGAGCGCATGAAGCAGCTCAAGCGGCAGTTCCCGCCAGGCATCGATTACGAAATCGTTTACGACACCACGCCGTTCATCAAAGAGTCGATTGCCGAAGTCGGCGAGACGCTGTTCGATGCCGTGGTTCTGGTGGCTGTGGTAGTGCTCTTGTTTTTGCAGAATTGGCGTTCGGCCTTGATTCCGCTGGTGGCCGTGCCCGTGGCCGTCATCGGCACCTTCGCCGTCATGTCCGTCATGGGCTTTTCGCTCAACAACCTGACCTTGTTCGGCCTGGTGCTGGCCATCGGCATCGTCGTTGATGACGCCATCGTCGTCGTCGAGGCCGTCGAACATCACATTGAACACGGCATGGCGCCGAAGGAGGCCACGATCCGGGCGATGGAGCAAGTGTCCGGTCCCGTCATCGCCATCGGCCTGGTGCTCAGTGCCGTGTTTATTCCGTCAACCTTCATCACCGGCATCATCGGCCAGTTCTTCCGCCAGTTTGCCTTGACCATCGCCGTCTCCACGGTGATCTCGGCGTTCAACTCGCTAACTCTCAGTCCGGCCCTGTCGGCGCTGTTGCTCAAGCGCCGCATCAAAGGGCACTTCGAGGCGCTGCCGTGGTTTGCTTTCATACCGCTGGGGGCGTGGTTAGGCCACAAGTTTATTCCCCATCACCTGACCGCTTACGCGGTCGATTCCATCGTCCAACGAGCCGGAACCGTAAGCGACGGAATGGGAGCCGCCGTTGCTAATGCTTCCAGCTTGTTGGTTTCGTGGGGTCCGACCCTGGCCGGCGGTATAGCCGGTTTGGTGATCGCCCTGATTTTCGGCCGACCGTTGAATTACATACTCGGTTGGTCGTTTTATCAGTTCAATCGGCTCTTTGATCTTTCCACGACGATATACACGCGGGCCGTGTCGGGACTGTTGCGCGTCAGTCTGCTGGTGCTCTTGGTCTACGGCGGCTTATTGACCTTGACGTGGTGGAGTTTCGTACAGACGCCGACCGGCTTCATTCCTCAGCAGGACAAAGGCTATCTGCTGGTCAATGTGCAGCTGCCCGACGCCGCTTCGGTGATGCGCACGCGTGAAGTCGTGGAGAAAATCGAGCGCATCGCTCTGGAGACCGCGGGCGTCAAGCACACCGTTGCCATCGCTGGTCAATCGATCTTGCTCAACGCCAATGCCTCGAATTTCGGCGCCCTGTACCTGATGCTCGACGACTTCGACAATCGTTTACGGCCGGAGTTGTCTGGCGACGCCATCGCGGCGGCACTCCAGGATCGGCTGGCCCAAGAGATCCCTGAAGCGATCGTCAATATCTTCAATGCTCCCCCCGTTGAAGGCTTGGGCACCGCAGGCGGCTTCAAGATCATCCTGCAAGACATTGGCGACAACGGTATGCCCCGGCTCCAGCGGGCTGCCGAACGGATCGTGGCCACCGGTCAAGCCGATCCTCACTTGCAGGGCGTCTTTTGCAGTTTCCGTGCCGATACGCCCTGGCTGGAGTTGATCGTCGATCGCACTCAGGCCAAGGACCGCGGCGTCTCTATCGACGACATCCGCACCGAACTGGAATCGACCATCGGGCCGTACTATATCAATGACTTCAACCTCTTCGGCCGCACCTGGCAGGTCAATGTCCAGTCTTACCATACCTATCGCCAATCGCTCGATGACATCAAACAGTTGAAGGTGCGCAACAACCAAGGCGAGATGGTGCCGTTGGCTGATTTCGCCTCGATGCGTTTCGTCAGCGGCCCGGTGTTCGTACAGCGCTACAACATGTATCCGTCGGCCGCTATCCACGCGGACGCCGGCCCGGACACCAGTTCCGGCCAAGCCATCGAACATCTGCACCAGGCCGCTGAGGAGCAGCTGCCCCAGTCGATGCGCACGGAATGGACCGAGCTGGCCTTGTTGCAGCTGCAAACCGGCAATACGGCCATGTGGGTGTTTGTATTGGCCGTGGTGCTGGTGTTTTTGGTGCTGGCGGCGCAGTATGAGAGTTGGTCGTTGCCGTTGGCGGTCATTTTGGTCGTGCCCATGTGCCTATTGTGCGCCATCACGGGCGTCATCCTGGCGCGGATGGACGTGAACATCTTCACGCAGATTGGCTTCTTGGTGCTGGTTGGCCTGGCTTGCAAAAATGCGATCTTGATTGTCGAATACGCCAAGGCTCAGCGCGAGGCGGGCAAGGAGCGCAAGCAAGCGACCCTGGCCGCCTGCCAGTTGCGTCTGCGGCCGATCATCATGACCTCATTCGCGTTCATTCTCGGCGTGGTGCCGCTCATGGTGTCCGAGGGCGCCGGGGCCGAAATGCGGCGGACACTGGGTATCGCCGTCTTCGCTGGTATGTTGGGCGTGACGCTGTTCGGTATCTTCCTGACGCCGGTGTTCTACTATGTCATCCAATGGTTCAAGGACCGCCGCCCGGCGCAGTTCCCGGAACGCGACGATGACTGGCGCGCCGTCGGACACACGGTTGCATATAGCAACGGTCAAGCGCATGCTGTCGAATACGAGACGGCAGCCGTCACGACGCGACAATCGAACTAAATAAAACCACGCCGTAGCGAAAGTAAAAACAAGGCGAGCGGTGGGGGGCATCCCCACCGCCAACGCCGCCGGGTTTATCCCGGCGGCTCGCTAAATTCACCGACGCGCCAAGCCAACCGGCGCGCTAAACCAGCCGGACAAGTACCTAGCCCCCAAAGGCGCCGGGAGGGATGGAATAAGGGTCGTTCAACGGGTTGCTCAAAAAATAATTGATGGCCTGGATCCACAAGTTGAGGTTCTCATTTTGGGGGACTGCTGTGCTGCCGGCCAAGAGGATATCGTTGGCGATTAGAGCTTCCCTTTCGAGGTTGGTGAAGAGGAAATCCACCCCCGTGACTAAAAAACCGGTATATTGCTGTCCCAATTGGGGCCCAAAGATATCAGACAGAAGGGACGACGTGTAGTTCAGGCTTTGACTGATACTCGGTAGCCGCTGAACAACATCACCGAGCGTGTTCAGAATACCTTGTGGGCCGACTGCCGCGGGATTGGTTTCGACTTGGATAATTTGCACTAAAAATTGCAGTTGTTGGAAAACCTCCCCAAGGTTGGGCGGCTGCACCGAAATGTCCGCGGAAGGAACTACACGGTCCTCAAGCTGTTCTAATTGGGGACGAACCGTGCGGCGGACAGGGTTGGCAGATCGATCGCCATCCAGACAATGGGTGCGCTTGCGGATCGCACGGAAACAATCGAGAGTGCTCGTCATAACAAGAATCTCCAAGAAAGCGCGCTCGCTGAGTATAAGGGCGAACCAGCACGCGACCCTATTCTCTCGATCCTTCGATGGGATCTCAGTGTGTCCGAGTTATACCCAAGGAGGCAAGGTTGTGAATTTAAGACACCAAAAAGAATATATCGAATAACTTTCGGTAAAGTCAAGGAATTATGGGAGTGCGCCTCTCGATTTTGGTGAGCGAGGTTGCGTCAGCCCCGAATAGATTTTTCCACTCC
>JAJPHU010000339.1 GCA_021325115.1 Planctomycetota bacterium | reverse complement strand
CCCCAACAACCCAGGCAACCGCCGCAACAACCGCGACAACCCCAGTCGGGTGCAGCCGTGCCTGTCGTCAGCATGGTCGCCAAAACGATACTGTACATGCTCGGAACCTCCTCATTGGAAATGTTCACGAAACCTCTCCAGTCGCCCAGAGAGACAGGATGCGCGGTTTAGGTAAAATTGACCGCACCTGATTAGACGATAAGGACTGAATGTCCCTCCGTCAAAGGCAATTTAGGATATTTCGATAATCTGGTTAATCTGCGCCGTCATTTTCGGCGCAACCGGAGTAGATGAACGGCCGGCTGCCGCCAGCTGGTAAAGCTCCACCAGCTGGCGGCAGCCGGTCGCTTAGAGCTAACGAATAAAATCTCTCCTCCTGTAGGGGAAGGCTGGGGTAGGGGGGGTATAATTCGGCTAAGGGGTTCTGGCTCCCTATCCTAACCCTTCCCCACAAGGAGGGAGGGAGTTTCTTCCGCTAGCTTTTAAGCCGAGCAGCGCTTTTTTTTCTCCCCTCGCTTGACGAGAGGGGGGACAGTATAATCCGATAATCGCCCGAATCGGAGGAATTGCGGAAAACATGTCACGCCGGAACCTGTACGGGCTGCTGAGCATCGCCGCGGTGTCTTTGCTCGGCCTCACCGTCTCCTACAGTGCCCCTAGCCGCGAGAAAGACAAAGATTACGAGTTGGTCCGCCTCATGGTGGACGTGCTCCACGAAGTGCGCGAACGCTATGTCGTGGACATCGACGAGGAGCACGAACGCAAGCTCGTTGAAGACATGATCAACGGCGGACTGGAACGGCTCGATCCGCACTCGGCTTACCTGCCGCCGCGCGAGTGCAAGCAATTAGAGAAACAGAGCAAGGGCAAGTTTGGCGGTGTCGGCATCCAGGTCGGCCTGGACCGGATGACGCGGCAGCTGACGGTCCTTAGCCCCATGCCGGGGACGCCGGCTTATGAGGCTGGCATCCTGGCTGGCGACATCATTCTCAAAATCGACGGCAAAGCTACGGAAAACATGCGCATGAACGAGGCTGTCGATCTCATCCAGGGCGAGCCGGGGCAAAAAGTGACACTGACGGTGCTGCACGAAGGCGCCAAGGAGCCGGTGGAAGTGGCTATCACCCGTGCCATCATCGAAGTGCCCTGCGTCCTCGGCGATCAGCGCAAAGCCGACAACCTCCGTGCCTGGGACTTTATGCTTGATAAGGAAAACAAGATCGGCTACGTTCGCCTGCTCAATTTTGGCGAGACGGCCAGCAAGGAGCTGCGTGCGGCCATTGAGGAACTCCAGCGCGAAGGGGTGCGCGGCCTGATTCTTGATCTGCGCAATAATCCGGGCGGCTTGCTCAAGCAGGCCCGCGAGGTCAGCGATTTGTTTCTGGCCGGAGGACGCATCGTCAGTACCCGAGGCCGCAATCACAAAGAAGAAGTTTACGATGCCAAGCCGGAGGGCACGCTACTGTTGCCGGCCGAGAAATATCCGATGGCTGTGCTGGTCAACAAGTACAGCGCCAGCGCCAGCGAAATCGTGGCAGCGGCCTTGCAGGACCACGGGCGGGCGATCGTTGTCGGCGAGCGCACCTACGGCAAAGGGAGCGTGCAGAATATCATCGAGATGCATGAAGGCAGCGAGCGTAGCGCCCTGAAGCTGACAACGGCCAGCTATTGGCGGCCCAGCGGCAAGAACATCCACCGCTTTCCCGATAGTAAGGACAGCGACGACTGGGGCGTTCGTCCCAACGACAGCGGCTATAAGCTGACGCCGGAAGCGCGCACGGCCCTGGCCAATGCCGGCGTGCCGACGTCTGTGCTGGACAAATTGAAAACGTTCCCCGACACGCGCTTTGTGCAGGAAAAGGACTACATCGCCGAGTTGGCCAAAGTGCTGAGCAAGGAAGAGCTGGATCAGTACAAGAACCAGTTCCTCGCCCATGCCGATCGGGGCTTTGAAGTGCTCTTGACCGATGAAGAACGACTGGAATACATGCTCTACCGCAACGACCGCGATGTCGTTCGCACCAAGGCCAAGCCGGACGATAAGGCCAAGAAGGACGGCAAGTCGAAGAAGCCGTTCGTCGATCGCGTACTGCAAAAGGCGCTGGAACATTTGCAAAAAGAGATCCACAAAGCCGGCGCCGCCATGCTGCTGCCGATGGGAAATGCGTAAATGCTTGGCCGCGAGCCGCAGGTGAGAACAGGATCACGTTGGCCCACGGCTCGCGGCTAAACAGTACCTCCTGTGTTCGATACATTACACATCTTGTTTGAGGATAATCATTGTTTGGCGGTAGCCAAGCCGGCGCCGCTGCTGACGCAGGGCGTGCCGCCCGGCATCCCCACCCTGGAGGTGATGGTCAAGGCATATCTGAAAGAACGCTATCACAAGCCTGGCAACGTCTATCTCGGCATTCCGCACCGGCTAGATCGGCCGGTCTCCGGCGTGGTCTTATTCGCACGCAATACCAAAGCGGCGCGGCGGTTGGCTGAGCAGTTTCAGAATCGGCAAGTGCGCAAAGTATACTGGGCAGTGGTTGAACCATCGCCCGGTGGCGAGCTGCCGCCCCCTGAGGGAGTGTGGGAGGATTGGCTGCGGAAAGTGCAAGAGCAAGCCCGCGGCGAGTGCGTGGCGGTAGACACGCCCGGAGCGCGTCGGGCCGTGCTGCGCTATCGGCGTTTGCGTGCGGGTGAGGACGGAGCGCTCCTGGAGATTGAGCCGGAAACGGGACGGATGCATCAGATCCGCGTGCAGGCGGCCAGCCGCGGTTGGCCGGTGCGCGGCGACGTGCTGTATGGCGCTCGTCTGCCGTTTGGTCCCCCGGCGGAGCTGCCGCGGGAACGCATTATCGCCCTGCACGCCCGCAGCCTGACGTTTCTTCATCCGATTCGCTATGAACCGCTGACGGTGACGGCACCATTGCCCGAGACATGGAGGGAATGGAAATGAACCACCTATTACACGGTTGAATACAGATAAAAAATAAAGAATTATTTATTATTGTTATCCGTGTTATCTGTGGGTAAATCTCCGGTCCGTGATACCCAGATGTCGCCCCGAGGCTCCGGTTGCTCCGGAATGATGCGGCGGGTTTTCGTCAGCTCTAAAATGGCGAGAAACAAACCGACAAGCCGGCCGCGCGTGTACGGCGGCGTGAACAAGGCGGAGAAAGGCAGACGCTTGGCCGTTTGCAGCCGTTGCAAAATCATCTCCATGTAGACATGTAGCGGTGTCTCATCGATGGTGATGGTCTGGGTTTGCAACGCCAACGTCTCGCGCATGAGCCGGCCAAAAGCACTGACCAGGTCCCACAGCTCAACGGGTTTGACAGGCGGCGGAGCAGTGCTGGCCGGGATCGGCATTCCCTGTCGCGGCAGACGCTGACTTTGCTCTTCGGCCCGGGCTTCCAGGAGAGCGGCGGCATCCTTGAATTTTTTGTATTGCACCAGCTGCTTAACCAGCTCCAGACGTGGATCGTCTGCTTCTTCGGACGATTCTTCCGGCCGCGGTAACACCATGCGGGCCTTGATCTCCGCCAGCGTCGCTGCCATGACGAGAAACTCGCCGGCTTGCTCCACATCAATCCACTGCACGGCCTCGAGATATTCTTTGAACTGTTCGCACACGCGCGCAATGGGAATATCGCGGATGTCTATCTCGTCGCGCTTGACGAGATAGAGCAGCAAATCGAGCGGTCCGCGGAAGGTATCGATATCGACGAGATAATCGCTGTGCTCGCCAGCCCTCATCCCGGCAGCGTATCGCAGGGCATGGAAGGCTGTCCAGAGCAATAATACACAAGGTGGGCCTCTCGATTTGGGCGTGTAGGAGGGTTTACGTGCCAGAGGGCTTTTCCCTCCCCTACCAGGAGGAATAAACCCACTCGGAGGCTGACGCAACCCCGCTCGCCAAAATCCAGAGGGGCACCTAATACACAAGTCGGAAGCGTCCGCGACGGCAAGGCGTCCGTCGCTAAGGGCTAGCGGCCTTTTCCCTCCCCCCCACAAGGAGAGAGGAGGTTTGGTCCGCTAGCTCTTACGCTTCCGGTTCGTTCTTATTTTAACTCAATATCGTGCTTCGGATTCTTCTGCTCGACCGTGAAGGCCAGGCCAGATTTCTCTAAGGTATAATACGTTTCCGGAATGGCGATGTACTTGCCGCGCGGCTTGGGAGGCGCAGAAGGCTCCTTGGCCGGAGGAGAGGCCGGAGGCGGAGACGCGGAGGATTTGACCTTTTTCACGGCTTGCTGCACGGTCGGCAGCAAGGCAACGGGCGGCGCGGCGGGGCGCGGCTGCAAGTCGCGGTTATCGACAGCAACCTGGACTTTGCCGACGGGCAGCGTCACCTCATAGTTGCCTTGCTCGTCCAAAAGCACGGCTACCGTGTTGAACTTCGTGTTCTCCGGTTGGAACGTTACGATTCCTCCCGGCAGCGGTGCACCTTTATAGCGCACTTGGCCAAACACTTTGACTTTGCTTTCACCCCCGCATCCCACGGCCAGAGATAGCAACAGTAAGCTGAACAAGAGCACGCGCATGAAAATCCTCCTATTGGTTCACCAATCAGCTCCCATCGGCAGTCCGTCATTCGGCACGCAGGCCAGCCACCATGTGGTCGGGCTGATCCCCTGAGCCAGGAACCGCACGCTGCCGTCGCCCAGGCCCACGTTCATGCCGCCGGTGTGGCCGGAAGAGGCGCGTCGTCCATCGCATGGCCCGGGGTAGGCCAGGAAATTGGGCGGCAGTACCTGGAAGATGGAAGCGGTCCCCTGAAGCCAGCGCGTCCCATCGTTGCCAACGCCGCCGCCGAACACGGCCGACAGACGATCGCCGGGATAGCTATCATCGCCGCCGCCCAGGGGAGTACCGGCGCCGTGCATGACACCGCGCATCCACCAGGTACCGGCTGGGTTATGGACCCCGTTGCAGCGCGAATACTTCTCGGCAAACAGGATGGTATTCGAAGTGCCGTCCGTAAAGGTGGCCGGGATCCTGGCATTGCCATCCCAGACCGTGAGCCAGTTGCTTGACCGGTAGGGGTGGGTGTTGGCATTCTGGGAGCCGCCGAAGACCTGAAAGTTGCCGGCATAGGAGGCGTCGCCCTTGCACCAGTCAATACAGTTACCGAGGCTGGGGTCGCTGGGGCACTGGTAATTGGGGATAAGGGTTTGCCGCAGCCACCGCGGAGGGCTCCCGGGGATTACCGAATCCCAGGTCGGCCAGATGATGCCGATGTTGACCACCGCTGTGGGAGTTTTTTGGCCGACCGGAGCGCCAGGGTCAATCCAGATGGCATCATTCCAGGTGTTTTGCTGTTCAAGGTAAGGCAATAAATGAAACAACAGAGGGGCGTAGTAGGCGCCGCCATAGTCACCGGCCTGGGGCGGCAAGCGGCCATGCACGTCATTGCAATTGTGACAGGCGATGGCCAACTGATGGAGGTTGTTTTGGCACTTGGCGCGGGCAGCCGCCTCACGCACTTTCTGCACGGCCGGCAGCAGTAAGCCGATCAAGATGGCGATGATGGCGATTACCACCAGCAGTTCGATCAGGGTGAAACCGCCCCGCGCGATTCGATAGGGAACACGAGCGCAACCCATAGCAAGACTCCCACAAAGTTGATGGAAAAATGGTTATAGGGAAACATTCACTTTAGTAAGTGATTGATTGCTCCGGACTGCCTCTTCGGATAATGCGAGTCCGAGTAAGTGAACCGGAGAATATGAAGGCAATTTCACCTCTAATGAGAGAGCCTGTCAAGTCAAAATCGGAAAAATTTTGTAAACTTACATCGCTGTGGGGTTCCCTGTACGACAAATCAGAGTGGGTCCATCATGCCTCTGCAGAGGAGCAACGCCGTG
>JAJPHU010000047.1 GCA_021325115.1 Planctomycetota bacterium | reverse complement strand
GGGGGAGGAGGTTTGGTCCGCTAGCTCTAAGAAGTTCTTGGCCTTGTTCCGTTTTGCGAGATCGGACAAAATCTTCCCGCCCGCAACGCCCTGCAAGGGCATCTCAAACAAGGAGGCCGTATGCTCATCGGCGGTGAACTCGCCTATCACGTACTTCGCTGTTTTCCCACACCTTATAGCTGGCAATCGCGTCTGGATGCTTCTTCCGTACCGGCGCCCAGCAAACTGGAAGTCCATTGGGGGCCAAACATCTGGAACGAGTTGGCGGGACGAACAGTCCTCGATTACGGCTGCGGCACGGGCGGAGATACTCTCGAAATAGCACGGCGTGGGGCACGGCGTGTTCTCGGCGTGGATATCTTCCAGCAAGGGTTGGCTGTCGCTGCCCGGGCAGCTGAACGTGCCAACCTGGCCGATCGCTGCATCTTTCGGACGAGGGCCGAAGAGAAAGTCGATGCCATCGTCTGCGTCGATGCCTTCGAGCATTTCGGCGATCCGGCGGCGATCCTGCGAATGATGGCGGAACTGCTCAACCCCGGGGGGACTGTGTTTGTTTCGTTTGGCCCACCTTGGCTGCATCCCTACGGCGGACACAGTTTCTCGGTGTTCCCATGGGCGCATTTACTGTTCACCGAGCAATCTCTGTTGCGCTGGCGTGCGCGTTACTGCTCGGATGGAGCTACTCGTTTCCACGAGATCCGCGGCGGACTCAACCAAATGACCATTCGCCGCTTTGAACGTCTGGTCGAGGAAAGTCCGTTTCAGATAACGGAATTCGCAGCCGTACCCATTCGTCCCCTCCGTCTGCTGCACAATCGGCTGACGCGCGAGTTCTTCACCTCGATCGTTCGCTGCAAACTGACGGCGAAATGCGTTCCTACTTCGCCAATAACTGTTGTTCCAGATCGCGACGACGAACCAGTTCCGGATCGCGGCGGCCGTGGGCCAGCTCGTAAATGCCCGGTGCTTCCAGTGTCTCACCAGGAGCAAGACGGCAAGCAGCTTGTTTGATGCAACTACGACGAAAAGATTCGGCCAGGCACGCCGCGCAAGTCAGAGCATAGGTTTTGAGTTCTTGCGTCAGGCCGTCGCTCCAGCGCGCAGCGATTTTGTATACGGCCAATTTCTCACAGCCGCGGGTGTAGCAGCGAACAGGATACGAGGGCATAGGCATAAGGAAATGCCTCAATCGTGCTCGAATGGCAGCGGCTCGCCGTTGACCTGGGCCAGGGCATTCATGGCGGCGCGTTGCTCGGCTTCTTTTTTATTGCGGCCCCAGGCGCCGGCGAATGTGTGCCGGCCGATGACAGCGGCAATCTTGAAACACTTGCTGTGATCGGGGCCTTTCTCGTCGAGCAAGACATATTGCGGCGTGGAATTGAATTCGCGCTGGGCCACTTGCTGGAGCAATGACTTGAAATTGCCGCCATGCGCTCCCTCGGCCACCGCCTCGATCTCTGGGCCAAGCTGCTTCAAAATGAAGGTCCGCGCCGCTTCCAGACCGCCATCGAGATAGATGGCCGCTACCAGCGATTCATACACGTCGGCCAACATGCTCGACGGTACGGCTGAAGCGTGCAGGTGATCCATACCCTTGCCGAGAAAGATGTACGCCCCCAGATTCAGCGCCCGGCTGAAACGCGCGCAGGTGCGGCGGCTGACCACCACCGATTTGATTTTAGTCAGGTCCCCTTCCTGATAATCGGGGAAACGCTGATAAAGCTGTTCGCACGTAACCAAGCCGAGAACAGCGTCGCCAAGAAATTCCATACGCTCGTTAGAGGCCAGCCGTGTGTTGGCCCCGGAAGCATGTGTCAGAGAGGCGCGCAATAATTCAGGTTGGCGAAATTGATAACCGATGGCTTTCTGGCACTCTTCCAGAATTTCGGCTTCGGTATTGAGGCTCAATTCCTGTGGCATGGTCCCTAATCATCAGAAAGTCCGCGAGCTTATCTAGAAGGTACCAAATTGGCCACGATCTTGTCAACGTCGCAGTCCTCTTGACGAGCTTGCGGCAGGCAGGGCATGATTGCCAATAGAAGTCGTGATGGGTGGCGAGCGGGATGTTAATACGCCCCGGTCGAACATGTTTGTTGCCGGAGCGTTAGGGGGCTGGCGGCCCAAACCGTAGGACAAGCTGCTCGCTTGCCCAATTTATCAGGCACGCGGATAGCATACCCTGCGGTTTGGTCTGGCTGGCTCTTACCCCCCGGCTCGCTGGAGATTGAGAGGAGGTCGATCATGAAACGCTGTTCCCTGATCATCTGTTGCCTGGTGCTGGGCGGGATGGCCGGCGTCTTTCTCGCGGGGTCGCTGCTAAAAGGGCAAGCCCCGGCCATCCCCGCCATCCCCAAAGAACTGACGTCTTATCGCGATGTGGTCAAGAAAGTGCTGCCGGCCGTGGTCAGCATCGACTCGAAAACACAGCCCGCCCCGGCGCGCAAGGGCCGCCGCCGTGTGCCGATGGAGGGCATCCCGGAGGAGTTCCGCCGTTTCTTCGATATCCCCTTTGAATTTGAATTCGGCGAGGAGGATGCGCCCACCCCGCGTGGCGGCTTTGGCTCCGGTTTCCTCGTCGATCCCAAGGGCGTTATCTTGACCAATTTCCACGTCGTCGAAGGGGCCAGCCAGGTCACGGTACAACTGAACGACGGCCGCAAGTTCACCTCCAAGGATGTCAAGACCGACCCCAAGACCGACCTGGCCATTGTTCGCATTGAGGCGCCGGGTGCGCTGCCGTTCCTGGAGCTGGGCGATAGCGATGCTATGGAGGTCGGTGATCGTGTACTGGCCATCGGATCGCCATTCGGCCTGGCCAGCACGGTGACACACGGCATCGTCAGCGCCAAGGGCCGGAGTTTACAATTGAACATGTATGAAGACTTTTTGCAAACGGATGCCGCCATCAATCCGGGCAACAGCGGCGGACCGCTGGTGAGTCTGGACGGTAAAGTCATCGGCATCAATGCGGCCATCAAGAGCCGCAGCGGCGGCTGGCAGGGCGTCGGCCTGGCCATCTCCAGCAACATCGCCAAGGCCATCATGCCGCAATTGCTCAAAGACGGCGTGGTGCGTCGCGGCTATCTCGGTGTACAGGTCAAGGACATTACTGAGCCGGACATTGCCGCACGGCTGGGACTTCAGCAAGGCGAGCATGGCGTGCTGATCACGCGCGTCTTCGAGGACACGCCCGGCGCCAAAGCTGGTTTAAAAGACGGCGATGTCCTTACGGCACTGGACGGCAAGCCGATCGCCAACGGCCGGGAATTGCAGATGATCGTGGCCCGTCTCCCCGTCGGCAAGACCGCCACAGTGCAGATCCTGCGCGACGGGCAAACGAAGACATTGCAAGTGACGATTGAGGAGCAGCCGCATAAATATGGCACGACTCGTGTGCCGCTGCCGCGCCGCATCGAACGTGAGCCGGACGGCGTTGTCATCGACAAGATCGGCATCGAGGCGATCGATCTGACAGCGGATGTGGCCGATAGTCTGGGCTACAGCGAGCATACTCAGGGGGCCGTGATTGCTGCCGTGAAGCGCGATAGTCCAGCCGATGATGCTGGGCTGCGCCGGGGCATGCTCATCACCAAGGTCGACAAAAAGCCAGTCCAGTCGGCCCAGGGGTTGCGCAACGCTATCGAGGCGGCTTCGCTGAATAAAGGCATACTGCTGCAAATCGAGACGCCGCAGGGCGGCACCAATTACGTGCTGCTCAAGTCGTCGCATGATTAGAGCTAGTGGACCAAACCTCCTCCCCCCTTGTGGGGGAGGGGAGGCTGCTAGCCCTTAAGACGAGTGGATAAAGCTGTAGGGCAAGCTGCCAGCTTGCCCTACGATTCTGTCTGCCAGCCCTTATGCTTCCAACTCGTCAAATTTTACGATAATATACCGCCATGTACGAAATGTTCGATCACACCGCCGATCTGGGATTGCGCATCCGGGCGGCGGATTTGAACAGTCTTTTCGCCGAGGCGGGCCGTGCCCTGTTCGCCGCCCTCGTTGAGAACCTGGATGCCGTTACGCCTCGCCAGCAGCTTGATGTGACGATCGCCGGCAGCGATCGAGAATTTCTTCTCTTCGACTGGCTTAAGGAATTGCTGTATCGCTTCGAGGTCGAGCATCTGCTGCTGGCACGCTTTTCGGTAACAGTCAGTGCCGACGGTCTGCAAGGCCGCGCCTGGGGCGAGCCGTTCGATCGGCAACGGCACGAACTGGCCCATGAAGTCAAGGCCATCACCTATCACGGCTTGCGCGTTGAACAAACGCCGGACGGCTGGCTGGCCGAAGTGATCGTGGACATTTGATTGCCCTTGTACAAGGGCACCGAACCGCTACAAAAAGTAGATCGTAATATCGGACAGAAGCATGGTATTCTTCGTTTGCTGGAGGTATTTCTCATGTTGCACGGGCGTCGGTTAATGGCCTTTCTTTTTCTCGCAGTCTTGGCCTTGCCTTGGGCTGGACTAGACCTGTTCGGCCAAGCCAAAGACGACAAATCAAAAAAAGAGGAGCCAAAGAAGGAGGCTCCCAAGGACTCCGCCAAATCATCCAAGCTCGAATGGAAGTTTGAGGTAGGCAAACCCTTCTACCAGACAATGACAACGAAAACCGAGCAGAATATGAAGGTCATGAACAATGACGTGAAGCAGACACAGACGCAGACCTTCTATTTCAGCTGGACACCGCAGGAGAAGCTGCCCGATGGCAAATGGAAGTTGGAACAGAAGATCCTCGGCGTCAAGATGGACATCGACATCGGCGGCGCTCCGATCAAGTACGATTCGACCACCCCAGCCGGCACCGGCACCGCCTCCAGCCCCCTCAGCGAGTTCTTCAAGGCGCTGGTCGGCTCCAGCTTCACGGTGACCATCGATCCCAAGACCTACAAAGTCACCGAAATCAAAGGCCGCGATGAGTTCGTCAAGAAGCTGACCGACGCCAACAAGCAAATGAAACCCCTCCTGGATAAGATCCTTAGTGAAGACGCTCTCCGCGAGATGGCCGAGCCCACTTTCGCGGTCATTCCCGCCGATACGGTCGAAGAAGGTAAAAAATGGACGAAGAAAACCCCCCTCGATATGGGACCAATCGGCAAGTACGAGAATGAGTATACCTACACCTACAAAGGGCGCGAAAAGGATCTCGACAAGATTGAGGTGGCCACCAAGCTGAGTTATTCGCCGCCGGCCCAGGCCGAGGGCATCGGCGGTCTGCCCTTCCGCATCAAAAACGCCAAGCTGGAGAGTAAAGACTCCAAGGGCACTATCTTGTTCAACCGCGACAAAGGCCGCGTCGAAAAGTCCGACATGTCGGTGAACCTGGGCGGCTCACTGGACATCGAGATCGGCGGACAGCAAACCAAGGTCGATCTGGAACAAAAGCAGACGACCGAGATTTCTACCTCCGACACCAATCCGGTCGAGACAAAACCGAGCAGCAAGTAACTACGCGCGGAAGCGTAAGCGACGGATGAGGTCCGCCGCTTACGCTTCCGGCTTGTCTAACCATCTTGATGTCGCAGATGGTGAATAATCCGGTCGGTGAATACCGAGCTGGGTACGCCGGCTTTTTCGCCATAGCCGGGAAACTGGCGAGCGATGTCGTAGGTCACGAACAGCTTGCCGCCCGGTCCCTTTTGAGCGATCTCTTCGCTCTCCGCGAAAGTGGCTTCGACGGCGTGGTTCACCAACCGGGCCGCCTCGCTCCACCCCAGATGCTCCAATAGCAACACCCCTGACAGCAACACAGCGCCGGGATTAGCCATGTTCTTGCCGGTGTACTTGGGCGCGGTGCCGTGCGTCGCCTCGAACATGGCCGCCCGATCGCCGATGTTGGCGCCGGCGGCCAGACCGATGCCGCCTACCATCGCCGCCGCCGCATCGGACAGATAATCGCCATTGAGGTTCGGTGTGGCGATGACGCTGTACTCATCGGGCCGCAACTGAATCTGCTGGAACATGCTGTCGGCGATGCGGTCCTTAATGATGACCTTGCCTGCGACCTCGCCACCCCGGATAACCTCGTCTTCACTGATCGTCTCGCGCGGAAATTCTTGGCGGGCCAATTCGTAGCCCCAATCTTTGAAGGCGCCTTCGGTGAATTTCATGATGTTGCCTTTGTGCATCAGCGTCACGCTGGGCAATTTCTTGTCCAGAGCATAGCGGATGGCCATGCGGATGAGGCGCTTGCTGCCTTCGGGGCTGATCGGTTTGATGCCGATACCGGCACTGGGCAGCACATTGCTATACCCCATTTCCTTGAGCAATTCGATGAGGCGCCGCGCCTTATCGCTGCCGCTTTTAAACTCGATGCCGCAGTACACATCTTCGGTGTTTTCACGGAAAATGACCATGTTCACTTTGTTGGCGCGTTTGTTCGGTGCTTCAACGCCTTTGAAATAGCGCACCGGCCGCACGCAGGCATAGAGATCGAAACGCATACGCAAGTAGACGTTAATGCTGCGGAAGCCACCGCCGATCGGCGTTGTCAGCGGACCTTTAAGTCCGATGCTGTAATACTCGAATGCCTTGAGTGTATCATCCGGCAGATAGAGCTGGCGTTGGCGTTCTTCGCTGAGGGAGTTGACTTCTTCATCCTTGACCTGCGGATAGTACATCTCACGGGCCACATCGCCAGCATACACGTCGAACCAGTGGATGCGCCGCTTGCCGCCGTAGGCTTTTGCGACAGCGGCATCGAGGACGCGAACAGCGCAAGTAGTGATGCCAGGCACATCACCGACATCGCGGCCAATACCATCGCCGCGCAACAGGCAGATAATAGGATCATCGGGAATGTTCCAGCGGCCGTTGGCGTCCACGGTAACGCGCGTGCCCTGGCGGGGCGGAGTCAATTTTTCGTAGGTTGGTGCCGTCATAAGAAGTCCCTCGTCAAACAGCTCGGAATTCTGAGTCAAACGCCTCAGCCTTTGGACTTCGAGCTAGCGGACCAAACCTCCTTCCTCTCGTGGGGGAGGGAAAAGTCCGCTAGCTCTTAGAGTTCACAGAAAGCCCTGTAGGGGAAGCTGGCAGCGTGTTCGTTTTCAGGCAAGCTGGCAGCTTGCCCTACGGAGCTTTCCGTTAACCCTTAGATAAGATAGTGCTGAGTCTAGATGCACACAATCGTTTTACACCGAACTCCGTATTTGAGGGACGCCCATCACTACCCGCGCAGCATCGGACCCGCCGGCGGGCCGGCGACGATCAGACAGGGGACGGTACCATATCGGCGGATTACAACACACGCAAAAATCCCGCCGCCACTAGCTCATCAAGTTTCCACTCGCGCAGCAAGGTCTCGGCAATCAGCGTTGTGAAGACTGTCCCGCTGGCTTGGCACGCCTGATGCCAATTCTGCTGATGTCGTGTCAGCCGTTCCCGGTAGCGCCGCGCCAGCGCAGCATCAACGTGGATTTCTCGTATCTGTTCGGTCTCGATATCGATCAGCCGCAAAGCGCCATCCTCCGGCGGATGGGCATCGGCATCGGCGAGCAACTGGATCACAGCGGCCGCTGATGCACCTTCGATGAATGGCCGCAGCGCCGATAAGGGTTCCCCTTCCCACAGCAAATCACTCAGCAGCACGCGCACGCCCCGCGGCCGCCAGGCCGGCAAGCCACGGGTCAACACGGCCGCCGTACTACCGCGCTGATTCAGCTCAAAATCCCCCCACAGGGTAGGCGAAGCACTACTGCCCGGCAGCGGACGAATGTCATCGCCCATCAGCCAGACGATGCAGCCAAAGCCGGTGTTGGCCGCCGCTGTGGCCAGACAGGCCGCCAGCGCCAGTGCCGCCCGTTCCTTGGCCGTATCCTCTAACGCCATCGACCGCGAGACATCCAACACCAGATCGAGGTGCGGCGTGATCTCTTCGCGATACAGTTTCACCGATAGCTGATCGCTCCGGGCGAAAGCGTTCCAATCAATGTGCCGCAGGTCGTCGCCGAACTGATAGTCGCGGTAGTCCCGAAATTCCAGCGAGCTGCCGGCCCGCTGGCCCAAGGCAAGGCCGGCCGCGCCGCGCGGCGTCTGACGCGGCAGACAGAGCGCATAGCACTGGCCGACCTGCTCGCCCTCGCTCAGATAATCGCGGAAATGGTTCTTCATGTACGCTTCCTGACGAGCGGGAATAGTTACGCTCCCGGTGAAATCGCCCCGGGAGCATAGCTGCCCGCGCTCGCCGTAGGGTGTGATTCTTTTTCTGGCGGCCGGAAACGCCGGACTTGCCGAGCCATCCACGGCAAACATCCCAGCAACAGCATCAGCCCCAAAACGCCCAGAAATAAGGGGCACATATCGCGGAAGACAGTCTTATCTCCACTCGATTCCATCACGCAGGTGTAGATCGTCGAAAACGGATTGCTAAGCTGCCACCACGGATTGGTACGCCCCATCCGCAACTCTTCATTCTGAAACAGAAACAAGAGCGGCCACGGCAGCGCGGATCCCAATCCTAGCAGAAGCAGGACCAACACCCAGGTGTAGGCCGCCTGGATGCGGCCAAGCAGCACGTTACGCAGCCACACCGCCAACATGCAGTAATCAACCGTGTACAGCGCGATCAACATCAGAGTGAGAGCATTGCGATGGTCGAAGTCGCGGAGAAAACGACTCGACGAGGAGAAGAAGAAATCGCTCCAATACTCCAGGGTGAAGCGCGGCAGAGCAAGGGTCAGAACGAGCAGCAGCACGGTGAACAGAACACCGCCGGCCGAACCACTGTACAGCAGAAACAAAGGCCCGCGCAACCATCCTCGTCTCGGGATGGTCCGCCGCACCCGTAATCCCCACTGCTCGCGCTCGTTGATCACTACGAGCAACTGGGCGCACAACAGCGTCAGGTTCGCCCATTCCCAGAAGTACAACGGAATCGGCACGCGAAAGTAGTACGCCAACAACCCCGCCAAGCCGCCGGTAACCAGCCAGAAACTCAACAGGTACAGCCGCACCGGCAGCGCGCGGTTGGACGACGGCGGACTAACAATAGCCACCGACCAGGTGAACAATAAGCCAATCACGGCCACAAGAGTGATCGCCACGGCGCCGGCCACCAGCCAAAACTCGACGCTGTCCAGATGCGATCCCAGACCGAAGCGCAGAAGCTCTTGGCTGAATTCCATCGTGCCACTGAACAGGATGGTCAAGAAACCAAACCCAACCAATCCCAGCAAGAGCTTCAGGACTATGTTCGCTGGCACCGTGCCGAGAAAAATCGCTCCTTGCGTGCTCAACAGGACTACCAGAAAATCCAGCGCCAGCACAAGGACGATGCTTGGAATGTCGAGGCCGCGCAGCAGGTATGTGAAGGTCATGAACGGGGCGCAGGCACTGAAAATCAACAAGATCAACACGACCGACGCTTGCAGTTTGCCGGCGATGATGCAGCGCGGACGCAACGTCGAGATGAACAGTAGGTCGACGTTGCTGTCCGAGCGCTCTGCCGCCAAGCGCAGGCCGGCGTAAAGCGGCACCAGCAATATGCAGGCGCCCAGGAGGATGTTCTGCAAGATCTGGAAGATCCCCCGGCCGGCGTACAGGCTGGCCGGCTCTATCGTGCGACGGTCGCCGAACGACAACGTAAGCAACAAAATGGACAGTTGAATGAGCAAAAACAAGGTTAACGCAGACACGATGACACGGCCCTTGACTGCTTGCCGCAATTCCTTGACCGCGATCGGATTGAGCAAATCATCGAATTTATCCATGAAGCGCACCGCTTTCATTGCTCTTCTCCTCGTCTTTCTCGTTCCCAAACAGAACTGGGGAACGAGAAAGCGTATTATTGCACTTCGCCCCGTGTCACGTTCATGAACAATTCCTCCAGTCCGGCCCGCTGCTGATGAAACTCAACGACGCGGTAGCCGCTTCGCACCAGCTGCGCCAGCAGCGCGCAGCACGCTTCTTCGCCGCCGGCCACGTCTGCTTCCACGGTATGATCGATCCGCCGCGCTGCTTCGATGTTCGGCTGCAAAAGCAGGTGCTGGTGCAGCAATTCCGGCTCGTCGAGAGTGCGGATGAGGACAGTGCGATGCGGCAAGTCGGCAGTGAGGATGTGCGCCAGACTGCCGGCGCGCAGGATCTTGCCGCGTTCGATGATGACAGCGGCGGTACAGATTTCGGCCAGTTCCGTGAGAATGTGCGAGCTGATGAGGATGGCTTTGCCTTGGCCGGACAGCACCTTGAGCAGTTCCCGCAGCTCAATGCGGGCGCGCGGATCGAGTCCGGCAGCCGGCTCGTCCATGATGAGCACGGCCGGATCGTGGACCAGGGCGCGGGCGACACTGACGCGGTTTTTCATGCCCTTGGACAGAGCATTGAGGTTCTTGTCGCGGATACCAAGGAGGTTGGTGAATTCCTCGATGCTCTCAACCACTTTCTTGCGTGTGGCCGCGCCAATGCCATATGCTCGCGCAAAGAAATCCAGATATTCATGAACGGAAATATCACGATGGCTCGGCAGAGTATCGGGAACATAGCCGATCAGGCGATGCGCCTTGTCCGGCTCTTCGACGACGGAGATGCCGTCGAGAAAAACATCGCCGCTGGTTGGCTCCTCCAGGGTGGCGATGATGCGCATGGTCGTGCTTTTGCCGGCGCCATTCGGTCCGACGAAGCCAACAATTTCGCCGGACGAGAAGGTAAACGATACGTCATCCACCGCCCGCGTGCGGCCGTAGTGCTTCTTCAGATGATCGATGTGAATGTGCATAGGCTGCCAAGAACGGAGTCTCTACGAATCCCACGAATAACACGAATCAAAGATAATAAAGAAAGAAATTATCGGTTTCCGGGTCTCCTCTTCGTGGTTTTATTATTTTCTTTTTGTCTTCACTTCGTGTTATTCGTGGGGACTTTTGCTCCGTCTCCTTGTTTGCTAAATCCCACGATGAGTGCATGGAGTTTGCGCGTCCGTGCGTTACGCAGAGCCTCTTCCAGAAACGGCGAATCCTCTACCTCGGCCAAATAAAACCCAGGACGCAGATAATCTTGTGGCTTTTGCACAACCATTTGTATCTCAGACGCCCACTTTTGGGAATTAAACAAGATACTCTGCATGGTGCGTACCGGAGCTTGACATTCCTTCTCTGTCAACGTCAACAGGGCCCGCGCTCCCGGCGCGACATCTTCCACCTCGTGGATCTGCCCCTGGGCGTCGGCATACCAGAAATGAGAGATGGCAGCGCCAAGACCGTTGACCATGCTCCAGCGGCCGTCGCGCTCTCGATGCAAGGCGACACGCTCGCGGCGCAGCTCGCTTTTGCGTATCTTGAAGTGCGCCGGTATCCGCGCCTCGACCCAGCCGGAAGCCAAATGCTGGTCCTGGCTCCAATCGATGATACACAAACGCGCGTCTCGGTTGCTGCCCTCAAAGAACCGCTGCGGAATTACCTCCGTCTCGAAACAAAAATGCAGACCGTCGCCCAATGTCAGGGGCGAATAAACACTGGTCCAACCGACCGTCGTGGCCCGATGTGTCGTTTCATCGAGCAAGGTCAACGTCTCGCTGCGCAATCGGCCTGACCAACCTTCGGAGATCAACATGTAGCCGAACACGGCCAGGCACGTACACAGCGACAGGACCGGTGTTGTCCACAACAACCAGATGCGGCGTTTCAGCCGCGATAACACAAAGATATTGACCGGCCCAATGCCCAGAACGAACAGAAACATCAGCGCGAACAGCCCCCGAACAGGGATGCCAAGATCGTCGATGATGGGAAACTCCTGATTGGCATCGGAGGTGCTGCGCCGACTTGCCGACCAGGAGCCGGTGTTTCTCCAATCGTTCATGAGCCGGGCGAAACGCTCGGCATCCCAGGTGTCATACTTATCGTCTGGGCTAACGTAGCAGGTACCGAAACCGGCCCGTACTTTCAGCCATCCTCCCTCTTTGTTCGTCTCCAGCACGGCGGACAGGCCCCGCAGGTCGATCGGTCCCAGCACGAGCAAGACACCGCCGGTCTCGACATATTGCCACAAAGCAGTTTGCGTCCCTGCCGGCAGTGCGTTCCATTCCTCGGCGGTGACAATGATGCCGTCATAGCGGGTGTAGGCGAGCCAATTGTTGCTCCAGGTCTCCGCGGTGACGAACTGGAAACCGCGCGCGGGCAGTCCGGGTTTGCTGAGCAGCCACTCGGTCTCACCCATTTGCCAAGCGAGGGTCAAGCGCACCAAAGCTCCCCAATAAGTTGGCCCATTCCAACCCAGCGGCAGGAGAGGCAGCCATCCTTCCAGTATCTCCGCAGG
>JAJPHU010000334.1 GCA_021325115.1 Planctomycetota bacterium | reverse complement strand
CCCCGACTGCGCGGCTTGCCGGGACGCTGGTTAATTTTCAGAAAGTCGAAAGCGCGCTCGGCGGCGCGGCTGGGTGAGGGATTCATCAGCGCCTCCTGGAACGATTATTTCCGCTGTTTCCGCAGCTTTTCTTGGAGAATCTGTTTGGCTTTTTCCAGTTCTTTTTTCCGCTCCGGCGACAGGTTTTTGCCGGCGCGGTTGATGAAGAACTGGATCATGCGCAATCCAGAACCTGGTCCTTTGGGGCTGACTTTCTTGCGGGCCATGACCTTGGCGATAGTTTCGGCATCGCGGGTGAATAGCCCTGCGGGCGGAAAAGTGGACACAGTCTGGACCTTGTGGACCCATCTCTCTTTTTTCGCGGCCATCGTCCTGCCTCCCTGGAAGCGATTTGCGAAGCGTCGCTAATCGACAAGTAATGCAGAAGCAATGCCAAATTACGAGTTGCTTGCCAGGGTCCGCAGGATAGCCCGGACAGGGCTGGCATCGAAATCGACCAGTTTCAACGGCAGGGCGATCAATTCGTACACTCCTTCGGGCACGTCCTTGAGCAGCAATCCTTCCAGGATGGCCAGGCCGTATTTGAGACATTGGTGATGGCTGGGCAAATCTTGGCAATCGAAGAGATCGACGCTGGGCGTATCAATGCCGACAAGTTTCACCCCTTGGCGATGCAGGTATTCCACCAACTCCGGGGCCAGAGCGGCAAAATCGGGATGGAAACGTTCAGGATCGGGATAAGTGCCAGTCGCCAGTAGCAGCCGCGGCGCCTCAAGGGCGACCGACAGCATGTCCGGTGTGATACGGGTACGCCGCGGGACGTTTACACGCAACAATTGGCAGGGGCCGAGGTAAGGATCGAGACTACATTCGTCAATGGTGGGGGCATCGACGCCATAGTGACTCGGCGCGTCAGCGTGGGCGCCCAGGTGGACGGTAGCGTATAGAGTGGACAGCGTAATCTGATCGCCGCGGTGCATATCGCGCAGCAGTTCCCGTGACAGCGGCGTATCGCCAGGCCACACCTGCAAACGAGGCGAAACAGGAGGAGTAATGTCGAAGATCATAAGTTTACCGGATCCGTTCCAGGTTGTGAAGAATCGGATGATATAGCGATTCTGCGAATTCGACGCCGAGCGAGTCGCCGGTGCTCTCTTGCTATGGTATTATGATGCAGGAAAGAAGACATCCAGGATTGAATGGACCGAACAGCACGTGCAAGACTGAGAACCTCAGAAACTACCTCGTTGCGCCGCGCGGCAAGAAGGTCTGTGTGTAATCAATACACGAATTCCAACCCGAAGGTGAGACCTTGCGCCCAGAAGCCGACTTCATGGAAGACAGGAGCTGGATGCCGGCCGGGCACGGGCGCCGGTTCGGGATGCAGCGGGAAGTTCGGGATCTGTGTCACATCGAGAACACGATCGATGGAAGTACCCGGACGAATGACGTTGCTCCAATACAGGAAGTTGTAGCCGATGAAGCCGCGTAGATTAGGCAGGATCTGGTAGCCGAGATTGACGCCGATTTCCGGCACCACGCTGAAGGCATTATGATGGAAATGGCCGATGTTGCTGGGCAGGGCCAACAGGCCGCCCGTGAAGTTCTGTACGACTGCGCCGTTGGCCATCGTCACGCCGGGAACGAAGTGTTGACTGCCATTGATGTCCAGGATCTGTACGGTGTCGCCCAGGGCCACCTGACCGCGGACATCGATGCTCCAACGGCCCCAATACCACCGGGCATCGGCGCCGAGATTGCCGCCATAAAAATGATTCTGCGTGGCGAAGCGGTCGGTCACCGTAATCATCTGATTGGTGAACGGTGCAGGAGCGGTCGGCAATCCCAGAACGTTCTCGGTGATGGTCAATGATTCGTCCAAATTGATGTTGCGGAAACCGGCCAAGAGGGTGAAGCGATAATTGCAACCGCAGCATACCAGACAGCGCAGATTGCCCGCCAGTCCCCATAGCGATGTGGGAGCTTTGATGGTCAGCGTACCGACCGAGACACCTGGCAGCGAAGTGAGCTGTGCCGTTTCTTCGCCGTTGTTGGCCTCCTCGAACGGCCGGCCGATGACCGGGTTCTGGGAGCTGTTTGTCGAGAAGCCGGCCGAGCGCGTACCCAAGAAGAAGCCGGTGATTTCCAGTGCTTTTTTCTGCTCGCAACCTAGCCAATAACCGAGAGTGAAGCGTCCGCCGGAAAATGGACTGTTGCCGTTGATCGAATTGCCGCCGAAGAGAACTTGCGTAGTTGGCGCTCCTAAAACTCCGAAATCACTGGGGGCGCTGGTGGTGGCCAGTACCGGAACCGATTGTCCTTGAACCCACCAGAGCAGATACTCCGCAGAAGCGTATAACCGCGGACGCAGCGGCTGGAACGAGGGAAAGGCCGGTGTATCGGCGGGATCTTCCGGCAACGGTCCCGTAGGCAAGGCTTGTCCTCTTCCCCAGCTAGCATCCACCGGCGCGTCCCACCCCGGAACCATGGGCACTTCGGGACCTGGGGGAATGGAGGGAACCGCGACGCTAGCTGAAGTCCGCACGATACCGCTGCTCGAAGCATACTTCGCCTCGCCGATAGGAAACGGCCGATCGATGGCGAAAAGGGCATCGCCAGGTTCGTTTTGCTGCTCGGCCGGGAGCGTGGCTGAGGATGTCACGGGCGTGCTGACGGCAATGATCTCTGGCGGGCGATGCGGTGCAACCGGCGGGACGCCAGCCCCATTGGCAACCGGCGGGACGCCGGTCTTCCTGATGTCAGGAACAGGTGTCTCGAAATGAACCGGCAACAACTCTCCCGGAACGCTCGATGGGACCGGCCCCCTGCCGGTCGGACGTTCGGAGAGCGCCACAGGAACTGCCAAGGCGGCAACGGTTTCTGTGTGCGGCGCCTCGCTGATGGCTTGCCACTGCATATCCTCGCCGCGCAACTCGGCAATGCAGGCAAACCCAGCAAGGAGTAGACTGCCGATCCACCGCCCCTTCTTCATGTTCCCCATACTCCCCCCGGAAGGGATGCTACGGCTAAAGCACGCGCTACCCTCCCTGACAGATTTTTTCGACCAATCGCTACAACAAAAAGAAGTGTTTTTTTCGGATAGGACGCGTTTTCCGAATTGAGGCAAATGGCTAGCGTCAGCCGGCTGATGGGCGGGGTTCTTATAGCCAGCTAACGCCGATCCGTTCGCCCGTCGGACAAATTGGCCTTCACGGCTGCCTTGCTCTCATGGTAAGGAGTCTTAGCCCAGAACGGAATTGAGAAAGGAATTTGGTGGATGAATGCGTTCTTGACCTTGCCCAGTCGTCGCTTTCTTCCTCTCCTGGCGATGGGATGCATCTTGACCAGCTTACCCGCGTCTGCTTATGCTGGTCTGTTGAACATCTGGCCAGCGGATCGGGCAGCGCTCGCTTGGGCGACTCCTTGCGTATACGGCCCTACCGCGCAGGTCATTTATGCATCGCAAGATTTCCCTACTCGTCTGCCGCGTCAGCAAGGGCGTCCCTTGCCGGCGCAGCAGGTGGATAATACAGCCGCGTTGCTGCTCACCCTGATAATTCCAGCAGGAACGATGCCGGTGATCGCCGATGCGCCGTCATTGCCTCCTCCTCCACCGCCTCCGCTTCCGCCTCCTCCGCCTCCTCCTCCACCGCCACCGTCCTCACCGCCTCCGCCGCCCCCACCGCCTCCACCGCCGGGCGGCGGTCACATCGCCGGATCTCCCGAACCCGGTACTTTGGTGCTGGCGTT
>JAJPHU010000156.1 GCA_021325115.1 Planctomycetota bacterium | reverse complement strand
CCCGTATCTTAAATAGACAATATCTGTTCAAACGCTTTGCGTATGTGCCGGACAAGTCTCGCCGGTCTATTTTCTGTAGCATCGTGGGGGGAAAAAAGGGAGAAAACGGCTCCCGTCCCCCTAAGTCTTCCAACCTGGAGCGCGGATACATGGCTAAGACACGTGGCGATTTCACCGATATCCTGGTTCGCCGAGGCATTCTCAGTCCCGATCAGCTTGAGGAAGCCAAGGCCCTCCAGCAGTCTGCCGGCCTGAAAATGCAGGATGCTCTCATCAAGCTCGAATACGCCACCATGGAACAGATCATGACGGCCGTTGCCGAGTTCCACGGGCTGCAATTCATCGACCTGACCGAAGTGACCATTCCCGCTGCTGTCGTCGAGCTGGTGCCCGAATCGGTGGCGCGCGAAAATGTCGTCCTTCCTCTCGCTCAGGACAACGGAGCGCTCAAGATCATCATGAGCGATCCGAGCGATTTCGATACGGTACAGAAACTCCAGTTTATTCTGAACAAAGATATACAGCCGGTTCTGGCACCGCGTGAGCAGATCATCGAGGCCATCAACCGCCATTACGGTCAGACGGAAACCGAATCGGTAGACTCCATGCTTGCCGAGTTTACCGATACGGCCATCGATTTCACGGAAACGGAGGCGACTACCTCCGGCACCTCCTTTGAGGAAAGCGATGCCCCGGTGGTCAAGCTCTGCAATCTTATCATCCAGGAAGCTGTCAGCCTGCGCGCCAGTGATATTCACATCGAACCGTTCGCCGATCGAGTTCGCATTCGTTATCGCATCGACGGTGTGTTGGTCGAGCGCGACAGTCCGCCGCGTCGTCTGCTGGCGCCGATGCTGTCACGCCTGAAGATTATGGGTAACATCGACATCGCCGAGAAGCGGCGGCCACAGGATGGGCGCATCAAGATGACCATCGGCAACAAACATTACGACCTTCGCGTCAGTTTGTTGCCGACAAACATGGGGCAGAGCTGCGTCATGCGTATTCTCGACCGCGGCAGTATACAGGTGAGCATTAAAGATCTCGGTTTTGCCGAAGACGATTTCCGGCGCTTTCAGAATATCATCAAGCGACCCAACGGCATCTTTCTCGTGACTGGCCCGACCGGCTCGGGTAAGACCACCACCTTGTACGCTGCCTTGAATGAGTTGAATCGGCCGGATCGCAAAATCATCACCGCGGAAGATCCGGTAGAGTATTACCTCCCCGGCGTCAATCAGGTGGAGGTCAAGCACCATATCGGTCTCGATTTTGCGCGCATCATCCGTGCCATGTTGCGGCAAGCTCCCAACATCATCCTTGTGGGTGAAATCCGTGACCGTGAAACGGCGGAAATCGCTGTACAAGCTTCTTTGACCGGACACTTGGTTTTCAGTACACTACATACGAACGATGCGCCCAGCGCTATTACACGTTTGGTCGATATTGGCGTACAACCGTTCCTTGTCGCATCTTCCGTCATTGCCATTATGGCCCAACGATTGGTGCGGGTTGTCTGCCCCAAATGTAAGGCTCCTGATCAACCATCCAACGTCGAAATCAAGGCAGCTGGCTTGACGCCGGAGCAGCTCAAGAATGCCACATTCATGCGCGGACGTGGGTGCAGTCATTGCAACCATACGGGTTATCGGGGGCGTATTGGCATCTTTGAAATGATGCGTATGAATTCGCTCATCCGCGAGATGACCTTCAAGCGCGAGCCGACGCAAGCCATCCGCCGCCAGGCCCGTTTGCATGGGATGCGTACCTTGCTGGAAGATGGTGTCAATAAAGCACTTGCGGGAAGAACTACCCTGGAAGAAGTGCTGTCCACCTGCCATCATGAGACAGCCCTGTTGTAACAGTTCTCCCTAGCCGCCGCGTCAGCAAGGAATGCCTCGAAGGCGCAGCGGGTTGGCCTGGTTACCCAACTCGGTTGGGGAGGCGTCTTCGCAAAACGCGGTTCCGCCTCTGCTCGCGCCCACGGGTGAGGAGACGCGAAATAACGTTTTCGCGGATGGCGCTTCCAAACTCCGTTTGGGAACACGTGAGGACAGGAAAGGGTGGAGAGAGACAAAGACAGCGAAAAGATTTTTTCACTCTACCTGATTGATCCTTTCCCCTGGGGCTGTGATAATGCCCATTGAGGAGACCAATCTGTCTGGCTCGTTTCTCGAGCATCGTTCCTCAATGTCTTCGCCCAGTGCCTGAGGTTGGGAAGGTCCCATCCGGATTGAGATGGGGGCTTTCGTTTTGCGCTCGCACCGGGGGCGACCGGGGATTCTATACTTTAGTCGCGCGGGCGTGAGGTAACCGAAGGTCTTGTTCCCAAACTCTGCTGGGAACGTCGCTGATTACGCAAGGAGAAAAAGTGGCTGCCACCGGCACTCCGCTGATTGATAAACTGTTGACCACGGTCATCCAGCTCAAGGCCAGCGATCTGCATATCACCGTGGGCCAACCGCCGGTTATCCGGCATCATGGCCGTATGCGTCGTCTGGACACCAAATCGCTGGATAACGATGACACCACGGCCTTGATGAAGGCCATCACGCCCGATCGCTGCCAGCAGGAGCTGCAAGAGAAAGGCGGATCAGACTTCGCCATCGAGTTTACCGATGGTGTGCGCTTCCGCGTCGCTGTCTTCAAGCAGCGCGGCTGCATCGGCATGGTGTTGCGGCGCATCCCGAACAAGTTCTTATCGTTTGAGGAGATCGGCATGCCCGAGGCCATCAAGCGGCTCATCACTCGGCCGCGCGGCTTGCTCCTGGTCACCGGCCCGACCGGCTCCGGCAAGACCACCAGCCTGGCCAGCATGATGAATTTCCTCAACGAGAACTACGATAAACACATGATTACGCTGGAAGACCCGATCGAGTATTACCATCAGCACAAAAAATGCACGGTCAATCAGCGCGAGATCGGTGTCGATGTCCCCGATTTCAAGGAAGGCATTCGCCGAGCACTGCGTATGGATCCCGATATCATTCTCGTCGGCGAAATGCGCGACCTGGCCACGATCCATGCCGCCATCGAAGCAGCGGAAACCGGCCACGTCGTCTTTGGCACGCTGCACACCAGCGGCGCTTCCAGCACCATCAACCGCATCATCGACGTTTTCCCCAAGGAACAACAAGACCAGATTCGTACCCAGCTTTCCACGGCACTGATCGGCGTGCTGTCGCAAACGATTCTGCCGCGCAAGCCGGAAGGACTGGTAGCGGCTTTCGAGATGATGGTGGTGACGCCGGCCATTCAGAACCTCATCCGTGAAAACAAGACTTATCGCATCGATTCCAGTATCCAAACTGGCCGAAAATACGGCATGTTCCTGCTCGATGAGAGCTTGTTCAAGCTGTGGAAAAACGGCTTGTGCGACAAAGAAGAAGTGTTGATGCGTGCCTCCAAACCGGCCGACCTGGCTGCCAAGATTGCCTTGGCCGAACGCGGCGAGGATGTCGAAGAGGAAGAAGAATACGACGAGGAGGAGGACGAGTACGACGAAGATGAGGACGATGATGAGGGCGACAACTATCGTCGCCGCAACACCGGCATTCGTCGTCGTTGATGGAGTTTGACAATCTGGTGCGCGGGGCGTGTTAACGCTCCCGGCGACCGGGGCTGTTAACACGTCCCGCGCACCAACTTCTTGCTCAGGAGCGTCTTACATGGCAGACCCAATCCCTCCGAAGAAACCCGTTCCCCCTGGCGCGCCGGCCAACAAGCCAGCCACGTCGGCCAAGCTACCTACGGCCAAGCCGCAGACTGCTTCCGGCAAGCCGCAGGTGTCGACTGGCAAGCCGAGCATCAAGCCGAACGCCAAGCCGATCGCCAAGCCGATCGCCCCGGCTGCCAAAGAAGGCGATGGCAAAGCCGCTGCCAAGCCTACGCCCAAGCTCACCCCGGCCAAAAGGGACAAGGGGGCCGGCAAAAGTTCCTCCGGGGGTAGACGCCGCATCGGGCAAGTTCTCGTCGATCTGGGTTTCATCGATGAAGATCAACTCTGGGAAGTCCTCGAAGAAGCCAAAAACACCGCCCAACCGGTCGGTCAAGTCGCCGTGTCGCGTGGCCTGATTAACGAGGATCAGCTCCTACAAGCCCTGGGCGAGCAACATGGACTCAAGATCGTCAATCTGCAAGAGGTCAAGCCGCAGCCCGAAGCGCTGCAGCTGGTCCCGGAAACGATGGCCAACGTCTACAAGGTCGTTCCTCTTTCTTTCAAAGACAAAGTGCTGACCATCGCCATTGGCGATCCCAACAATCTCGCCGCCGTAGATGACCTGCGCAACCTGCTCAACGTCTCCGAAGTGCAGGCGTACCTGACCATGCCGCAGGCCATCACCGAAGCCTTGGGCAAAATTTACGGCGGCAAGGAAGAGAGCATCATCGACATCATTCAGGAGATCGAAAACAATCCGGAGCTAGGCAAGCGTAAGGCTGAGACCAGCATCGACCTGGAAGATATGCTGGAAATGGCCAACGAAGCGCCTGTCCGCAAGCTCATCAACATGGTGTTCTTGCTGGCCATCAAGGACCATGCCAGCGACATCCATTTTGAGCCGTTCGAGGACGAGTACAAGATGCGTTACCGCTGCGACGGCGTGCTTTATGAAATGGTGCCGCCGCCGCGCCACCTGGCTTCCGCCATCTCCAGCCGTATCAAGGTCATGTCCAACCTCGACATCGCTGAGCGCCGGCTGCCCCAGGATGGACGCATCGAGCTGAACGTCGGCGGCAACCCTGTCGACATGCGCGTCAGTGTTTTGCCGACCATGTTCGGCGAAAGCGTGGTCATCCGCGTGTTGGATCGCTCCGTGGTGTCGCTGGACCTCAATAAGATCGGCATGCCGCCGGAGCTGCTGGCTCAGTTCCGCCAACTCATCGCCAAGCCCAACGGCATCATCCTGGTCACCGGACCCACCGGCGCCGGCAAGACCACCACACTTTACTCCGCCCTCAACGAGCTGAATGTCATCACTGACAAAATCATCACTACCGAAGATCCTGTCGAATACGACATCGACGGCATCATTCAGTGTCAGATCAACCACGACATTGGCCTGACCTTCGCCAGTGCCCTTCGCAGCATCTTGCGTCACGATCCGGACAAGATCCTGGTCGGTGAGATCCGCGACCTGGAGACGGCACAAATCGCTGTGCAAGCCTCGCTGACCGGCCACATCGTCTTCAGCACGTTGCACACCAACGACGCACCCAGCGCCGTTACCCGTCTGCGCGATATGGGCTTGGAGCCGTACCTCATCACGGCTACGGTCGAGGGCATCTTGGCCCAGCGTCTGGTGCGCAAGATCTGCGAAGATTGCCGCACCGAGTTTGAGCCGTCGGCGGAAATGCTCATGGAGCTGGGCCTGCGCCCGGAGGACGTCCGAGGCAAGAAGTTCTACTACGGCCGCGGCTGCGACCGCTGCAACAACACCGGCCACAAAGGACGTACCGGAATCTACGAGTTGGTTGTCATGAACGACGACCTCCGCGACATGATCTCCAACGGCGCCTCGACTGATGAGCTGCGGGCGGCGTGTATCCGGCACGGCATGGTTAGCCTGCGCGAGTCCGGCCTGCGCGCCATCTATAACGGCGTCACTACCATTGAGGAAGTTGTCCGCGAAACCGTCCTGGATAGCGATTGAAACAGGACGATCCGAAAGCATAAGCGACGGTTCTTCCGTTAGCTTATACTTGTGGATCGTCAAAAGGTTTTTGGAGACTGCCATGCCGACCTATAAGTACGAGGCGATGGACACCAGCGGCGGAGAAGTCAAAGACTCCGTCGAGGCCATGTCCGAAGAAGAAGCCCAGCAGAAAATCCGTCAGATGGGCTACTTCGTGACCAAGATCACTGAAGTTGCCGGCACCGCCAAGAAACCCAAGGGCAAAAAAGCCAAAAAAAAGAAGGGCAAGTCTTTCACCATCGGTGGCGTGCGCGCCAAGCAACTCTGCACCTTCACCCGGCAGTTCTCGACGCTCCAGGACGCCGGCCTACCTGTGCTGCGCAGTCTCCGCATCCTCGAAGGCCAGATGAAGCCGGGCGTACTCAAAAATGCCCTTATGGATGTGGTCGATGATGTCGAGTCTGGCAGCACCCTGTCCGAGGCGTTCGCCAAGCATCCCAAATGCTTTGACCGTCTCTACGTCAATATGGTCAAGGCCGGCGAGGCCGGCGGCGCTCTGGAAGTCATCCTCAAACGCCTCGCCGACTTCAAGGAAAAGGCCCAAAGCCTCAAACGCAAAATCGTCGGCGCTATGGTCTATCCCGTGGTGGTCATCCTCACCGCCGTGGGCATCTTGACCTTCATCATGTTGTACATCATTCCGAAGTTCGAGAAAATCTTTAAAGACTTCAATATGAAGCTGCCGGAAATGACGGAAGCGCTGATGGCCACCTCACGCTGGTTCGGCCACTATTGGTACACGCTGCCGCTCTTCCCGCTCTGTTGGTGGCTGATGATTAAACTCATTCGCCTTAATAAAACCGGCGCCTATGCCCTGGACCGCATCTATTTGTGGATACCATTGATCGGCAAATTGATCGAAAAGACCATCGTGGCCCGCACCTCGCGTACTTTGGGCACGCTGGTCAGTTCCGGCGTGCCCATCCTCGAAGCGCTCAGCATCGTCCGCGAAACCTGTACCAACGCCGTCTTTGAACGCATGTATCAGCGCGTCTACGAATCGATCCGCGAGGGCGACACCATCTCGCAGCCGCTCAAGGAGAGCCGGCTGGTCGATGACATGGTGGTCAACATGGTCGATGTCGGCGAAGAGACCGGCGACCTGGATACCATGCTTTACAAGATCGCGGATGTCTACGATGAGGAAGTCAACGTCATGGT
>JAJPHU010000249.1 GCA_021325115.1 Planctomycetota bacterium | reverse complement strand
CTGATCGGGCTTCCCAGATGGCTCAGACCGACCGTTCGCCGAATCACACTGTTTTGGTTTAGTGAGAGGGCATTCGTAGCAACAATGTCCTATCGAATGGCGGTCTCCCGTGGTAGAACTCGCCGCCGTGCCAAAGAAGCCCGCCCAACGCCTCATTCCATACCAGCGGCGAACACTGGTGCCGGGGGTGAAGCGGGTCGGCTTGCATGGTTCGCCAACCTGTCGCCTCACGTACGAGGATGCCCCGCTTACCGGCAACTCCTTCGAGCATGACCATCCGCTTGATTCCTCGGTGATATGCCAAGCCGTGCTCGCCGCGCGGGATCCGTAGCGAAATTATCTCCCAGCAGCTCCCAGGCATTATTTCGGAACAACCAAGCATCGCCGAAGGTTCGATGGCTCTGATCATCTTCTGCGCCGTCGTGCAGGAGATATCTCCTCAGGTCGGGGTCATAGGCGAAAGCCGCATAGCGGCGAGCGGGAGGCGCCGGACCGGATACTCTTTCCCAATGGGTCCCGTCAAAGATCCAGGTGTTGCCTAATGGTTTGTCGGACCGTCTGTTTTAACCAATCTCCCTTACTTACGGAAGCCTTCCCCGCGTGCCACCATGCGAAAGCGGCACAATCCGAGCGATCGCACATACGCCCTGCACGATCGCAGCAACGGAAGCGGTCTCTTTCGAGATTGCGCCCTTGACGGTCGATCCTATACTAACGTGTCCGTGTTGAGGCGATCGAGGAAGAATGCAACTTTCGAGGACGGCCCCATGCATCGTTATCGCTTCATTATTGCTTTCGCCATCGCTTACGCTTCCGGCTCGTTCGGTTTAGGCCATGCCGAGACACCTGCGGATGTGTCTTCCGAGGAAAAGACTGTCGCGCCGTTGACGCTGCGGATGTGCCGGGAGATTGCTCTGGCCAATCAGCCAGCGATTGCAGCGGCTCAGGCCAGCCTGGCAGCAGCAATCGATCGGGCCAATGCTTTGGAACATCTGCGGGGTCTGGCCAGTCTGTCCCGCGAGTTGCCCGTTCGCCGCAAGCAGGCCGCCCTTGGCATTGTCATCGCGCGCGGCGGACTCGCCCAGGCCGAAGCCGAGACGCTCTACGGCGTCACCTTCAGCTATCTGAGTGCGGTCTATGCCAATCAGCAGATAGATCTCGCCGAGGAGATTCGCGGCAACTTAAATGATTTGCAAAAGCTGGTTGACGACGCCCTTAGAGCCGAACCGGGGAAGAAAGCCCCATCCCATCCCACGGTGGTTTTGAAGGAACATCGCAACGTCGTTACCTCCTATTTGGCAACGTTGGAAGGTCGGCGGGAAGAAGCCCAACAGGGAGAACAACGCGCCCTGGCTGCCCTGCGCGAGGCAATGGGTGTCGGCTGCGCTTATCCGTTGCCGCCGCTGCCGCGGGTGCTGCCCTGTCCCAAAGTGGAACTGAACAAGGAAGAGCTGATCGCTCGGGCGCTGGCACGGCGCGGCGAGATCGTACAAACCGCCAATGCCGCCGAAGTGGTCTGTCTGGAGGTCGCGGCCCAAGGCTTGACTTGTCGTTCGCTGGCCCGTACCTTTGCCGCTGGCTCCGACATCCACTCGCGCCCGGTGCCGTTCGGCATCTACGATGGCCGGAGCTATCGGCCCGGCGCCCTTGCTCCGGAGATGCCGACCATCCTCGTCGGTTCGCGCGGCGATCGGCAGACGCAGGCGCGCGATTATCTGCAACGCGCCCAGGCCGTCGATGTCAAGACACGGCAACTGATCACCTTGACTGTGGAAGACGCCTATTTGCGCTGGCAGGAAAAATCGGCTGAGGCCGACAAATTGGAGAAAGCTTATCAGGAACATTGGCAACTCTCCAACAAATTGCGCAACGAGATCAAGTTCCCCATCGACATGGAAAAGCAGCGCCAGCCGACGCCGTCCTATCCGAATATGGACGATCTTTTGCACGCCAGTGTGGTGACGACACGCTTATTGCTGGAATGGAAGGACGCCCACTATCAAGCCCTGTTGGCCTTGGCCGCCCTCGAACACGCAACGGGCGGCGGCTTCGCCGTGGATTTCGATGCGGTCCCCGCCTGCCCGCCGGTGACCCCGCCGATTCGAGCGCAGTGAATCTCAGCGGGTGACAAGGTGACATGATACATGATGAGGAAAAATTCTATGAAGCGAACAAGATCGTACTTCTGGATTACGCTATTCCTCGGTCTATTTCTCACTTTTTCACTTTTTCATTTTTTCACCTTATCATCTGTTGCAGGGGAGAACGGTTCGCTCATCCGTATCGGCCTGATTCGCAGTTTGTTCCGTGATACCTCCGAACCGCTGATGCAAGTCATCATGCGGCCGTTCAAGTCGCTGATGGAAGCACAGACCGGGGTACAGGGCCAACTGGTGGCAGGCGGCGATGCGAACGATCTGGCGCAACGCCTGAAATCAGGCGATTGCCAACTGGGCATCTTCCACGGTTTTGAGTTCGCCTGGGCGCGCCAGACGGTCCCGGAACTGAAGCCCCTGCTCATCGCTGTGCCCCCTCTTGCTCCTTCCAGAATGGAGAGGGGAGGAGGAGGGCCTTATCTCCGCGCCCATCTCGTTGTTGCGGCGGAGGGATCGGCGAAAAGTGTGGCCGATCTCAAGGGACAGGTCATCGCCTTACCGTACATGAGCCGCGAACATTGCCGTTTGTTCCTGGAGCGCCGCTGCGTTCCCCCAGGCAGCAGCCCGGCCAAGTTCTTCTCCCGCCTCGCCATTCCGCGCGATGCTGCCGATGCCATCGATGATATCATCGCCGGCACGACAGCAGCAGCGGTCATCGACGACGGCGACCTGGAATCGTATCGCAGCCAATATCCGGAATATTTCGCCAAAGTGAAGGTCTTGTTGCAATCGGAAGCGTTCCCTTGTGCCGTGATCGCCTATTATCCGGGCAAGCTCAGCCAAGCTTTGCTCGATCGCTTCCGCGAAGGCATGTTATCGGCCAAGGACAGCCGGCAAGGACGGCAGGTGATGCAACTGTGCCGCATCAGCAGCTTCGAGGAGGTTCCCGACGATTTCGACAAGATGCTCGTCGACATCGCCAAGGCATATCCGCCGCGGAAATGATATTCGCCAAAAATAGAACGCGGAGGACGCGGGATACGGTGGATGTGCGCGGATCTAAATCGGAATCGGATCCGTGTACATCCGCCGCATCTACGTCCTCCGCGTTCTCTTTTTTAGTGTACATCAGAACACCAACTGGCCTATGTTTTGAAGGCCAACGTTGCTACAATCCTGGAAGAATGGATCGTTTGTTTGGATCGTGAGGGCGTTTCATGGCAGAAACCATTGAACCGGTTTCGTTGCGCGTAGAGACGGAGGAGCGTTACCTCAACTACGCAATGTCGGTTATCATGTCGCGTGCCTTGCCGGACGTACGAGATGGGTTGAAGCCGGTACAGCGGCGCATTTTGTACACCATGTATCACGACTTGCGGTTGACCTTTGACGGCCGGCCGGCCAAGTGCGTCAAGATCACCGGCGCTGTTACGGGTAATTACCATCCGCACGGCGACATTGCCTGTTACGAGGCCCTGGTGCGTCTGGCCCAAAATTGGGTCATGCGTTTGCCGTTGGTGCATGGGCAAGGCAACTTCGGCTCTGTGGAAGGCGATCCGCCGGCGGCCTACCGCTACACCGAAGCGAAGCTCGCCGCCGTGTCCGATCATCTTTTGGCGGAGTTACGTCAGCGCACCGTGCCGATGCGGCCCAATTTCGACAACACCACGGAGGAGCCGGTAGTGCTGCCGGCCCAGTTTCCCAACTTGTTGGTCAATGGCGCTTCCGGCATCGCCGTTGGCTTGGCCACCAACATTCCGCCGCACAATCTTGGCGAAGTCCTCAAAGGCTGCGTCTACCTCATCGACAACCCGGAAGCGACAACGGCCCAGCTGCTCGACAAGATCAAGGGACCAGACTTTCCGCTCGGCGGCAAAGTTGTCACCGACCGTGCCACGCTACGCAAGATTTACGAAGAGGGGACCGGCACCATTAAAGTGCAAGGCGAGTGGAAGGTCGAAGAAGTCGGCCGCCGTCAACAAATTGTTATTACGTCGATCCCTTATGGGGTCGATCAGAGCAAACTGGAATCGGACATCGGCGCCATCATCGCCTCACGCAAGCTGCCGCAGCTGCTCAATCTCGTTAACGAATCCAACGAAAAAGAGGGCTTGCGCATCACCCTGGAGATGAAATCCGGAAGTGATCCGAATCTGATTATGGCCTATTTGTACAAGCACACGCAATTGCAGGAAAATTTCGCCTACAATTTGACGTGCCTGGTGCCGGTGGCCGACGAAGAGAATGAGCGGGACGGCGTTAGTGCCCCGAGAGGCGAGCGAACGCGGCCGGAACGGCTAGGACTAAAAGCGATCTTACGTCATTTCCTCGATTTCCGGCTGGCGACGGTGCGCCGCCGCTTCGAGTACGAGTTGGAGCAACTGCGCCGTCGCATCCATATTCTCGAGGGCTTCCGCATTATCTTCAACGCCCTGGACAAAGCCATCAAGATCATCCGCGACAGCGATGGCAAGGCCGACGCCGCCGAGCGCCTGATGAAAACGTTCAAGCTCGACGAAGAGCAAGCTGCCGCCATCCTGGAAGTGCAGCTCTACAAAATCGCCCAATTGGAGATCAAGAAAATCCTCGATGAACTGAAAGAAAAGACAGCCCAGGCCGAGAAGATCGAAGGCATCTTACGCTCGGAGAAAAAGCTGTGGAATGTCATCAAGGACGAGCTGAATGAGTTGGGTGAGAAGTACGGCAGCAAAGACCGGCGGCGCACGCGCATGGGATCCGCAGAGGATATGCCGGAGTTCGATCCGGAAGCCTACATCGTCCGCGAGAATACTAACGTGGTGCTGACACGTGATGGCTGGATCAAGCGTGTCGGCCGCCTGGCCTCCGTGGAGGGCACACGCGTCCGGGAGGGCGATGAAGTGCTGGCCGTCGTCCCTGGCAGTACGCTCGATCACATTATCTTCTTCGCCGATGACGGCACGTCGTACACCATGCGCATCAGCGATGTCCCCGCCTCGTCCGGCTACGGCGAGCCGATCGTCAAGTTCTTCCGTCTGGCTGATCAGGTGCGCATTGTCGGTGCCGCGACGACAGACGAACGCTTCACGCCACAAGATCAACCGCCCGCTAACGGGGAGCCGGCGGGTCCTTATCTCCTCGTGGTAACAGCTCAGGGGCAGGTGTTGCGCACGCCATTAGCCCCGTTCCGCACCGCCTCCACAAAAGTTGGCCGCCGTTATGTCCGGCTGGCTGAGGGCGACAAGGTGGTAATGGCAACGGTGCTGAAACCGGAGCATCGCAGTCTGTTTTTGGCTTCCGTAAACGGACATATCTTGCACTTTCCCATCGAAGAGATCAACATTCTCTCCGGCATCGGCAAGGGCGTCATCGGCATCAAGCTGGAGAAAGGCGACACCTGCCTGGGTGGCGCGTTGGTGCGCAATCAGAACGACGCCTTGGTCGTGGAAACGAGCGGCGGCAAACAGATGGAGTTTTACGGCAGCCGCGACACCGCCAGCCGTGGCGGCAAGGGCTTCGAGGCGGTCAAGCGCACCTCGTTCGTCCGCATTGTGCCGCCGCCGATTGAGCTGGTCGATTGGGACAAAGTCGAAGGCAAGGCCGAAGAGCGGAATGGCAAGGTCGAGACGAATGGCGAACAGAAATCGCTGTTTGAGTGAGGAGGAACAGCCATAAGCGTTATTGAACTGATTGGACACATTGACGAACAGCATCGGCTTGTTGTCGAGTTGCCGCCAGAGATGCCACCTGGACCGATCAAGGTTGTGTTGCAGCCCGTGATGGGGGGAGAAGAGGAGCGTGACTGGCTGGCTCTGATCAATCATTCTTGGGCAAAAGATTGGAGCGATCCGCTGCACAAATGGGCGACAATCCACGCTGGGGACATCGTGCGCCATCTAGGGCAGGGTCAGCGGCAACGTGGAGCGATGTGGAGACCAAACGGAGGCTGTTGCTGAATCTGCCATGATCTCTTGAGTTGCCATGAGACTTTGCACAAAAACGTTCCGGGCGGTCGTTCAAAGCCCCTTTAGCCTGCCAAAATGGCGTTTTGTGCAAAGCCCCACGATGGCGGCGAGATCGTGCAGGAGGTATCTCATGACTCCGGATAAAATGGGACATTCGCCGCGAAGGGCGGCTCTGGACCAGGGAGGAATCGCAGCGCCGGATGTATCAAGCGCTCGAGGAGATTGAGTTCGTGGGCGGCATCTTTGTCAGGGAAAAACAGCGTTTGCTTGTGTTGGGCATGCTTCTGGAAAACCTCGGCATTGATCAGGGGGTGCGCTTCGCAATCTCGCCGATTGGGAAGCAGCCATTGCCGATCTAGAACGCGAATTAGGGCAAAAGGAGAACGCGGAAGAGCTTTGCCGTAAGCAATCGTGATTGTTGGGCGATGCTCCTTCTCGTTCAGGAAAATAGAGGACTTTTCTTCGCAGGATTTGTCGATGAGTACCGCTACTTACACAGCCAAAGACATAGGTGTTCTCGAAGGTCTGGAACCCGTACGCAAACGGCCGTCGATGTACATCGGCGGCGTCGATGCCAAGGGATTGCATCATCTCGTTTGGGAGATCGTCGATAATGCTGTCGATGAATATCTGAACGGCTTCGCCGATGCCATCACGGTGACGCTGCACAAAAACGGCGATGCTGTCACGGTCAGCGACAATGGCCGTGGTATCCCCGTCGATCTGCACCCCAGATACAAGCGGCCAGCCCTGGAATTGATCCTGACGACGCTGCACTCTGGAGCCAAATTCGGTGACGGCGAGGTATACTTCCACTCGGGCGGGTTGCATGGTGTCGGTTCGTCAGTGGTCAACGCCCTGTCGCGCAAATTGGTTGCCACCATCCGCCGGGATGGTTTTGAGTGGCAGCAGACGTTTCGCCGCGGCAAACCGGCCAGCACGTTGGAAAAGCTCGGCCCCTTCCGCGGCCACGGCACGACCATTTACTTTGAGCCGGACCCCGACATCTTCAAGACGACGCAATTTGACTCTAAATGGATACGCGAACACCTCGAAAGCATGTCTTATATCCACAGCGGCTTGAAGATCACCTTCAAGGATGAGATTGCCAAGGAAACCTATGACCTGACCCATGCTGGCGGCATTCCAGAGTTTTTGCAGCGTCTCGTTGCCGAGGGGCAAAAACCGGCGGTGACAGAAGCACCGTTCACGCTGGTGCGCAACAACGGCGAAAAGATGGAAGTGGCGTTGCAGTGGACTGAATCCACCGATGAGACCATCCGTTCCTACGTCAACGGCATCCGCACGTCGGCGGGCGGCACCCACGAAGCCGGCCTGAAAAGCGGTATTGCCAAGGCCATCCGCAACTACATGGAGACACACGAGGTCAAAGTCAAAGGCTTAACCATCACCGCCGAAGACATCCGTGAGGGGATCGTCGCCATCCTATCGGTGTTCGTGCGTGAGCCGATGTTTCAGGGACAAACCAAGGAGAAATTGAACAATCCAGAGATGACGGCGGCCGTCGATGGCTGGGTCCGTCCGGCCCTGGAATCGTGGCTTAATGCCAACATGACGGCGGCAGACCAGATCGTCGGCCGCATCGTCCTGGCTGCCAAGGCCCGGCTGGCGTCGCGCGAAGCGGCCAGTGAGGTCAAGCGTAAATCGGCGACCCAGCGGCGCCTCAATCTGCCCGGCAAACTCGCTGATTGCAAATCAACCAGCCTCGACGAATCGGAGCTGTTTATTGTCGAAGGCGATTCAGCCGGCGGCAGTGCCAAGCAGGGACGTAACAACAAGACGCAGGCGGTGCTGCCGCTGCGCGGCAAAGTCCTGAATTCTGAGGGGCTGGCTCTGAACAAAGTGCTGGCCAATGCGGAGTTACACGATCTGGTATCGGCGATCGGTACCGGCGCCGGCGAGAAATTCGATATCAACGGCCTGCGCTACGGCAAGATCATCCTCCTCATGGATGCCGACGCCGACGGTCATCACATCACCACGCTGATGCTGGCGTTCTTTTTCCGCCACATGACCGAGTTGATCCGCAAAGGCCGTGTCTATTTGGCCCAGCCGCCTTTGTATCGTATCGATGTTGGCAAGGAGACTTATTGGGCGCGCGATGATGCTCACAAGGAAGAGATCCTCGCTGGCCTGCGGGCCAACGCCAAGCCAGAAGTGTCTCGCTTCAAAGGATTGGGCGAGATGGACCCGAAAGTCCTCGCCGAGACGACCCTCGATCCACGTAACCGCACCTTGTTGCAAGTACAAATCGACTCGAACCTGGAGACAGACAAAACCTTTGTTGATCTGCTCGGCAAAGATCCGTCGCAGCGCTATCGCTTCATCATGGACAAAGCGGCGCGCGCGGTAGCGGAAGAATTGGACGTGTGATTGTCCTTTAACAAGCCCCAGCACCAGCGGCGGATACCCCGCCCGTCGCTGGCGCGGCGGGCTAACCGAGGAATTAGTCGCTATTTTTTACACCCGCCTGCGGGCCAGCGACGGGTTGCTTCCAGCGATTCGCCGGTTTCGAGGAGGCTCTTGAGGCTGGCAAGGATAGCGGGCCAGCCGCCCGACACCGCCTGGATGAGTTTCGAGTCGGGTTTATCGATCTCGTGAATGAGAGTGAGCTTGACCGCATTGCCTTGTGGTTCGAGTTCATAGGTCAGACGCGAATAGCCCTCGGGTCGCAGTTCGGGGCGAAATTCGTTGCGCCACGTCAGGACCAGCCTGCGGTGCGGCTCGATTTCGATAATCTCGCCGCTGTCGCAAACTGTCCCGTCAGGAGCCATGATCCGCCAGGAAGCGCCGGGCTTCCACTCACTCTCCTGATGGGTTTCGCACCAATAGCGGCGGGTGAATTCGGGGTCGAGCAGCGCCCGCCACAATTTCTCCGGCGTGGTGCGAATGTAGGTCACGTAAACAAACCGCGATTCAGCCATCGGTCTCTCCTTGCAAGCGTTTCTTGAGTTCCGCGAGGACGCGCAGCCGGCCTCGCTCGAATTTGCCGATCCAGCGTTCGGCGATTTCATGGATGGGCACCGGGTTGAGATAGTGCAGCTTCTCGCGGCCATGCCAAAGGACGACCACGAGGTTCGCCTCTTCCAGTACCGCAAGGTGCTTGGCGACCGCCTGCCGAGTCATGTCCATACCTTCGCAAAGCTGCCCCAGCGTTTGCCCGTTGGTGGCGTACAAACGGTCGAGCAACAAACGGCGGCCAGGATCGGCGAGCGCCTTGAACACCTTATCCATATCTGCGTCCACGACCCTATTGTGCAACCAAATGGTTGCATGTCAAGGCTGGTTCTTTCTCGCTCTGGAGGAAAAACACTTCGAGATTGGCACGCCATTAGCAACCACAGCGGCGACCGGAGCAGTTGAGGTTCGCTGAGGTAGAAATTCAACGACCACCAATCGCACAGAACAGGAGAGCAACGCCATGTTCAGTCCCTTCAGTTCCATCCGACGCCGCAAGCCGATCAAGATTACCTGTGATGCACCGTCCTACGAAGTCGTCATGGTCAGCAGATGCGTCGGTATGCGCGCACCGGAAGACGTGCGCTGGCGGCGCCAAGCCATACCGAAGGACAAGACAGCCAAGGGACAGAGCTTGCTTCGTCGCATCTGGCACTTGCGCTTTGCTTTCGGTGGGTCCAAAGTCGAGGAGGAGATGTGTGGCTGCGGCAGCGCGCTGCCCGAACGACGTTTCGTTCTGTTGTGGAAATGCTCCGGCTCACCGATCTGCTATACCGTGACGCAATGCAGCCGTTGTCGCACCATTGTTTGGGATGAAGAACGACCCTAACGGGGCGTGAAATAAAACATCCGTCTGCCCATTTCTGCAACAGCAGCCACAGTGTTATCGTCATGGACGGGCGGCTTCGGGAGTGTTCTCAACGGCTTTCTTGAGGACTGCTATCCCGAGCGCATCCAATGAGTGAGGTGAGTTGCTCAGAAGGATGACGCCGACACTCTTCTCCGGCGCCAGCGCCAGAAAGCTCCGGTAACCTCCTGTTGCGCCATTGTGCCAGAGCATATCGCTCTTGCTGATCGCTTGTTCTTGCCGGAACCAGCATAAGCCGATCGACTCGCCTTTGCGGCAGGTTTCGCGCCACGGTTGTTGTGCCATGCGGAAGGCATCGGTCAGTGGTGTTTTTTTCCGTCCTATTGCGGCATCCGCGAAGAGCAAAAGATCATGGGCTGTCGAGCGCAAACCGCCGCACGCTTCCAGACAGGCGAACGTCCACGGCGAGGTTCGCTTGCCGTCTTGGTTGTGAGCGGGAGCGAAACGCTTGTTCTGCTCTTCGGAGAGCCGCAAACGTGTGTCGGCCAATCCGAGTGGATCGGCCAGGCGCTTTATCAACAAATCCTCATAGCTTTTGGCTTTGGCGGCATGAGCCAGCGCATGACCGAGGAGGCCCACGCCCAGGTTGGAATACTCGAAACGGCTACCAATTGGTCGAGGCAGTTTCAGGTCCGCCAACGTCTGCCGCAAGCGGGCTTCGTCGTATGCGCCGTAGGCATTGGCCGGGTCTTTGCTCAACAGGGCGACGAGACCGAGAGAAGACGGCACCCTTGGCAAGGAAGATGTGTGGGTGGCCAGGTGCAGCAGCGAGATGGAGCGATCATCGCGGCGGGGAACGGCCAAGGTGTCGGGCAAATATCGCTGCACCGGATCATCGAGACGCACTGTGCCGCAAAGAACCTGATCGGCAAGCAGAGTGCCGGTGAAAATTTTGGTGATCGAGCCGATTTCAAAAATTGTCGCCTTGTTGGGGACTTGCTGCTTGTCCTCGAGGGGGACTTGTCCGTAACCGAAGACCTGATGTCCTTCTGGCCGCGTGATGCCGACGACCAAGGCCAGATAAGGCTTGTCTTTCAAGAACGGTTTGACAAGCTCGTCGATGGCCGCACGATCCGGCGCTGCACTCAAGACAAAAGGGGGCAGCAGAAGGAAGGCAAGGATTGCAGTGAGGCAATCTTTCGGCATCGCATTCATCGATTTGTCTCCCTTCATTGGGACCGTCCATCGCCGTTTCATCTTTCTGGAACGCTTGCCGTGTCTCATGAGGCACCAAAGCGTTTCCGGCCGCGCGGTGGTTTGCTTCGAGTGGCAAGCCATTTCTTGAATGAGTTTTGACTTTCCGAAGACGGTTGGCCGGCCAGAAGATTGGCAACGCGAAACGTCCTCGTCGATCGTCGGCCAATGGATGCCTCGTCCGCCGCCCAGCAGGCGCCAGGAACGCCGCTTCCCATCCTACACCGCAAATCTCCGTCCAGTAAACGCAAACTCAGAAGGCGAATTAATCGTCGTCATCTTCCTCCGGCGCGACGCGCGGCATCACGAAAGCGGCCCGCACCGGCGGCGGCATCGGTGTATCGGCCCCTTTCACCGAACGCCAGACGACCTCGTTAAGCAGCAGATCGTCGGCGGCGTCCTCCTTGGCCAGGTTGAATTTCTCCGACATTTGTGCTCCCCAGGCAGTTGCCTTGTTTTTCTCTTGCAAGTCTACTTCTGGAACGACATGTTCATAAGCGGTCAGGTCCGGCTTAGCCTGGAACGAGTGGTACATCGGCCGGGCCGCAGCGTCGAACTGGCTCATCGGCTTGAGGCCGAGGATCAACTCCATCGTCCGCAACATACTACTCGTTGAATACATTGTCGAGTCTACGTATCCACGTTTGGTGTAAGGGCTGATGACCAGGGCGACGGAGCGATGGGCATCTACGTGATCGGGGCCGTTCTGGGCGTCATCCTCGACGACGAAGATAGCTGTGTCTTTCCAGAATTTGCTCTTGCTGACGGCCTCAACGACCAGACCCAGTGCCAGGTCATTATCGGCAACCTGGGCGCGCGGCGTCGGTGCGCCGGCTTTGGTGCCGGAAGTGTGATCGTTCGGCAAGCGCAGGATGATCAGGCTGGGAAAGCCGCCGTCGCGCTCAAAGCGGTGCAGCTCCTCGATGAAGCGCTCGGCGCGTTTGACGTCGGGATAATTGAGGTCCCAGCCGCGGTACATCGGGTCAAAATGGCCCTCCAGTGCTTTGACACGCGCTTTGCCAGGATCTTTCGGGGTCTTGCCCGGCTCAACCCATTCGCCGTAGCTGCGATAGCTAACGCCGGCCTCGGCACAACGGTCCCACAGGTAGCCGCCGGCCGGACGCTCGATCGGATCGAAGTTACCTTCGGAGGGATAAATGCTCCGCTCCCGCAGCGAGCTGCCGGGCGGTTTGGTGCGATAGGTCAACGGCCACATCTTCTCGACGAAATCGGTGGCGTAGGCGCCCATGCTCCACTGGTGGCCATCGGCGGACACTTCGCCATCGACGTAGAAATTGTCCAGCAGTACGAACTGGCGGACCAGTTTGTGATGATTGGGCGTCACTTCTTCGCCAAATAGACACAAATTGGGATCGCCATTACCCTCTTTTATGTCGCCGAAGACCTGATCGTAAGTGCGGTTCTCCTTGACGATGTAAATACAGTGCTTGATGGGGCTGGTGCCGCCCAACTTCCTCGGAATGGGATTGCCCTCCGGCCACTCGCCGGTCGGTGTGAAATCGGAACGCAAGGGACTGCACGCATAGGCTTGTTTGCTGTACTCGGCCAGTCGCTGCGGCGAGGGCATATCGATGATAGAAAGCGTGCCCTGAAACAGCCGCCCGATGTACTGCTCGATGGTGGGATAACCGCGGCCGCTGGCAAGGTTCGGCCCCTGAGGATTGGCTCGGGAAGTCAGTCCTTTGCCGTTGGCGACGTAGATTTTCTTGGCCTGGGCATCGAAGCGCACCGAAGTCGGATACCAGCCCGTGGGGATGAAGCCGAGCGGCGCGCCCTGGGCTGGCGCAGCCACCCGGAAGACGGCGACATTGTTGTTGTCGGCATTGGCCACGAACAAAAGTTGGCCATCTGGCGACAAGCACAGGCTGTTTGGCGTGTTGCCCGACGGCGCCTTGGGATACAGGGCACAGTGGATCGTTTGCAGCGCCTTGCCGTTGTTGGCCACATCGAGAACGCAAACCCGCGTTGAGTTAGAGCACGAGACGTACAGCGTCTTGCCGTCGGGGGTCAGGGCCATTTCGGTCGGATGGCTTTCGGTCGGCCAGACGGCGGCGATGCGATCGCTTTCCAGGTCGATCACGGCCACACTGGATTTGCCCCATAAACTGACGAACAGCCGCTTGCTGCCTGGTTCCGGCAAACAGGTGTAGGGCCAACTCCCTTTCTCCAGCTTCACGGTGCGAAATTTATCGGGCACGTCTAGGGGCACGATGTTGACAGCATGACCCCACAGCCCGGCGGCGAACAAGTACTTGCCCTCCGCATCGACCGCCACGCCGCTGGGAACAAATCTTTTGAGCTGGCCAGTCATGCGAAGCCTCCGATGATGGGCGAGCAGGCCGTCGTCGAAATCCCAGGCATGGATGACTTCTTGTTCGCCGCCGCTGGCAAACAACCTTTTGCCATCCGGCGTAAAGCACAGACCGTAAAACGCCTGATCGACTTCTACCCGGCAAACGATCTTCTGGGCATTGCCTGGAAGTGCGATGATGACAACTTCATGAGTCCCGTAGCCAGCATGGAGGACAGCGAGCCAATGGCCGCTGGGATGCAGGGCCATGTTAACCGGAAAATCGCCGAGCGGCAGCTGCTTGCCGGCTGGCCGCAGCGACCACTGGTTGGGCAGGCGAATCACTCCATTCGGCTGCAACCCCGGCAGCATGCGTGTAGCCCCTCGAGGATCGGTACGTAAACCTTCCTTGCCCCGTTCAGCATGGAATCGTGCAGAAAAAGCCGAAAGGCGAGGAGCCAAAGCAAGAGCAAAACCAGCAATTCCAATCAGAAACACGGCTGCAGCGACAGAGCGGTAGTTCATCCCATTCTCCACAAGTAGAGGTCATCAAAGAACACCCCCCCGCTTCGGCGAGCAGGCATAGGGAATAGAATAAACCTCGACTGGAACAAGACAAAGAAAATTTTGCGATTAGAAGCATTTTTCGGAACGAGTTGGAAGTATAAGCGACAGCTGCCTCGCTGTGGCTTAGGGTAGGGCGAGCGGACTTTTCTCTCCCTCTTGTGGGGGAGGGTTCGGGTGGGGGGCGCCCCGCCTGGACTCCATTGCCTTGACACCTCCCATCTCAGCCCTTCAGCTCCCATTTTTGTCTTCATCGTAAGCTTTGTAGCGGTAGCGGCGGTGAAACTCCGGCTGCTTCATGCGCTCGCCGTTGACGAGCAATTCATGAGCTTTTTCGTAGGCGAAGTATGGCGTTCTGATAGAATGCTCTTGGCTTACCTTCTCCTCGCTGAGGAAAAACCGGCGTGCGATAGGACAAAAGATCAACTCAAGTGAAGGTGAAATCATGCCTTTGCGACGTACCTGGATGCTCGCATGTGCGGTGAGTGCAATTGGTCTGGTTGTTGCTGCCGAAGAGCAGAAGCAAGCCATTCCCCTGCCGCAGGCGCACGCGCACAATGATTACGAACACAAACGGCCGCTGTACGATGCGCTTGCACAAGGTTTTTGCAGCGTGGAAGCGGATGTTTTTCTGGTTGGCGCAGAGCTGTTGGTCGGCCATACGCCGAGTGATCTGCGGCCGGAGCGGACGCTGGAAAAGCTTTACCTTGCTCCCTTGAAGGAGCGTGTGCGAGCCAACGGCGGACGTGTCTATCAGGATGGACCGACCTTCTATTTGCTGATCGATGTCAAATCGGAGGCCAAGGTGACTTATGCCGCTGTGGATAAGCAGTTGGCGCGTTACAGGAACATGCTATCGGTCACGCGTGATGGTAAATTTCAGGAGGGGGCAGTGACGGTAGTAATTAGCGGAAACCGCGATCAGGATACTATAAAACTCCAGAAAATACGTTATGCTGGCATCGATGGTCGGCCCTCCGATCTGGATTCAGAAGCGCCCGCACATCTACTGCCGTGGATCAGTGCCAATTGGGGCTTGCTTTTCCGTTGGAAGGGCGACAGCCCCATGCCGGCGGCCCAGCGCGGCAAGCTCAAAGAGTTTGTGAACAAAGCGCACCGGCACGGCCGAAAAGTGCGCTTCTGGGCCACTCCGGAAAAGCCAGAAGTGTGGAAAGAGTTGCTCGCTGCCAAGGTCGATCTCATCAATACCGATCGACTCGTTGAGCTGCGTCGTTTCCTTCTCGAAAACGCGGCAAACCGCCCCCAACCTTAGGGCGAGCGGGCTTTTCCCTCCCCCCTTGTGGGGAAGGGGTGGGGGACACCACTCCTGGGCTCCGTTGTCTTGCACCTCCTACCTCAGTCTTCCCCCTACAAGGAGAGAGGAGGTTGGTCCGCCAGCTCTTAAAATCACGCCGAACTTGCCCCGCTTCACACCTGTCTTGCTTAATGTTGACAAAGCTACTCCATTCACTAGGATACCAACAGGAATCAGGACGGGGCGTAGCTCAGCTTGGCTAGAGCGCATGGTTCGGGACCATGAGGTCGGAGGTTCAAGTCCTCTCGCCCCGATTG
>JAJPHU010000290.1 GCA_021325115.1 Planctomycetota bacterium | reverse complement strand
GGGGGAGGGAAAAGTCCGCTCGCCCTAAGCGATGGCATATCCCCATCGCTTACGCTTCCGGCTCGCTAGATTTCGTCTAGAATGACAACGCTGCTTCGGGATCCTTCGATCAAAGGCGGATGGATGTGATGACAGAACAGCCGAGCCGAGCTGTGCAAGATTACTTGAAGGCGATTCACAGCCTCGACGGCGCCGAGCGAATGGTGTCGCCGTTGGCCATCGCTGAACGTTTGCAAGTACGCGCCCCGTCGGTGACAGGCATGCTCAAGCGTCTGGCTGAGGCCGGCTGGATCAATTATGAACCCGGCTGCGGAGCGCAGCTGACGCCACAGGGCATCAGCGAGGCGCGACGCGTCATTCGCCGTCATCGCCTGGTAGAATTGCTGTTGACGCGTGTGCTTGGCCTAGACTGGAGCGAGGTCGATGCCGAGGCCGAGGCGCTGGAACACGCTATTTCGCCGCGTCTGGAACAGGCCATCGCTGCTCATCTGGGCGAGCCGCTGGAAGACCCGCACGGGCATCCTATTCCAACCCGTGAGGGAACCATCGCCCGCCGCGATTTGTGCCCTTTGCACACATTCCGCCCCGGCCAACGCGCCATTATCCGCGAAGTCCAGGATGACAGCCCCGAACGTCTGCGCCGCTGGCACGCGCTCGGTTTGACGCCAGGTGCTATTGTCCACTTCCGCTCGCATGAACCGCTTGATGATCTATTCGAGATCCAGGTCGGCAGCCGAATCCTTGCCTTGGGCAGTGAAGGACTCGCCGGTCTGCTGGGTGAAGCTGTGCGAGAGGGCAACATGAAAAGGTAAGGTCTTCTCCAGCCCGTAGCACAAGTCAAGGGCCAGTCACACTCCTGCTTGCACTGCGGGTTGGCGAGAGGTTATTAGCGTAGCAGCTAGCAACAGCATCTTGATGAACGGCTCGCCGGCAATGTCGTCGCTGAAGGTCAAACGCAGCCCCTCCGCTGTCGCGGTTAGCTCTGCCAAAAGGCGCCGATCGGGGGCATGAAAGATACCATTTTCCAGGGTAGCGACGAGGCATCCGTGGCGGTCGTGGATGAGCCGGCCGAGCAAGACGCCGACGGGCTTGCCCTCGGCATCGCAGACACAGCGCCGCGGCAGCCAACTCCAGGCACGATGGATGGTTAACAGCAGTGGTTCGTCTTCCTGCTCGTGTACGGCCAGCACACCGCAGCCGAACAAACGCCGCCACCAAGGGGTCGGCTCTGTCGCCCAGCGCGCGTAGCCCAAGGCGACGCCGCTCTCGCCATCGACAATGACCTGCATTGAGGAGGCTGTGCACGAACGCACCAGCAAGACGCGATGCTCCAACATGATCTCTATTGTAATCCAAATCCAAAGTACGTCTGAGCTGCGCTGGGTGCGCGGCTCAGAGGAGTCCTTGCCCGGCACACCTGTGTAAGCTAGAGTTGGGTAACGAACTGGAACTTTGGCTTCCCCCTCAACAGGCTAATCCCCATGCAACCAATCATGACAAACATGGCCGCTCTGGCGGTAGCACTGCTCTACTATTTCTGGCGCGCTCATTATCAGAGCCAACAACGACGTCGGCGCCTTCTGTGTCAGCGCGTAGCCTATCTGCTGTGGGTCGTGGCCGGGCAGGTCAAAAACAGCGATTCCGGTCTATCGGCCACGTGCCGCAGCTGAGGAGCGAATCATCTCTCCTCCTCCGACGGCCACTCGGGAACCGCCGGTTGCGTCCGCTTACAGCGGACGGCATCCTCCACCGAGGCAGAGGCTCCCATGTCGCGTTCGACGCGGTGGGGCCTCTGTTTTTTTGCGCGCTTCCTCAAGTAGATGATTGACCAATGCCCCCCCAAGCGGATACATTGTGAGAAGTATCCACCCACCCCTAAACACCCCCACGAGGAGAAGGTTCTATGCGATCGATTAGTCGGCGTGAGTTCTTGCACGATTCCGCCCTCCTGGCCGCTTTGGCCGGCGCCGGAATAGGATCACCGTCCGTGGCGGCCGAACGAGCTGCGGCCAAAAAAGGCCAGGTCAACGATCAGCTGCGCGTCGCCGTCATCGGCGTCAACGGACGTGGCAAGGATCACGTCAAAGGATTGGCCGGCAAACACAACTGCCTCGTCACCGTCATCTGCGACGCCGATTCCGCTGTCATCGGCGGCGCCATGAAGCTCGCGGAAAAACAGCAGAACAAACTGCCCAAGTTCGAGCAAGACATCCGCAAGGTCGTCGAAGACAAGGACATCGATATCGTCACCATTGCCACCCCCAATCACTGGCACGCCTTGGCCGCCATCTGGGCCATGCAGAACGGCAAGGACGTGTACGTCGAGAAGCCGGTCAGCCACAACGTCAGCGAGGGGCGGCGCATCGTGGAAGTGGCCCGCAAAACCGGCCGCATTTGCCAGGCCGGTACGCAAAGCCGCAGCAGCAGCGGCCTCAAGGAAGCGATGGAGTTCTTGCATGAAGGCAAGCTCGGCAAGATCAAGCTGGCGCGCGGCCTGTGTTACAAGCCGCGCGGCAGCATCGGGAAAGTATCCGGCCCGCAACCTATTCCTCCAAGCTGCGATTACGATTTGTGGTGCGGTCCCGCCCCCAAGGCACCGCTGATGCGCAGACGGCTACACTACGATTGGCACTGGATCTGGGACACCGGTAACGGCGACCTGGGCAACCAAGGCATTCACGAGATGGACAAGGCGCGTTGGGGGCTGAACAAGCAGGAGTTGGCCAAAAGCGTTTTCAGCGTCGGCGGCCGCTACGGCTACCTCGATGATGGCCAGACCGCCAACACGCAGATTTGTGTCTTCGATTACGGCGACTGTGAGTTGATTTTTGAGGTGCGCGGACTGTTGACCAAGGGACTGCTCGGCGCCAGGATCGGCAATATCTGGTACGGCACCGACGGTTACATGGTCTGCACCAGTTACAAAGAAGCGACCGCTTTCACCCCCAAGGGCGAGGTCATCAAGAAATTCAACGGCAGCGAAGACCATTATGGCAACTTCATCAAGGCCGTCCGCAGCCGCAAGGTCGAGGACCTCAACGCCGACATTCTCGAAGGCCATCTCTCCAGCGCCCTGTGCCATCTGGGCAACATCAGCTATCGCCTCGGTGACGAACAGCCGTTCGGCCAGACGCCGCAAGCCTTCGCCAAGGACAAGGACGCTGGCGAAACCTTCGAGCGCATGGAACAGCACCTCAAGGACAACAAGATCGACCTCAGCACAGTCAAGTGCCGCATCGGCCGCAAGCTGACTGTGGAGCCGGCCAAGGAGATTTTTGTCGATGACAAAGAGGCCAACACCCTGCTGACCCGCGAATATCGCAAGGGATTCGAGGTGCCGACGAAGGTGTAAGGCTCGCATCCCATCATTCTCTGAGCTGGGGGGCGTACGCCCCCCAGCTCAGAGAATGATGGCTGAACCATTCGGAACGTTTTACCGCTCTTCCATAACCGGCAGTGGCGGTACGCCAAAGACGTCGTTCGCCGAATTTTTTGTCAAGGACCGTATCCTGTTTCTCAGCCAATTCTTAGTATATTGGAGACAGAAATAGGACCGCCGCGGTATCGAGTGCCCGGCGGATGGTGAGGGACTGATTCTCCAGGTGATCCATGAGCACCTCTTTCGGCGTCATGCTGCTGGGCACCGGCAGCAGCTTGCCCGCCCGATCTTTGCGCAACGGCGACTTCCCGGCCAGTCTGGATACCTCGGACGAATGGATTCGCTCGCGCACCGGTATCGGCGAGCGCCGCATCGCTGCGGCCGGCGATACCTCAGCCAGTCTTGGCCTGGCTGCCGCCCGCCGCGCCCTGGAGGCGGCCCAGCTCGATCCCGCCGACCTGGACATGATTATCTGCGCCACTGTCACACCGGACATGATGGTGCCGGCTGCCGCCTGCCTCATCCAGTCGGGCCTGGGTTGCCGTCCCATTCCCGCTTTCGACATCAATGCCGCCTGCACTGGCTTTTTGTATGGCCTGTCCATCGCCGCCCAGTTCATCCGCACCGGCTCATGCCGCCGCATTCTCGTGGTCGGCGCCGAGACGCTCAGCCGAATTGTCGATTTTAGCGATCGGACAACGTGCGTATTGTTCGGCGACGGCGCCGGCGCCGTAGTCGTGGGCGCCGCCGATGGACAGGGACGTGGCGAGCACTGGTTCCGCCTGTACGCTGACGGTAGCCGCGCCGACTACATTCGCCTCAACGGTGCCCGGCTGCGGCCTCCCGCTTCTTCTCCAGCAGAACCGAGACCGACCGACGAATTTGACTTCCTTCGCATGAATGGTCGGGAAGTGTTCAAGTTCGCCGTACGGACCATCATCGAGTTGGTCAGCGAGAGCTTGGCCGAGTGCAATCTGTCGCCGGCCGATATCGACCTGGTGATTCCCCATCAGGTCAATCAGCGCATCATCGATGCCGCTTTCGCCGATCTGAACTTTCCCACCGAGAAGCTGATGGTGAACCTGGACCGCTACGGCAACACCTCCGCCGCCTCAATCCCGATTGCCCTGGATGAAGCGATGCGCACCGGCCGCGCCGCCCCTGGCGATCGGGTGCTACTCATCGCCTTCGGCGGCGGCCTAACCTGGGCCGGCGGCGTATGGACGATTTGAAGTGCGCTTTTCTCCTTTATCCGCTGTTTATACTCCGCACGGTTGATGGTGGCCTTTTGTTCTCCTCCCCCCTTGTGAGGGAGGGTTCGGGTGAGGGGTAAAACGCCTGGATTTCTCTGCTCTTTTCCC
>JAJPHU010000140.1 GCA_021325115.1 Planctomycetota bacterium | reverse complement strand
TTTCAGTTAAGAGTAAACGGATAATGTCTCCGATGCCATGTGCGCCGCGACCATGGCAGCGTGGATAGCTTACATTTCTTACTGTTTCCTCGGACGCGGCTCAGATGCTATTGGAGCCGCTGCTGTCCGGAATTCGGATAATGCACAAAGCAAGCTCGACTCGGCTACTACTTAAAAAGCCGGGTCGAGCTTACCGGCTTCAACGCACGTGCCTGCGGAGGCGATCTGCTATCAGCAAAACACCGCCGCCCAGTAACATCAGGGCCGCCTGCATCGAACCCGGATCAATTTCCGGAGCGGCTGAAGGATTCCTGGCCCAAGCTACTCCACCACAAGCAGCCAGCACCAGGGCCAAGCCGCAGGCTCGCTGGCCGAACCGCAACGCTGTGGCGGTCCATTTCGTCAACCAAGTCGTTCGCATGCATGCTCCTTTCGATAAAGAGAGCCAGAGGGCGGCACAGCTCCTTAAGGGTTTAGAGCTGACATGCCGCTGTCCATTTTGGGAGTGAGAAAGTGCAAAAGTAATGCCAGCTCAAGAACAAGCGAAGGAGACGAATGCTGTAAACACTTTTTGGACAGATAGTTCCGGCAAACAAAATGCGCCGCTTTGTCAGTTTTGCCGACAGCGTTCGTTAACTTTCGTTATCAAAGATGTTAATGATGTTTCGATTTGAAAACGTTTGTGAGAGATCCTCAAGGAGGCGAACGGCCGGTGTCTGCCGGCTGATTTTTACCAGTCGGCGGACGCCGGCCGTTCATCAAGGGCTAGCAGACATTTCCCTCCCTCCTTGTGGGGGAGGAGGTTTTGTCCGCTAGCTCGAAGGAGTTGCCTCTATTTCGAGAGATGTTAAGAGGAATTACTGTTTCTTCTTGCCGCCGCCGCCGAAGATGCGGATCTCCTTGATCTTCTTGTTGTCGTCGTCGGTGACGATCAGAGCGCGGATCTCCTTGCCTCTACTGAACATCTTGTGAGACAGACCGCCTTCGATCGGCTCCGGTTCTTCTCCTTTCTTCTTCTGCCGCACTACCTTGACATCCTTGATAGCTGGAAGGGTGATTTCGTCGCCTGTTTTCTTCGCCTCTTTCCCCTTTCCTTCCAACTTGAAGAAGGAGACCTTGTTGTCTTCCACCTTGGTGATGACCGCCCGAATCTCATCGGCGAAGACGACTCCGACCGAGAGAACCAGAACCAGGGAAGTCGCAATGACTTTCCGCAACATAATCTTTACCCCCTGCAAGAAAAAACTCTAGGAGTAGCCCGACCCAGTATCGGGACCATTCTCGGAACACAGGTCAAGCGATGGTATGGGCAAGGGATTAAACCCACTAGCGTTGGTTTGGTCTCGCTTTTGGATATCGATTCGGAAAAAAATCGTCAACGATCCGGAAGGCGAACGGCCCGGGTCCGCCCGCTGGTGCTCGACCAGCCAGCAGACGCGGGCCGTTTGCCTTCCGAATCGTTTCTTTGGCTGCAACTCACGGCGCAGGCACGGGTTCTGGCGGGGCCGGGCGCGTAAAATCGATGCGGAACCAATCGTTGGCGCGGACATGAATGACGCGGCGGTCGGTGACGGTATTGCCATCAGCGCCGGGGTAGCGAACGGTAATGGTATAGTCGAAGAGCTTGCCGGGCGTCAGGGGCGGTGAGACGAATTCACGGATGGTTCCGGTCTGCGTGGTGGGATCACCATTGAACAACACCTCGGCATTCTGCGGCACCACCAGCTGCAAATGGGCGGCGTTATCGGGCGGTGGCGGGGTTGATTGGACCGGCGGGACGCTGGCCCCGTCAGCTACCCCATCGACCGGCGGGACACCGGCCCCACCGACCGTTCCACCGACAGGAGGTGTCACTACAACTGTTGTGGGGTTCACAATGGTCGTGCCGCCGTAATAGGGACGATACAAGCCGTAACTGCCCAGTCCATAGCCCAGCCCCAGCCCCAGCCCAAAGCCCAGGCCGCCCGCCAGCAGTGCCGGTCCGTAGATGCCGTAATAGGGCCGATAGAACCCATACGGAGCGTAAAGGCCGGGGCGATAGGGGCCATAAAAAGCGGGGCCATGATGAGGATAATAGTAACCGCCATAGTGAAAGCCGCCGTGATAACCGCCGGGGCCATGAGCCTCTGCCGGCGTCAGGAACAGCGTTGTTGTCAGGGCCGCCGAGCCAAACAGGTGAGAGAGCCGCCGTACCATAAGAGATGTCCTCCTGTTGCAGGATGGGGCCGCGAGGAATAAGCCCCTCAGCAGGCTTGGTGTGCCTCGCTCTGCTCGATCCATCCTATAACTATTCCACCGATCGAGGGTTCGTGGGGAAGATCGAGCGGCGGATTGTGGCAGCGGTGGCGGAGAAACGTGGAATATCCGGTGCGACAGGATTTATCCGATCCGGCGTTAGACCGCGCCTTCTTTGCCGTCTTTCTTGTCTTCACCGGGCGGTCGGCGGAAGCGGCGTCGTTCTTCTTCTCGGCCACGCGCCCACGGTTGACGTGCCAACAGAGCGCCGACGCCGATGGCGCCCAGAGAGGCCAAAAAGAGGCCGAGGTGCGGCAAAAAGTTCCGTCGCGACATTGCCGTCGCCGATGCGCCCGCAGCTGCCAGCATCGCCGTTGAGGATGCTGCGGCAGTCAGGCTACGCACCTGTCCGCGTGTTTTGCAGACGCGGCACATAATCATTTTGCCGGCCAAATCATCAGCGACCTCATAATTGGCCTTGCAACTCGGACAGTCAAAGCGAATCGCCATAAGACTCCTCCGCAATCAAACCAAGCCGCGATCGTGAGGAAGCAATCTATTAGAACCGCTCCCTCACGGTCGCGGCTCTGCACAATGTCTTTTACTATACAGGAGCATTGATGAGAAGATCGTGAGTCCCAGCCCCAACGGGCCGTGGCACTGCATTTGCTATTTCCTCCACCGAAAAGACATCGAGATGCTTGCCAGCGTCGGCAAACAAAGGTACGATAAGTGCGGAGTTGCGATTTGGGCACAGGCAAAGAAAACACGAGATGTTGTCCTCCTACAGGGAGAAGCGCCATGTGGGACTCTGTACGACGCTTGGGCGCGGGCCTTGTCGGCGTAGCGGCCCTGCTGGCGTTGGGGCGTCAGGCAGTTGTCGGCCAACAGCCGGCCCCCGCCGCCAATCCAAATGTCTACGTCAATCCGTTGGCTGCGACCGGGCAAGCTACCCCGGCCACGGGCCGACTCGGCTACGGCTCGCTGACACCCAGCACCGGTTCAGGCTTGGGCTATGGCACTTTGGCTGCCTCCTATGCCAATCCCAGCCTGGGCTACGGCACGCTCACCAATGCCCCGTATAACCCCTACGGCGGTGGCTATGGCATGTATGGCTACGGCATGTGGGGCACGCAATGGATGATGAACCCGTATCAGGGTTATCTAATGGGCGCTGGCGATATTACCCGCGCCAACGCCGAATACTATTCGACCATCCAGCAGGCCAAGCTGCTGCGCCAAGAGGCCATCCGCTCATCCATCCAAACACGGCGGGCCTTTATCGAAGAGGCCGAGTGGGAGCGCCAGCACATGCCTGATCCGGAAAAGATCCGCCAGCAAGCCCTGGAGCGTGAATTGAACCGCGCCCGCAATACACCGCCGCTTCAAGACATTTGGGATGCCATCGCCCTCAATGCCCTGCTCCGCCATCTCATCACCCAGCAAGGACTCGGAGCCAAAGGCCCCGATATCCCGCTCAGCGAAGAAACGCTCGACCACATCAACCCGGCGGTCGGCGGCACGCGCAGCAACGCCGGCTTGCTCAAAAACAACGCCGAACTACAGTGGCCCTTGCCGCTCCAGCGCGAGATATTTAAGGAATCACGCGAGAACATCAATTCCCTGCTACGCTCGGCTTACAATAGTGCGACGCGTGGCAACAAGCCGGACAGTTCTACTCTCAGTGACTTGCGGCACAACTATGACAAATTAAAGAAAACGTTGGCAGCCAACGTGGATCAGCTCACGCCCGACGAGTACATCCAGGCCAATCATTACCTGAATGATGTAGGTAAAGCGATCGAGGCCTTGAAATCAGCCCAGGTGGGACGTTTGCTTGATGGCAGCTGGAAAACTCGGGTCCACAATGTAGCCGAGTTGGTGCAGTTCATGCGCGAGAATGGTCTATGGTTCGCCCCGGCGACGCCCCGGGACCAGGCGGCTTATGTCTCGCTCTACTATTCGCTGGCCTCCTTTGACCGCGGCCTGCAGCGCGTGCTCTCCACGGGCGGCGAAAGCGAAAGGTAGTCTTGAAGATAAAGGATAGAGGATAGCGATTTTACTATAATTTCTATCCTCTATCCTCTGATCCCCATATCTGTAAGCCGAACCCTTCCAGATCGATCTCTTCGCCCTTTTCCGCTTCGCCTGGTCCGCCACGTTCCAAGCTCAGCCGTAAAAAGGCCCACAAGCTAACCGGCTCGCCGGTATGATCGTAGCCGTCAGCGTCGGTATCGCCTTCCAGCAGCCAGCGCCACGAGCGCCGTTCACTGCCGGGGTCAGCCTCTTCCTGCCAGCCCTTGAGCACGCGCGCCACCGTTTGCAGTGCTGCTCGGCATGTTTTAGGATCGTCAATATGCAGGATAACTTCATCCGACCCGTGTTCCAACTGCACACGCGGCAGGGCGCGAATGGCCTCGAAGAGACGATGTTCCAGAGCCGCCGCCCGCCACGGCGACCACAAGTACACACTAACGCGAGGCGTTTCCAGGACCAACCCGTAGAAATCGACGCGCATGTCTCGTCCCTCCGCAAGGCGAACGGCCGGTGTCAGCCGGCTGGTCGGCCCTCCCTGGACAGCTGGTCGGTCCCCACCAGCTGGCTGACACCGGCCTTTCGCTGGGGAACTTCTTCGCAGCGCAGCACGGACTGCAAAGCGGCCCGCATACGCAGGTACATCAAACCGCCAAGCAGGCCGAGTGTCCAGGTGAGGACGCGATACACCAGCGAGCCGAGCACGCCGCTGGCTTCCGAACAGCCAAGCCATTGATAAAGCAAACCAAAACCCAATTCGCCGATGCCGGCCCCGCCGGGAAAAAACGGCGCCGCCTGGATCACCAGACCGATCGGTACAATCAAGAAATGCTGGGCCAGCGAGGGGATCTGCTCGCCGGAGTCTGGCTGCCATAGCGTTAGCACGGCGCTGTAGAAGAAGAAGACAAAGCCGACATGGCCGACCCATGATAGTAGCAATACCAGACCGACAGCGCGCGGCCGGCAGCGATACATCCATATCGCTCGCCACAGTTCGGCGACAGCGGCGCCGACTTTCGGCAAATGTTCCAACCGTCCGGCGAATCGCTGGGCGCGCCAATCGGGCAGCAGCCCCAGCGCTATCCATACCAGCACCGATACGCCAACGATTGTCCAGGCAATGGTGACAATCTTACGACACGGCTCCGCCCCTCGACCGATGAGCAATCCGCTCATCCAGAAGCCGGCCCCCAGCAGGGCAACAAACCAGATCAGTGCCCACAAGGCAATGGCGCGATCCATGAGGACAGTGGCCACAGCCACGGTCCGGCGATCCTGCTCGCGCGCCAGCACCGCCGCCTTGATGACATCGCCGCCTACCGATCCCGGCATGAAATTGTTGAAAAACAAACCGATAAAGCCCAGGCGAAACGCATCGATCAAGCGAAACGGCAACTCCACCGCACGAACAAGGATGTACCAGCGCACGAACGTCAACAGCGTGCTCGGCAGTGCCACAGCGAAAGCGAGGAGGAAATAGCCAGCGTGGATCGGCTCACCACCGTACACATGTCGTTGCCAAACATAGGCCAACCCACGCGAGATGTCGCTAAGGGTGACCTTAACGCCGGGCTTCAATGTCTCGGCATTGGCCGCAACGATGACCGTCTTGCCGTTCGGTTTGAGCGCGAATTCCTGTACATCCGAGCCGTGATTGTCAGGGAGCGGTGCCGGCTGCTGCTCCCTTCCGGTCGCAGCTCCGATTGGATCGGTGTCTTCGGACAAGCGCCCGATGGTGATCGATTCATCCGGTATGTACGATAAGACTTTGCCGGCGATTTTGCCCTTTTCTGGCTCGCCGCCGACGACGATCTTGCCTACCGTGCCGCGCGGATCGCCCCAGTTGTTCCCGATGACCCAGGCCATCAAACCCAGAGCCACGGCATATTTCAGGAAATTCACGATGAGGTGTTTCTTCACCGGCCATCCTCATGCGCGTCGCAAGGCGATTGTTCGTTTCCCAGGGCAATCCTAGCCTATATCCGTGCGCGAGAATCAACTCCGTTTGCTCATTTTGCTTGCCAAAGACGAGGCTGTCTATGGCGATTTTGCGGAGAGAAGTGCGGACGCAATTGACAACCGGGGGCCTGTTCGCTAGGGTATTCATTGTTGGGGCTGTGGCGCAATTGGGAGCGCGTCAGAGTGGCACTCTGAAGGTTACGGGTTCGATCCCCGTCAGCTCCACTCTTTTCCAATCTCTTTCAACATCCAATTCCTTCATTTAACTGCTCGCCGTAGGCAAGCGCAGGGTTTGCGCTCGCTTACGGCTGGTAGCTAACCAAGAAAGGGTGCCCCTTATGAAATGGCTCGGCCCGGCCGGCATCTTATTCTGATAGATATGGCGGGCGTGGAACCGGAACTTCTGGAGCGCTTGGCGAAGGAGCACGCGGCGGCCTTGGTGCTGTATGCGCGGCAGTGGTGCGGCACGCCCGAAGATGTCGTACAGGAGGCGTTCCTCAAGCTGGTCGTCCAGAAGACGCCGCCGGACAATCCGCTGCCGTGGCTGTACCGCGTGGTGCGCAATGCTGCCTTGGCGGCCAGCCGGGCCGAGCGGCGCCGCCGCCACCATGAAGCGATCGCCGCCGCACAGACGCCGGTGTGGTTTGTGGACCCTGACCTTGCCGGCCTGGATGCGGTGGCTGTCACGGCCGCCCTACGTTCGCTGCCGCCGGCGCAGAGTGAAGTGATTGTTGCCCGTATCTGGGGGGGGCTAACGTTTGAACAGATCGGCGCTGTGGTCGGCTATTCGGCGGCCACCGCTTATCGCACCTACATAGCCGGGCTGTCGGCCCTGCGCGAGAAAATGGGGGTATCATGTCCGAACCGGCCTACAACAACGAGTTAGTAGCGTTTCAGTCCGCCCTGGCACGCTTGCAACCTGTATCAGGGGAACTCAACATCGCTCGGCTGCTATTCCGCGCCGGCCAACTGTCGGCGCCACGGCGGAGCTGGGTCTGGCCCGGTATCACGGCAGCCTCGATGATGTTGGCTGCCGTGTTAGGGACTCTGCTTCTGTTTCGTCCTGCCCCGCAGCCGGCCGAACGCATCATCACCATATACATTCCGTCCCCGACAGCGCCGCTGTCCCAGCCGGAGCCATCTGTTCCTTCGACCGACGAGACGCCGGTCCCACCGCCTCCCTCTTTCTCCGTTTCGGAAGGGAAGGAAGGAAGCGGCAGCGATTATCTTCAGCTTCGTCGTCAGGTGCTGGCCCACGGTTTGGATGCGCTGCCGCCGCCGCAGCCGTGGCC
>JAJPHU010000289.1 GCA_021325115.1 Planctomycetota bacterium | reverse complement strand
TCAACGACATTTTTCGTCCCTTCATCAGCACCAAAGGAGCACGCGGCACAGGACTGGGGCTGGCCGTCAGCCGGAAGATCCTGCGCGAGCACGGCGGCGATATTCTGGTGCGCAGCCAGCCGGGACAGGGCAGTTTGTTTATTCTCCGTCTGCCGCTGCGCAGTCCGCTCGCTCCGGAAACAAACAGCACGCATACAGATTTGCCAATCCTGCCCCCCCCTCTAGCATGACCCCACCCGCCTGCAGTGTGAACAAGGGAAGGGTAGCCCTTGCTCACGCTGCGGGCGGAGTTAGAGCGTATTGCAAGCGGGTGTAGCGTTTTTCTCCCTCCCCCTTGTGGGGGAGGGAGAAAAACATATAGCCGCTATACCTACTTGCAATGCGCTCTAGGCCCTATGTGTTGCCAATGCCAGTGCCAGGCGGCAGCCCGCGAGAAAATTCGGTAAATCCACGTACTCCTCGCGGGTGTGAATGTTGTTTTGCCCTGCTCCGAAGGAGATAGTGGGGATGCCGTGGCGCACCAGCCAGTTGGCATCAAGTCCGCCGTTGCTAATGCGCAGCGACGGTTGCAATCCGCTACGGATAGCGGCAGCCTGAGCATGCCGCACCACGGCCGCATTTTCCTTCAGATGGAACGGGTGGTAATCGAGCCGGGCCGTGAACTTGACCTTGGCCTTGCGGCCTTTGTCATTACGGACCTGTTCGGCAGCATTGGCAAAGGCGGCACGGTAGGCCCGAGTAATCGCCCTGGCAAAACGGGCGTCGTGGCTGCGGGATTCGCCATGGATGTGGACGTAATCGGTGACGACGTTGGTGGCGTCGCCAGCGTGTTTGCCGTCGCGGCCGGCGAAGCGGCCAACGTTCGATGTGCCGTCGCCTTCTTCTTGATGGATCCTACCGAACCAGCCGCGGCGATGGATCTCGGCCAGCGCCAGCGCCGCCACCATCGTTGCCGAGATGCCCTGTTCTGGATGCACTCCGGCGTGAGCGGCGCAGCCGGTGATCTCCACTTCCCAGCGTTCGGCGCCGACGGCACCAATGGTCAATTCCGCTGGTGAACGGCCATCGACGTTGAAGCCCATGACAGGACCGCCCAGATCGGCGGGATTGACATAGCGAGCACCGAACAATCCGCTCTCCTCGCGCACGGTGAACAGCAGGGTCAAGGGCGGATACGGCAGTTTGTTTTGGAGCAACGTCGCCGCCAGCGTCACCAGGCAGGCGACGCCAGTGCGGTCGTCACCCCCCAGTGCGGTGTTGCCGCGCGAAAGGATACGGTCCTGGATCCGCTCCGGCACCACGCCAGCACACAGGGGCACCGTATCGAGATGAGCCGAGAACAACAAGCGTGGCCCCGGCTGTGTGCCGGGCAGATCCACCAGTAGATTGCCGGTTTGCGTCGGCAACGGGATGCGCTCGTGAGCGCTATCGTGACGGATGGCGCGGCGTGGCACGCCGAGCGCTTTCAGCTCATCGGCCACAGTTCGGGCGATGGCTTGCTCCTGTCCGGTGATGCCTTCCACGGCCAAGAAACGTAGCAAGCGCTCAATGGCTGCGCTCTCGTCGAAGGACAAATCGGATATAGATGACAAAAGAGACCTCCTAAATGGACGTTTTCGACAAACGGAGGCGTCAACGCCCTGGGCACAATCACCGAAGCGTGAATATGCCCCGTTCGTCGGGCTTGACTTGCCAACTTGCCGCCGCCGTTTATAATACGAAGCCATGTCCGGAGATCCTGGCAACAACCGGCAGCAACCGCCCAACGCCGCCGCTACCTTGGCGCACCGTCTGAAACGGCCCACGCAGGTCATCATCGTCAGTAGCGTGATGTTCTCGTTCATCGGCTACTGGCGGACAGCTGCCGTCGTGCTGTGCGATTTGGCCAGCACCTCCTACTACATTGGCGGCATCGTTGAACAGTCGATCGGCTCGGCGGCGCCCTGGTTCATTCTGGCCGTCATGTGCTTCAGCTATGCCGTGCGCTCCGTGTATATCGAGAGCTGCACCCTCTTTGTCCGCGGCGGCGTCTATCGCGTCGTTCGCGAGGCCTTGGGCAAATTCATGGCCAAGCTGGCCGTGTCTTCGCTCATGTTCGACTATATCTTGACCGGGCCAATCAGCGCCGTCTCCGGCGGCCAATACATCGTCGGCCTCGTCATCGAGGTCATCGCACGCTGGTTTAAAGTGGAGATCGACCCAGACACACGCGATTGGTTCAAGCGTTTCGGTTCCGTCCTTCTCGCCACGGCGGTCACGGTTTATTTCTTCCGCAAAAACATCATCGGCATTCATGAGTCCAGCGAAAAAGCCCTGAAAATCATGATTGTCACCACCATCATGGCCGTGGTCATGCTGACCTGGTGCAGCGTGACGCTGGCTGTGTCCGGTGTTGCTAAAGACAAAAACGGCATATCCAATACGATCAGCCTGACGCCAGACTTGAACCCCCATTTGAATCCGACCACCAAAGAATGGGAAGACCCAACCGGCTTTCTGAAACACACCTCCGTCGCTCAGAAGCTGCGCGATCTGGCTGGCAAACCGTGGGCGGATTGGCTGAGCTGGGTCGGCGTTTTCGGCCTCTTCATCGCCTTCGGCCACTCCGTCCTGGCCATGTCGGGTGAGGAGACATTAGCCCAGGTGTATCGTGAAGTAGAGTCGCCGAAGTTGGCGAACTTCAAAAAAGCCGCCTTCATTGTCTTCATTTACAGCCTGGTGCTGACCGGCGGCATCAGTTTCTTGGCCGTGCTGCTGATTCCTGCCGATGTGCGTATGCAGGAATATTCCGACAATCTGATCGGCGGTCTGGCCATGAACGTCATCGGTCCGCTTTGGGCGAAGCTGCTGCTCAACGGCTTTGTGGTCGTGGTTGGGGCCCTTATCCTGTCCGGGGCCGTCAATACAGCGATCATTGGTTCCAACGGCGTGCTCAACCGCGTCGCCGAGGACGGCGTCATGCCGGAGTGGTTCCTCAAGCCGCACCCGCGCTACGGCACGACTTACCGCATCCTCTGGCTGATAGTCTTGTTGCAGTTGTTCACCATCTGGGCCAGTTTCGGCGACGTACTGCTGCTGGGCGAGGCGTATGCCTTTGGCGTCATCTGGAGCTTCGTCTTCCAGGCGCTCTCGATGGTGGTGTTGCGCTTCACGGATCCGCGGCCACGCGAGGCCAAGGTGCCGCTGAATCTCCGTGTCGGCAAGTACGAAGTGCCGATCGGACTGACGATCGTCCTCGTCCTTCTTTTGGCGTCGGCGGTGTGCAATCTGTTGACCAAGGAGGTAGCCACCATCGGTGGTTTGATCTTCACGGCTGTCTTCTTCACCATGTTTTTGATCTCGGAACGCTATCATGAGCGGAAACGGCGCGGCAAGGAACACGAGCATTTGGAGCAATTCAATGAGAAGCGGGCCGAGGCCGTGACGCCGGCCAGCCTGGGACTAAACAAGCCTTATCGCAAGCTGGTAGCCATCCGCTCCCCGTACAACCTGTTCATGTTGGAAAAAGCATTGGCTGAAACCGATCCTGAGACCACCAGCATTGTGGTGATGACGGCCAAGCATGCGCCCTTAGGCGCCGACCTGGCTCCGGAAGGCGAAGCCGAGCTGGACACCTACGACCAACAGCTGATGACGGCGGTGGTCGAACTGGCCGAGAAAGCCGGCAAACAAGTCAAGCCGCTCATTGTGCCGACTAACAATCCACTGCACGCCGTGCTGGCTACAGCCAGGGACATTCAGGCCAATGAAGTCATCATGGGCGCGTCCAATCGCTACACCGCCGATGAGCAACTCGAACAGATTGCCTTTTACTGGATCAGCCTGCACGGCGGCAATCCGCCGCCGATGACAGTGCGTATCCTCAGCCGCGAGCGCGACATGTATCTCGACCTGGCCGGCGGCAATCGCATTCCCAAGATCAGTGAACGCAAAGCGCGTTCGGTGGCCGAATTGCGGGCGGCCGGCGTGGGCGTCGATCGTGTGCTGCTCTTGCACGACGGCAGCCCGGCCAACAGCGATTTGTTCCAGGCCGTCTTGACCATGCTCGATCCGCAGGTGGCGCTGGGCATTTTGCCGGTACTGCCTTCTCCCTCTCCTTCCGTGGGGGGAGAAGGGAAGGGGCCGCTCAACGGCCGCAGCGTTGTCCATCAAGATGAAGAGCGTGCCCGCCAGCTCGGCCGTGAATTGCAGGTGATTTCCCTGCCAGCGTCGGACGGTCCAGCCATCGTCGACAAGGCAAGCAAGGATCAGTATGACCTGATTATCTTGCCTCTTTCCGAAGAAGTGCCCAACGGCCTCGATGAACGTGCTCGTTATATCGTCCGCAATGCGCACTGCCGTGTCTTCCTGGCGGCCCACCCGACCATCCCAAACGAAGTCGTCGATCGGACGCCAAGCAGTGGATAGGCGCCTACCTCCTCTAGTTCCAGTCTTCAGGAGGCACTGCAGTCATCTGATGGTCCGCGATCTCATTTTCGGTGTACTCTTCAGGACTGTGGCGTGGTCAGACCACTGGGAGACATGGGTAACGACATGGGAGGCGTTTTTGCTAACCGTCTTCCTCGTCGAGTTATCCTGGCGCTTCTTGGAAAAATCATTTCTCGCCTGGAGTAAAGCAACAGGTAGTAACGGACTTGTTGGCCCCCAGCGCTGGTAAGAGTAAGGACTGGCGGACAAATCATCGTGGGGCAAGCGGCCTGCTTGTCCATTTTCAGGCAGGCTGTCTGCGTGCCCTACGGTTGGGTCCGCCAGTTCTGAATCGCTTCCTTGCTTGCGCTGTTACAGCCTGGTAAGAAGAATTGTTATGGTTTTCCTTATCGATCCCATTTGGCCCTGGTCGTATGTGCCGCCGTTTATGGCATCGGCGTCCGCCGATGTCATTGCTGCCGTTGCGTTGGCCGGCCTGATGGCGTTGGTCCTGCCGATCCTCGGGCAAGTGCAGCCGCACGGCGTCAACGCACGTCAACTGGTGCGCGTAGGCGGGGCACTGCTGGCGATGGCGCTCGGCTGGGTAGCGATCCACACCTGGAACACCCCTAGTGCGCCGGCTGGCCGTCTGCACGGCCTGGTGATGGCCGCGCTCATCGTGCTGCCCGCTGCTCTTATCGGCGTTACCATCTCCACCTATCTCGCCAGTCCCGCCGCCATGCGCCGCCGTACTCTTACTGTCCTCGGTTTGCGTCTCTTGGCGTTCGTGTTGGTTGGCCTGGCGATTGTTCGCCCGTCGCTGGCTTCGCCGGAACGCAACCCGCTGCGTTCGCTGCTGCTCTTCGTCTGCGATCACTCCAGCAGTATGACCATCCAGGACGAGTCCGGCCATCAATCGCGCTGGGAGCTACTGCTGCGAACGCTGCGTGAGAGCGCTCCGGAACTGGATCGGTTAAGCGAGGAACAACAGGTAGATGTGCGCTTTTACAAATTTGCCGACGATGTCGTGGAATTCCAACCGAACGAACCCGGTGTAGCCGACGGCAAGCGCACCGATACCGGAGCAGCGCTCCGCACTCTTTTCGAACAGCGTGACGGCCAACAGCCACCGCGCTATCTGCTGCTTCTGAGCGATGGCGCCGATAATGGCAACGCCCGCACGCCGGCCTTGTCCGAGGCCGCGCGCTGGCGCACGCTGCCTTGCCCTATCCACGCCTTCGCCTGTGGTAATCCCACCACGGCCGAGCGCCAGAATGATGTTGCTATCTCTTCCCTCGCTACCGAGCCGGCCCTGGTGCCCAGCAAGGGCAAGCTGACTGTCAAACTCGGCATCGATGCTCCCGGCTTTGAAAACAGCACCGTTCGTGTTCGCCTGTTCCTCGACAATGAGGAAGTGCTGGCCCGTGATGAAGTGTTGAAATTGACAAATGGAAATATAATCAGGTTAGAATGTAATGCCCCGGCCAAGCCCGGCGAGATCAAGCTGCGCGTCCAGGTCGATGACCCCAAGCATAAAGATGAAGCGCCCCAGGGCGATCTTTTCCCTCTCAATAACAAGATCGAAACGTACATTACTGTGACCAAGGAAGGCGTCAGCGTCCTGTTAGTAGACAAGCAGCGCGCCATGGAGCCACAATTCATCTGCGATGCCTTGACGAAAGATCCGCGCATTCGTGTCACACCCGTTTGGCTGCGCGGCGGACAAATCATCGACGCCAATAGCGGCGACCTCTTCCATTTCGATAAGCAGCCCTACGATGTCATTATTCTCGGCGACGTGACAGCCGCTCAGATGAGGGCCGTCAGTCCGCAAGCCCTGGAGTCGATCGAGCATCTGGTCTGGCGCGGGGCTGGCTTCCTCATGCTCGGCGGCTATGCCAGCTTCGGCAACAGCGATTGGCAGGGCACGCCTATCGAGAAGATGCTGCCGATTGATTTTGCGACTTCACAGGGGCAAATTGAAGAAAATCGCAAGATGCTGCCGACGCAGAACGGTTTGCGCAGCTTTGGCTATCTCTTGCGTCTGGGCGACGGCGACAAACCGGAAAAAGCCTGGGAAACGCTGCCGGAGTTGGAGGGCATCTCGCGGTTGCACAAGTCGAACAAGGGCATCGAAACGGTGTTGGCCGAATCCAACCAGGGCGAGCCGGTGCTGATCGCCCAGAACTACGGAGACGGTCGAGTGTTGGCTTTTGCCGGCGATACGACCTATCGCTGGGTAGTCAATCCGCAAAAGCAGCAGATGCATGGCCGCTTCTGGCGGCAGATGGTTTTGTGGCTGGCTAAACAGGAAAACACTGAAGGCAGCGTGTGGATCAAGCCGGACACGCGGCGTCTGCCGCTACACAGCGATCTCGGTTTCAGCGTCGGCGTCAAGAGCCGCGGCGGCATGGACCTTAAAGATGGCAGCTATACCGTCGAAGTTACTGGACCCGACGGTCTCAAAACGCCGGTGCCAACGGCACGGACAACTACCGACGAACGTGGCACCTTTATCAAGACTGATCAACCCGGTGAATATCTCCTCACTGTCCACGGCAAGGCCAAAGATCCGAGTAGTGGTGAGGTGATTGAAGGCGAGGCCTCGGCGCATTTTCTCGTTTACGACGAGGATATGGAGATGACGCGCCGCGCCGCCGATCACGATTTCCTCAAAAAACTCGCTGCTGCCGGCGGCGGCGACTTCCATCGCATTGAGGAGTTGCCCGCGTTCCTACGCCGCATGCACAGTGAAGAGCTGTCACACCATAAACCGAAGATGATCCTCCGCCCCAATTGGCGAACTACAGGGCGATCATCGTTTTTGATGATCTTTTTTGTATTATTTGTGATGACGTTGTCGCTCGAATGGTTACTGCGCCGCCGTTGGAACATGGTGTGAGACATCGCGCTATAGGAATTCAAGGGAGCACAATCATGGCATTTGCAAAACAATTCCTCGCCTTCGATCTCGGTGCTGAAAGCGGTCGCGGCATCCTGGGCCGATTGGATGGTTCGCGGCTGAGCCTGGAAGTGGTTCATCGCTTCCCCAATGGGGCGGTGCGTACACTGGACACACTGCATTGGGACGTATTGCGTCTCTATAGTGAGATGCTGCAAACCCTGCGTTTGTGCGCGGCCAAGCACGGTACTCTCGATGGCGTGGGCGTCGATACCTGGGGAGTCGATTTCGCCCTGCTCGGGCGCGGCGGCGTTCTGCTCGGCAACCCACGCCATTACCGCGATCCGCACACCGAAGGGACCATGGAACAGGCGTTCGCGCGCGTGCCGCGCGCGGAGATTTTCCGCCAGACGGGCATTCAGTTCATGCGCTTCAATACGCTGTTTCAGCTATTGGCGCTCCAACGCGACCGCTCACCGCTGTTGGACATGGCTGAAACACTTTTATTCATGCCGGATCTGTTCCACTACTGGTTTACTGGCATCAAGGTCAACGAATACAGCGATGCCAGCACCAGCCAAATGATCGATCCGAATAGTCGTCAATGGGCTTATTCATTGATTGATGCTTTCGGTTTGCCGTCGCAAATCCTCGGCACGCTCATTCAACCGGGCACTGTTCTGGGGCCGCTACGGCCGGCAATCGTGCAGGAAACGGGGATTAACGCTGCCTCTGTGATCGCGCCAGCGTCTCATGATACGGCGTCGGCCATTGTCGCCGTGCCGGCTTGCACTCCCTCGTGGGTCTATATTAGCTCTGGCACCTGGTCGTTACTGGGTGTCGAACGGAAGCAGCCGCTGGTCGGTGCTGCGGCCCTGGAAGCCAATTTCACCAACGAAGGCGGCGCCGACGGTACCATACGCTTTTTGAAAAACATCATGGGCCTCTGGCTGGTGCAGGAATGCCGCCGTGCCTGGGAGCGCGCCGGTACAATCTACACCTACGACGAGCTGATACGCCAGGCCGAGACAGCAACCCCTTTCGCCAGCCTGGTAAACCCGGACGATCCGTCCTTCCTCTTGCCGGCGAACATGCCGACAGCATTGGCCGATTTCTGCCGCAAGACGGAACAACCGATCCCGGCCAGCGTCGGCGCGACGGTGCGTTGCGCTTTGGAAAGCCTGGCTTTGTGTTATCGTTGGGTGCTGGAGCGACTGGAGGCGCTGACCGGAGAGCGGGCCGAGGTCATCCACATCGTCGGCGGCGGCAGTCAAAATACGCTCTTGAATCAATTTACGGCCGATGCTTGCAATCGCCCGGTGCTGGCTGGCCCGGTCGAGGCGACGGCGCTCGGTAACGTGTTGGTGCAGGCGTTAGGCGCCGGTGTGCTCGGCTCTTTAGCCGATGCACGCGAGGTGGTACGTCGTTCTTTCGAGGTCCGCACGTTCACACCGCAAAAACCCGATGCCTGGCAAGCGCCGTATGAGCGCTTCCGTAAGCTCCTTATATAGTCCTCGGCGAGCCGGAGAGCTTGGCGTTCCCACGCGGAGCGTGGGAACGCGGAAAAGGAGGACACCGTGGCCAGATCGTGGCCGCGAGCGAGCAGCCATTTCGCTGCTGCTCACGTACCGATTCGCCCTTTGTCCTGCCTCACCGCCTCAGCGATCCGCCGCAGCGACGGTAACACTTCTGCCAAGGAAACTGGAGTTGCCTCTTCGCTGCCTAATGCGAAGTAAAGCGAGCGGAAAAGGCGAAATAGCTCCGTACAGACAGCCGTACCGGGAGCGTCCGGCTCAATGATCGTATAGGAGGGGCAGAGCGCCCGTTGGGCCTCCTCGACGGTGCGGAACGTCCCGGCGGCGAGGAAAGCGAAGATGGCGGCGCCAAGGCTGGTGGTATCGCCTTTGGGGACCAGGACCGGGACGCCCAGCACATTGGCGTAGATGCGGTTGAGCACAGCGCTTTTGCGGGGGATGCCGCCGGTGTTGATGACGCGTCGGATCGGTACGCCGTATTCGGCCATGCGTTCGAGAATGAGGCGCGTGTGGAAGGCCGTGCCTTCAACAGCAGCGAACAGCTCGTCAGCCGTCGTGTGCGTCAGGTTCCAACCGAGGGTCACGCCGCCCAGGTGAGGGTTTCCCAGAATGGTCCGATCGCCATTGTCCCAGGTGAGGCGCAAGAGACCGGTCTGCCCGCTTCGAAAGGCAGCGATGGCTGCGAAAAGCTCGGCGAGCGTCGTGCCGGCACGGCGGGCGATGGACTCGAAGAGGTCGCCGGCCGCTGATAGCCCTGCTTCGATGCCTGTATGCGAAGGATGGATCGATCCGGCCACAACGCCGCAGACGCCGGGGATCGGTTTGGGGCGCTCGCTGAGGGCCATGATACAGGTGGACGTGCCGATCACATTCACGACATCGCCGAGGCCGATGCCGGCGCCGATGGCGTCCCAGTGAGCATCAAGCGCGCCGATGGGGATGGGGATTCCTGGCCGCAGACCAAGCCGTGCTGCCCAGGCCGCGCAGAGCGTTCCGGCGAGACAATCGGAGCGAGCGTAGCGCCCGCCTAACCGATCGCGGATACCGGCCAGGAGCGGATCAATGCCCGAGAGAAAGTCCTCGCTCGGCAGGCCGCCCAGCGCTTCGTTCCACATCCATTTATGGCCCATAGCACAAATGCTGCGCGGCAGCTGACGGAGATCGTCGATGCCGCAGAGGAGGGCCGTTACCATATCACAATGTTCCAGGGCCGTGACAAAGCGCGGCCGCAGTTCCGGATTGTTGCGCAGCCAGTGCAGGAGCTTGGCGAAACCGAATTCGGATAGATACTTCCCTCCGCTCCAGCAGAGTGCCTCCAGTCCGGCTGCCTGGGCTGCCGCGGTAATCTCTGCTGCCTCGCGCCAGGCACGATGATCGCACCAGAGATAATACTCACCGAGCGGTTCGAGTCTGTCGCCCACGGGAACAATGGTCGAGCCGGTGGTAGCAATGGCGAGCGCCTCGACGCGATAGCCCTCGATTTTTGCCGCGATGAGCGCCTGCCTCATCGCCTCGATGAGAGCGTTCATGTGATCAGCATGATGTTGCGAGGCGTGATCGGGATCCTCGGCACGGCGTCGCAGCGGATAAGTGGCGATGCCCGAGCCGAGCAGGCCGCGCTCGCTATCGAGGAGAGAGACGCGAACACTGAGTGTTCCAAAATCGATACCAGCAACGATGCTCACGGTTCCTCCGCAATCAGTTGGACACGGGCCACTTTCTGCTGGGTATCTTCGGCCGGATGCGTCAGAAACAGTGTTAGGATGGCGCTAACCAGATAGAGGGCGGCGAAGAGCCACATCACTCCGGCAACGCCGACGCGTGGCAGCAAGAGAGCGACGAGGGCCGGCCCGCCCCAGACGCTGGCGCCCGCACCCAGGTTCAGCATCGACAGCGCTGCTCCTTTGTTTTCCGGGGTAAGCGACGGCATCAGAGCTGAGAGCGGCACGTAACCAGCGAGGGTTGCGCCATAGAGGATGCCGGCCAGGGCGGCAAAGGAGAAATTCGCGCCGAAGCAATGGGGTACATAGTAGAGCAACAACGTGCTGAGGGCCGAGCCGAGGCCGCCGCACAGAGCCACCGTCCACCGCCAACCGAAACGATCGCCGATGACGCCGAACAACAGGTTCCAAATGATGTTGCTCAGGAAAATGAGGCTCAAGAGACGCAGCCATTGGCGTAGTTCGAAACCGATCGTCTGCGTGAAGTAAATCGGCAAAAAGACCAGGAAGCCAAACTCCGGGGCTGTGTTGATCGTTCGGACGAGGCAGCCGATGGCGATTTTTGGCTCCTTCCAGGCGATGGTCACGCTGGACAGAAGTGTGGCGATCGGTTTTTCTTGCGGTGGCGCCAGCCGTCGCCGTCCGGTCGGCTCACGAACACCCCCAAGCGCGATCAGGCCGCCGGCAAGTACCAGTAGCAGTGACAGCCAAAGAGTAACATACGGCCCGACCCAGGGCACGGCGTAACTGGCGAACAAGGATCCCAAGGTTGGCAAGCCGCCGGTGAAGGCGAACCAGAACCAGCCGACCGCCGTTCCCATCCGCGGCGGAGGTGTGGCCGCCGTGACCCACACGAGGAAGCCAAAGGCGAACAGCGGGTAGCCAAAGCCGCGCAGGGTGTAGAACAACAAGATCAGTGGGTAATTTTTGGGGGCGATTCCGAGCAAGAGAAAAGCCACCTCGAAAACCGTCCAGAAGCCCAGGCCCGCCCCCATAACGCGGTATGGTCCCCAGAGGTCAGAGAGCGCTCCCGACAACCAAGCTGCGGCGGCCGCAGTCAGACCATAAGCGGTGAAGATCCATGCCACAGCCTGTTCGTCGAATCCCTGCTCGACCAGATACGGGGAGAGATAGCCCGACTCAACGCCGTCGCCGACCATGAACAGTAGCAGACCAGCGAAACCCCAGGCCAGCGGCGGATAAATGCCGAGGCGATCCAGAAACACGGTGTACCCACGGCCATCGCCCTTGGTGAGCCGCATTGAGATATTACCTCTTATTAGATCGTCTAATTGTCTCTATACGCGCGCTCGAGCTGTTCGCCAAACGCGCCGACATGGGCGACAATCAAATCCGGCGGTCGGAGCGAGGCGGCGGCTTCCGCGGCCGTCGCCTCGCCGCTGAGGACCAGGACCGAAAGCACACCTGCCTGCTGAGCCATGACCATATCGGTATAGAGACGGTCGCCAACCATCGCCACCTCGGCCCGCTCCAGGTCCAACCGCTGGCACAACTCCACAAGAATGGCCGGGTCCGGCTTGCCGAGCACGATCGGCTGCCGTCCCGTGGCCGCGGTCAGACAGGCGCAGATGGCCCCGCAATCTACCAAAACGGTTGGCTCGTCCGTGGGGCAAACGAGGTCCGGGTGCGTGGCCACGAAAGGCAGACCAGCCGCAATCCAGTAGGCCGCCCGGCACAGCCGCTCGTAAGACAATGTCGTGTCGAACCCCACGATGACGGCCTCGGGCGCGTCCCAGACGACGGTAAAACCTGCCTCCTCGAATTGGCGACACAGCGAGGGCGTGCCCAAAACCGCGATTGTCCGGACGTGAGGAAGCCGATCGCGGAGGTAGGCGATAGCCGTATCGGCGGGCGTGTAGATCTCCTCTTCGACTGCCTCAATGCCGAAGCAGCGCAATTTCGCCACATAATCCACCTTGCTGAGCGAAGTATTGTTCGTCAGAAAGGTATAGCCAATGTTCAGGCGGCGTAAGCGCTCCAGGAAGGGAAGCGTCGTGGCGAATAGCTGTTGGCCGCGATAGAGGGTGCCATCCATGTCGAGAACGACGTGACGGACCCGCGCTAAAGCATGCCTCATCTCCTTGCCGTGAGCACTCACGATTGGCCACCCTCCTTCGCCCAGGCTCCTGCTGGCCCAAACAGTTCGTCCAACGTCGCGTCAAAAACACCAAGACGCATAGCAAAATCGAGAACCGTGAAGCGGCGCCGAATATAGTAGGCTTGTTCGTAACTGTGGCGCAGACGCTGGCGCGAGATGCCGATCTGCTCTGGTTGGTGTGGACAGCCAGCTTCGCGCAGCAGGGCGCGGGCATTGCGGAAGGGAAACAGATGCTGCTGCAACCGCTCGCGGAGTGCGGGCCAGCCGTCGCGCAGGCGTTGCAGCTGAGCATACAAGACATCGGGAGTCGGATACTTCGCGCGAGTCTCCTCTTTGGCCTTTTCAGCAAGTTCGCCTGAGCCGAGCAGCAATGTGATTCGCGCTTCGACTTGTTCCCAGGATGACCAGGCCGCAACCGCAGCGTCGATGTCGAGCGAAGCCAAATCCCGGCGCAGGAGAGCTTCATAGAGCGCCAGCGACGCCAAGGTGCCAATACCGACCTTGAACCCATGCGAAGGAGCGGCGCCGTTATGGGTATGGTGCTGCATGTCCCAGAGGTGGCTGAACTGATGATCGGCTCCTGAGGCAGGCCGACTGGATCGTGCCGCCTGCATGGCAAAGCCGCTCATCATCAGTCCGACGATCAGACGCTGCAAACAGGCCGACTCGGCGCGAACGATTCCGCCCGGCCTGTCGATCCACGCGGGAAGGAAACTCTGGACAGTGGTCCAGACCGCAGGATGGATCGCTTCCGCGCCAGCAGCATCGGCCAGAATCCAGTCCGCGCCGGCGACACCCTTGGCCAGCAAATCGGCATAGCCCGCGGCGTTCATCTCTGCCGGCGCGCGGGCGATCACCTCCAGGTCGGCCAGCACGGCCCGTGGGGCGGGGCAATCAAACGTCTGCTTGGAGCCGCGATAGGTAATCGACGCTCCATAGGCGGTGTAGCCATCCATCGAAGCAGCAGTTGCCGCCACCATGTAGGGCCGGCCCAGGCGATGGGCAGCCAGCTTGGTCAGGTCGTTGATCGTTCCCGAGCCGATGGCCACCGGGATGGCCCGGTTTGCTGCCAGGGCGCTTTGCAAGGCTTCCACGAACGAATGCTCTGCATAAACCTCCGGGCCGAAGAGGAATGGTTCCGCACAGGCGATGCCAGCACGGCGGAAGCTTTCCTGGACATCTCTGCCGGCCGCCGCGTAGGTCCGCTGGTCCGCCACGAGGAAGGCGGTTTCGTTACCAAAGGCCGAAGCGAACAGGCGGGCGGCATCGTGGCGAATCCCCGCCTCGACCGCGAGAAAACGGGTATCGCGGGCTGCCTGCAAGGCCCGTTCGAGAAGCACCTGTTCTTCAATGGAAAGACTCGGATTCATGCGCTTAATTGACTCCCTGGGCCTTTTTTCTTTTTTCGGTCTTCAAGGCTAGCATTTATCTGTGAACACGAGGCGCTTGTTCGGTAATGAGAGTTTTCAGTTGATTGAAGGCGCGAAGGAGGTCTCGTTTTAACTGAGTAAGCGGTGCAGCATATGTATGTCGGTCGCTGATGAGATAGATCGGTTCTTGGCTGATCCGCGAGATGGAGCCAGAGGCAACCAAGGCCCGCCTGACTTTGCCCCGACGCGCGTCGGGAATACGGATAGCAGGCATGATTCAAACTTTGGCAAAGCTCCTAACATCTCGTATCCGAGTGTAACAAAAACAACGAATGCAGCCAATCGGCGACACATCGGGATCGTTCACGTCCTTTTCTCGTTCGCGTCTGCGCCGGTGATGAGCCGCGCCGTCCGATTGCGCGTGAAGTAGTTCCACGCCCATTGGAATAGCACCAGAATACGATTTTCAAACTCGATTAAGTAGATAATATGAATGAATAGCCAAACCAGCCAGGCAATCAGGCCAGAGAAGGTGATCCAACCGAGGTCGGCCACAGCGGCGGCGCGGCCGATGGTGGCCATGCTGCCACGATCATGGTAGTGGAATGGCGCAGATGGGGCGCCGCGCAGGCGCCGCTGGATCAGGTCGGCGGCATAGCGGCCTTGCTGCATAGCCACCGGGGCCAGGCCCGGCAGTGGTTTGCCGCCCTGATATGGATAATTCGCCATGTCACCTAGGACGAACACTTCGGGATGTCCCGGCAGCGTCAGGTCCGGCTGCACGATGATGCGTCCCGCACGATCCAACTCGGCGCCGCTGGCCTGCGCTAACGCCTTGGCCAACGGCGATGCCTCAACGCCCGCCGCCCACAACACCGTATGAGCGCGAATGGTTTCCGTCTGATCGCCGCAGCGAATCGTCACCTGGCCGGCTTGCACGTCCGTCACTCGCGTGTTGGTGCGCACGGTGACGCCCAGACGCTGGAGCGCCTGGACCGCTTTGGCTGATAGCTTCGGCGGATAAGTACTCAAAATGCGATCGAGTCCTTCGAGGAGGATAATGCGCGCCTGGGCTGGATCGATGGAGCGGAAGTTGCCGCGCAATGTGGCATGTGCTACCTCGCCGATGGCGCCGGCCAATTCCACTCCGGTCGGACCGCCGCCGACGATGACGAATGTCATCAGCGCTCGGCATTCTTCCGGATCCGTGCAGCGCTCGGCCAGCTCGAACGCCAAGAGGATACGGCGGCGAATGATCGTGGCATCCTCGATGGATTTGAGTCCCGGCGCGAATTGTTCCCATTCGGGATGGCCAAAGTAGTGATGCCGTGAACCGGCGGCGACGATCAGCGAATCGTATGGCTCCGTGCCGTCTTTGAGAATCACCAGGCGGCGCTCCAGATCGAAGTTGATCACCTCGCCGAGCAGGACACGCGTGTTCCTCTGACGTTTGAGGACAGCGCGGAGCGGTGCGGCGATGTTGGCCGGCGACAGGCCGCCGGTCGCTACCTGATAAAGCAGCGGCTGAAACAAGTGGAAATTACGGTGATCGATCAACGTCACCTGTACATCAGCCTTGGCTAACGCCTGGGCCGCATACAGACCGCCAAAACCGCCGCCCACAATCACCACGCGATGCCGTGAAGCCATGACTTTCCTCTACGGGCAGTTCCTTACGCTCTCACGATAGTATACAATCCTATGCGAGAAATCCGCGGTCGGACTCGGAAGAGGCGATGCGGGGTGGAAGCGACGCGGATACGGGAGGGACAAACGATGGACACAACGGTTGTGCTCGTGATCCTTGGCGTGGCGGCCGGCCTCGTGGTCGGCGGCGTTCTATGGTGGCGAAGGCGGTCCAGGGAGGATGAGTCGTTTTATCATTTCCGCTGCCCGAAATGCAAGCGGCGGCTGCGCTATCTATCGCGGCAGGTCGGCCACAAGGGCCGATGCTCCAATTGCAGTGGCGACGTTGTCTTTCCGCCGATCTCGCAATCGATCGATTGATTCCGCAGCCCTGACGAGTCGGAAGCGTAAGCAGCGGCGGATGGGGCCGTCGCTTACACTTCCGACTCATTCACTCGCCGCACACTTCTTCGAGAACGTCCTCGGCGACATAGACGGGTACGTTGGCAGTGACGGCCAAGGCGATGGCGTCGCTAGGCCGACAATCCACTTCGACCATCTCGCCGTTTTGGCGGATGCGTAGCTTGGCGTAGTAGGTGTGGTCGCGCAGTTCGCTGATGTAGACATCGCGCAGCTCACCGCCCATGTTCTCGATGACACTGACGACGAGATCATGGGTGAGCGGGCGGGGCGAGGGCAGACGCTTGACACGGCGGTCGATGCTGGTGGCCTCGAAAATGCCAATCATTATGGAGAAGCTGCGCTCGCCGTCCACTTCTTTCAGCATGATGACCTGCTGTTCGTGGATCTCACTAATGATGATACGCTTCAACTCCATCTGGACCGGCACGGCAGCCTCTCTTTCATGTGACTTGTTAGCTGGTTAGGTGGTTGGGTAGTTCGTGGTTAACCCCCTAACCACCCAACGTGTGCATTATAATGGGAGGCGGCAAAAACGGTCAAGGAAGAGGCGAAGGATCGAAAGCTCAAGACCCGATCGGACGTTGGCGGCAAGTATCCAGCGTCCACACTTGGTGGCAGCGGGGACCGCAGCGATGGAAGACAAGGTATTGATTTATCGTTTCGTGAAACACCAAGTCTCTTCTGTTCTCGGACGATGGTGGCTCGGAACTCTCCGCGCGGAGGCGAAATTCGCTGGGCCAGGGACCACCGGCATCGAGGAAATCGCGCCACAGCTGGACGCCGAGGTTGCGGCCGGCCACGCCGGTGACGCGCCACTGGCGCAGCCCAAACCAGCAGGCATGGCCGTGGACCAGGTCGCCAACGCCGTAGAGGATTTGTCCATCACTCAGCGCCTGGTAGCCAAGAGTGTATCCCCGCAGCCAGCCCAGAAAAGCCAACGATGGCAACAAACCCGGCCCCGCACAGGAAGGCTTGCGCGCTGTCCAGTCGGCCCAGGGGGCAGTTACCGACGCCAGAGCATCAGCAGGCGGTAGTCCGGAAGAGATCGGTGAAGGCTCGTGTCGTTCTTCTGTTTCGCCGCGCAGGGGCATGAAATACGCCGGTCGTGTCAGTCGACCTTCAAAAACCCCCTCGCGGCAAGTGCCGCACACCAGATAAGCCAGTCCCGGCGCCAGATCAAGAGGCGCCAACAACAAACCGCCCTCGGCCAGCTGTTCTAGCCAGGCCGGCTCCAGGTCGAGAGCGGCGGCCGTGACAAGGATGCGATCGAACGGCGCTCGCTCTGGACAGCCGAGTCGGCCATCGCCGTGCCGTAGCTCCACCCGGCGCTCCGGGAAAGCACGCAGATGCTCCGCTGCCTCGGCCAACACCCGGCGATCAATCTCTACCGAGACGACCTGGCCGGCCACGTACGCCAGCAAGGCCGCATTGTAGCCAGTGCCGGCGCCAATCTCCAGCACTCTTAAGCCGGGCTTCAGCCGCAGGTCTTCCAGCATCTCGGCCATAAGCGACGGTTGACTCGACGAGCTGATCGGCATTGGGAGTTGTCCCGGCGTCGGATCGCTCAGGCGCGTCGTCAGAGCGCGATCCGCATAGAGCAGGCGCAACTCGTGCCGGCCGGGTGCCTGGGTGTTGATCTCGCGCCAACCGTGTTGCCGGGAGTAGTGCCAGACGCGCGGGAGGAAGCGATGCCGCGGCGTGGCCCGAAACGCTGCAATCAACGGCTGCGACCACAACATGCCCCGCGCAATCAACTGATCGACCAGGCGCTGATTGGCTCGATCGCCGGCTGTATCCATGATGCCTCCCACGCACCGAGAGCGCCCGCGCCGGTCCTGCCGATCCTGTGGAGGTAGTGCCGGCGCTTATGCGCTTTTCGCCGCGAAATGTGCTTGACGAGATCCAAACCAGCTTATACTGATGATAGAACGAAAGACCTTTAGACACAAGGATTTTCGTGGTATCATCACCAAGAATTGCAGCGCCGCTCGCGGTTGAGCGCTCAGCTGAGAGACGAGCCGGAAGTGTAAACGACGGGACGTGCTGTCGCTTACGCTTCCGGCTCGTCAAACTATACTACACGAGTGCCTCTGTTCCGGTTGCCCCAATCCCCTCTATCCTTGGGAGACTTTATCGATGCCGAAAGGCGCTGAACAGGAATTACTGAACAAGTGGAAGATCGCGGATGCTATCGAGATGTACGGCATCCGCAATTGGGGAAAAGGCTACTTCAGCATCAACAAGGCGGGACACGTCACTGTCCAGCCCAACAAAGATCCCGACGAATCGATCGACCTGAAAGAGTTGATCGATCAATTGCAAGCGCGGGGCATTCAGCTACCGATCCTCTTGCGCTTCACCGACATCCTCCGCCATCGCGTCGGTGAGATTCACGAGGCGTTTCAGCACGCTATGAAGGAATTCGAATTCCACGGCGGCTATTGCTGCGTCTATCCCATCAAGGTCAATCAGCAACGGCACGTCGTCGAAGAGATCCTCGATTTCGGCAGACCGTTCCATTTCGGCCTGGAAGCCGGCTCCAAGCCGGAGCTGTTGGCCGTCTTGGCGCTGACCAACGGCCTGGACACGCCGATCATCTGCAACGGCTTCAAGGATGATGAATTCATCCGCATGACCATGCTGGCCCGCAAGATCGGCAAGCAAATCATTCCGGTGGTCGAAAAATTTACCGAACTGGAAACGATTTGCCGACACGCCGAGGAACTGCAAGTTCGGCCAGCCATCGGCGTGCGCGTCAAACTGGCCTCACGAGGGGCCGGCCGTTGGCGCTCCAGCGCCGGCTACCGCTCCAAGTTTGGCCTGACTCTGACTGAAGTGCTGGAAGCGGTTGAGTACCTCAAGCAACGCGACATGGCTGACTGTTTGCAGCTGGTTCACTTCCATCTCGGCAGCCAGATCACCAACATTCGCTACATCAAGGGTGCTCTGACCGAAGCCGCCCGTGTCTATGCCGAGCTGCACCGCATTGGCGCCGGCGTCCGTTTCCTCGATGTGGGCGGCGGACTCGGCATCGACTACGACGGCTCGCAGACCGATTTCGAGTCGTCGGTCAACTACACGCTCCAGGAGTACGCCAACGACGTGGTTTTCCGCGTCAAGAGCGTGTGTGATGAGGCCGGCGTGCCGCATCCAACCATCGTTTCCGAATCGGGCCGGGCCGTCGTCGCCTATCACAGCCTGCTTATCTTCGACGTGCTGGGCGTATCTCACTTCGACCGTTACGAGGTGCCGCCGGAAGTGCCCAGTGACGCGCCGCAGCAGGTCAATGACCTCTTTTGTATCTATCGCGATCTCAAAAAGAAGAATATCTTGGAGAGCTATCACGACGCCGTGCAGGCGGTGGATGAAACGCTCAATATGTTTAACCTCGGTGCTCTCGATATCGAAATGCGTGCCCTGTCGGAGCGCCTGTTCTGGGCCGTGTGCAGCAAGCTGCTGAAGATCGTCCGCGAGATGGAGTACGTTCCCGAAGAGCTGCAAGGTCTGGAAGCCTTATTGTCGGACACCTATTTCTGCAATTTCTCCATCTTTCAGTCGATGCCGGATAGCTGGGCGATCAATCAGCTTTTTCCGATCATGCCGATTCACCGTCTCAACGAAATGCCCTGCCGCCGCGCCGTCCTTGGCGACATTACCTGCGACTCAGACGGCAAGATCGATCAATTCATCGACTTGCGCGACGTGCGCAACACGCTGCAATTGCACCCCTTCAACGGCGAACCGTATTATCTGGGGGCGTTCTTGTTGGGTGCCTATCAGGAGATCCTCGGTGATCTGCACAACCTGTTCGGCGACACCAATGCCGTCCATGTTAGTCTCGATGACGGCGAGGTGAACGTCGATACAGTCATCAAAGGCGATACAGTGCGTGAGGTGTTGGCTTACGTGCAATATTCCGCCGATGAATTGACGGCCCGGCTGCGCAAAGATGTCGAACGCGCTGTGCGTAGCGGCAAGATATCGCTGACGGAATCGCGGCAGTTATTGCGCTTTTATGAATCGGGGATGGAAGGGTATACTTACTTGGAAGAGCCGTGATCGTGGTTTGCGACTCTGCGATTTCCACGGCAAATGGAGAGGTAGCACGATGACCGTTACAATTGCACCTGCTCCCAAAGTGCAATTCCATCAGGGATTGCCCAATGACTTTCGGAGGACCAGCCGCGTGTACGCCGTTGCATTCGATATGGACATCGAGGCGTTGCGAGTCAACTTCGGCGACCCATATAACAACGCTTATCTCGAAATCCGGCGCGTACTCCAGCGGCATGGTTTCGCCTGACAGCAAGGCAGCGTATACTTCGGTGGTGCTGAGGTGACCGCCGTGACCTGCGTGCTGGCGGCGCAAGATCTGGCACGTTCGCTGCCGTGGTTCGCCGCATCGGTTCGTGACATTCGCATGTTGCGGATTGAGGAGCTGAACGATCTGATGCCAGCAGTGCAACAAGCCAGCGGGCAAGAGTGACGGCGAAAGAGACCAGAGAAGGATGAGGAACACTGGGAAGTTGTCGAGTTTCCTCTTCAAGGGCGGCTTTTCCTATCACTCTTGCGGCTGTGATGGACCAGGATACCGTCCTTCGCGCTGGCGCGAAGTCGAGTCGTTCTTGGAGGGCCATCAGTGCCTCTCGGAAGGGCAGCGATTGCTTGCAAAAATCGAGGCAAAGGCACATTCGCGGTAAAGAGGCCATCATGCCTGTCAAAGCACGCGATATCCATGCCCAAAGCCTGGCCACTTCTTCGGCCTTGTCGGAGTATTACGTGCCCAATCTCATCACGCCCTTGCAGGTGATCCGCGTCCTCAACGCGGCGAAAGTGCGTTTCATGCTCTTGGGAGCACACGGCCTAAGTGGTTGGATGGGCAAACCGCGTGCTACCGAAGACGTGGATGTTCTCGTCGGAACGCGCGGCCATAAGAAGGCGGTGCGGACCTTGCTGACGGCGTTTCCGCATCTGCAAGCGGAAGATAACCCGGCGGTAACGCGGCTGCGCGATCCGGAGACCGGAACCATTGTTATTGACGTGATGAAAGCGAACCAACCGCTCTACCTCGATGCCCTCAAGCATACGCACACCGTCGAATCGGGTGGCCAACGATACCAAGTCCCCTCACTGGAGCTGGCACTGGCGACGAAGTTTGCCGCCATGATTAGCCTGACTCGGACCGAGAAGGATAAGTTCCAGGATGCCCACGATTTCATGTACATTCTCGACACAAATCCCGACATCGACCTGGTGAAACTGCACGCCCTCGGTCAGCTCGTTCACAACGGCGGCGGCGATGAGATCGTCGAAAAAGTGCGGCAAGTGTGGGCCGGCGAGAGATTGGTCCTCTAATCGAGCATCTCGATCTCTCGCCGCGTTTTCATCTCTTTCTCATTTTGTTGTTTTTTCGTTTTTTTCATGGCGATTCTGCTTGACTTGTGGCCAGCGCGTCTGTGAAATCGGAGCGTGGCGACAAGTTCCGCATCTTCGTTCGGAGGAAATAAGTCATGAATGTGTCGAAACGGACGTGGTTCAGTGCATTGGCCCTCGCTTTGGCGATCATCTGGTTGATCCCTGGGCTCCGGGCCGAGGACAAGAAAGCGGGCGGCAGTGTGACGGGGACGTGGAAGTCCACCTTCACCACCAATGATGGACGAACCATCGAAACCACCTACAAACTCAAACAGGAAGGAGAAAAACTGACCGGCACGGTCCAGAGAGGCGAAGGTCCAGAACGAAAGATCGAACAGGGCAAAGTCAAAGACGGAAAAGTATCATTCCAGTACTCGGTCGAACGAGACGGCAACACGTTTACTGTCAAGTACGAGGGCGAGCTAAACGGCGACACTATCAAAGGCAAAGTCGGCGTTGGCGACCGCTCGTTCGATTGGGAAGCGAAACGACGAAAAGAGAAGTAATTTCTTGGGCAGGCCCGCAGCGCGGGTGCTGCGGGCCTGTCGTTTGTTCTTCATCTCTTCTCTTGGCACTTCTTTTGCCAATACTTGGACTGAATGGGGCTTGGCGCGACGCGCGAGCCGGGAGTATGTCGTGAGGATGCGTGAAGCGATGCACTATTTGCCGGATCGATTGCCGTCCCGTATCGTCATTGAGAGCGTAGAGCCGGAAATTGACGGTGGACGCTTTCCCATCAAGCGCACCCTCGGCGAGGAAGTGGTCGTCAGTGCTGACATTTATGCCGACGGCCACGATGCGCTGACCGCAGTCTTGCGTTATCGCTATGCTGCGGAAAAAGAATGGAAAGAAGCGCCGATGTCGGCGGGCGTCAACGACCGCTGGACGGGCCGCTTCGCCGTGACGGCGCTGGGCGTCTACGAGTATACGTTGCAAGCCTGGGTCGATCGCTTCGCCTCGTGGCGGCGCGATCTGGCCAAGAAAGTGGAGGCACATCAGGACGTGGCCAGCGAACTGCTGGAGGGCGCCGAACTGATAATACAAGCGAGCAAAGGGGCGCGGGCCGAGGACAGCGAATGGCTGCGCTGGTGGGCCGAATCCATCACCAAAGGCAATGACACGGCGGCGCGTATCAACGCCGCCCTCGACCCGGTCTTGTCCACAATCATGTCACGCTATGCCGACCGCGGCAGTGGCACAACTTATCCGCACATCCTCCGTGTCATCGTTGATCGAGAGCGCGCTCGCTTCAGTGCCTGGTACGAGATGTTCCCACGTTCCTGTGCGGATGAACCCGGACGGCACGGTACTTTCCGGGATGTTGAGAAACGTCTGCCCTATGTCCGCGACATGGGCTTTGATGTTCTGTATCTGCCGCCCATTCATCCGATTGGCCGCAGCTTTCGCAAAGGGCCAAACAATAGTTTGACAGCTGGACCGGACGACCCTGGCAGTCCCTGGGGCATTGGTGCCGCCGAGGGCGGGCATACGGCTATCCATCCGCAGCTGGGAACACTGGCCGATTTTGTGCATCTGGTGGCCGCGGCACGCGAACACGGCCTGGAGATGGCCCTCGACATAGCTTTTCAGTGTTCGCCCGATCATCCCTGGGTGCGCGAACATCCCGAATGGTTCCGCCATCGCCCCGACGGCACCATCAAATATGCCGAAAATCCACCCAAGAAGTATCAGGATATTTATCCTCTTGATTTCGAGTGTGCCGATTGGCAAGCGCTATGGCAAGCTCTCCTTGAGGTCCTGCTTTTTTGGTGCGAGCATGGCGTGCGCATTTTCCGCGTGGACAATCCGCACACCAAGCCATTTCGCTTTTGGGAATGGCTACTTGCCGAGGTTCAGTTGCGCTATCCGGATACCATCTTCCTCAGCGAGGCGTTCACTCGGCCCAAGGTGATGCGCCATCTCGCCAAGCTCGGTTTTTCGCAGTCGTACACCTACTTTACCTGGCGCAACACCAAGCACGAGTTGACCGAGTATTTCACGGAGTTGACGCAAACGGCAGTGCGCGAGTACATGCGGCCTAATCTATTCGCCAACACGCCGGACATTCTTTCGGAATATCTGCAATACGGCGGCCGCCCTGCCTTCTTCATTCGCCTGGTGTTGGCGGCTACACTGGGAGCGAGCTACGGCATCTACGGCCCACCTTTTGAGACGTGCCAGCATCAGGCGGTCCGGCCTGGCAGCGAGGAATACCTTGACTCTGAAAAGTATCAAATTCGCCATTGGGACTGGGAGTGGCCTAACGTCTTTCGCGAGTTCATCGCCCGCATCAATGCCATTCGCCGCGACAATCCGGCCCTGCACGCCAACGATCGCCTGCGCTTCTATCAGACCGACAATGAACAGATCATCTTTTACGGCAAATCCACGCCGGATTTGTCGAATGTGATCCTCGTGGTGGTCAATCTTGACCCGCATCATGTGCAGTCCGGCTGGGTGCGCGTGCCACTTCATGAGCTGGGATTGCGAGCAGACGAGCCGTATCAGGTCCACGACCTCTTGACCGAGGCGCGTTATCTGTGGAACGGCGAATGGAATTTCGTGCGTCTCGATCCTAACGCCGCCGTCGCCCATGTTCTCCGCTTGCGCAAACGCGTACGGACAGAGAAAGATTTCGACTATTTCTATTGATAATGGAGAATATTGCCATGATCCCAACCGTGAATGTGACGGGCGGCTGGGAGACGATTATGGAAGGAACGGCCCGAGAGGAGTTGGAGCGCACGGTGCTACCGGGATTTTTGCGGATGCAGCGCTGGTTCGGCGGCAAAGGACAGCGTATTGAGTCGGTGCGCTTCGTGGACTGGGGTAGCCTTCCGCCCAGGGAAAAGTGCGTTTTTGCGCTTCTTCTAGAAGTGCGTTTTGTTGGCGGCAAAAGCGATCGGTATTTCCTGCCTCTTGGTGTGAGCAGGGGGGCGAACGCTATAGAGATAGAACAATCGCAGCAAGCATGGCAGATCGCGCGCTTGACTGGAGTTGAAGGCGAAGCATTGCTGCACGATGTTCTGGCCGATGAGGACGCTTGCATGTCGTTGGTTACGGCCATCGGTACCGAGTGCGAATTCTCCCTGCGCTGCGGTCGGATTCGTGCCTTTCCGACAGCAGCGTTTGCATCGCTGGTTGGCGAAGACGCGTCGAGCTTGCCGGTGGTGCGCGGCCCGGCCACGTCGAGCAATTCACTGATTTTCTACGGGCAGCGTTTGTTGCTGAAGCTGTTTCGTCACCTGGAACCCGGTATCAACCCGGAGTTCGAGATCGGCCGCTTCCTTACCGAAGGCCGTCTTTTTCAGCGAATTCCTCGTGTCGCTGGCGCCATCGAGTACCACCGTTCCGGTTCAGCGCCGATTACTCTGGCGATTCTTCAGTCTTTTATCGTCAACCAGGGCGATGGCTGGCAGCACGCCATGAGCTATCTCGGTCAATACTACCAACGTGTCTCTTATTTCGATGGGATCGTTCCACCGCGCCGCTCCTTACTGCAACTATCCGAGTCGGCCCCGCCGCCTGCTGCCGTGGAAGCGATCGGCGACTACCTGAGCGCGGCCGGCACGCTCGGCCGACGAACGGCAGAAATGCATCAGGCCTTGTCTGCCGACTTAAACAATCCCGACTTCGCTCCGGAGCCGTTTACGCCGCAGGACGCTGCCGCCTTGCATGCCAACATCCGCACACGGGCGGAGACCGCTCTCGCTGCCCTGCGCGATAATCTGGATCAGCTGTCGCAAGATGTGGCACCGTTAGCTCGGCGGCTGTTAGAACAAGGCGAACGGCCGGCATCGACAGGCTGGTGGGAACATACCCGCTGGTTAGCAAGTACATACCAGCCGGCCGACGCCGGTCGTTCGCTTTATAAGATCCGCTGTCACGGTGATTATCATCTCGGCCAAGTGTTGCGGGTTGAAGACGATTACGTCATTATCGATTTTGAGGGCGAGCCGATGCGGACCGTGGCTGAACGCCGCGCCAAGCAGTCGCCGCTTAAGGACGTGGCCGGGATGCTCCGCTCCTACCACACGGCCGCTTACGCCGGACTGTTCGCTTTCACCCAAGACCATCCAGAAGAGTTCGCCCGTCTCCGGCCGTGGGCCGAGCTATGGTATCAGTGGGTCTCGGCTGCTTTCCTCCGTGACTATCGCGCCACAGCGCGTGCGGCGACGTTCATGCCGGCCGATGCTGCCACGTTCGCCGAACTGCTTGATGCCTTCATGCTAGAAAAAATATTTTACGAGTTGCTTTATGAACTGAATAATCGACCCGATTGGGTCCGTATTCCCCTCCACGGCATCTTGACTTTATTTGGTGAGCGGCCGGCGTGAGTCGGCTCGTACAGGCCACATCAGTCGGCTCATGCCGGCTGCTCGCCGGTTTGTGCAGAAAGGACCAGCTTCGTGATTACTGCGACTTTGAGCGATTTCGATGTTTATCTGTGGTCTGAAGGAACACACTATCGCGCCTACGAAAAGCTCGGCGCCCATTTGGTTGAACAAAATGGTGTCGCTGGCACACACTTCGCCGTGTGGGCACCCGATGCGCGCGAAGTGTCGGTCATCGGCGATTTCAACAACTGGCGACCTGGCGCTCATCCGATGCACTCGGTGCGCTCATCGGGTATCTGGGAGTGCTTCATTCCCGGCGTCGGCCAAGGCGCTCTCTATAAGTACGCCATCACCTCGCGCGTCTCCGACTATTCGGTAGAGAAGGCCGATCCCTACGGTTTCGCTGCGGAAATTCGGCCGCATACTGCCTCAAAGGTATGGGACCTGTCCGGCTACAAATGGAACGATCAAGAGTGGATGGCCCGGCGTGGCCGCGTCCAGGCTCTAAATGCACCAATATCGATCTACGAAGTCCATTTCGGTTCGTGGCGGCGCGTGCCCGAAGAAGGCAATCGCTGGCTGACCTACCGCGAGATGGCCGACTGGCTTGGCGATTACCTGTACGACATGGGCTACACACACGTCGAATTTTTACCGCTGACTGAACATCCTCTCGATGCTTCCTGGGGTTATCAGACAGTCGGTTACTACGCTCCTACTAGCCGTTTTGGCACGCCGCAAGATCTGATGTATCTGATTGACACCCTGCATCAGCGCGGCATTGGTGTCCTCCTCGATTGGGTGCCGGCCCACTTTCCGCGTGATGGGCATGGTCTGGGCTACTTCGACGGTACGCATCTGTATGAGCATGCCGATCCGCGCCGCGGCGAGCATCCCGATTGGGGCACCTTCATCTTCAACTATGGCCGTCGGGAAGTCAGCAATTTCCTCATCGGCAACGCCCTTTTTTGGCTGGATAAATACCACGTCGATGGCCTACGCGTCGATGCTGTCGCCTCCATGCTCTACCTCGATTATTCGCGCCAAGAAGGCGAATGGACGCCCAACGAGTTCGGCGGCCGCGAGAACTTGCAAGCCATCGCCTTTCTCCGCCGCCTCAACGAGCGTATCTATGGCGAATATCCCGATGTCATCACCATCGCTGAGGAATCGACTTCCTGGCCGCAGGTCTCACGGCCGACCTATCTGGGCGGACTCGGCTTCGGCTACAAATGGGACATGGGCTGGATGCACGATACCCTCAATTTCCTGTCTCACGATCCGATTCATCGCAAATATCACTTCAATCAGCTGACGTTCCGTATGATGTACGCTTTCAGCGAGAATTTCGTGCTGCCATTGTCACATGATGAAGTAGTTCACGGTAAAGGATCGCTTTTGTCCAAAATGCCCGGTGATGACTGGCAGAAGTTTGCCAACCTGCGTTTGCTTTTCGGCTACATGTACGCTCAGCCGGGCAAGAAGTTACTTTTCATGGGCGGCGAGTTCGGCCAGTGGAACGAGTGGAATTTCGATACCAGCCTGGATTGGCATTTGTTACAAAATCCGCTGCATCGTGGCATGCAGCGCTGGGTGCGCGATCTGAACACGTTCTACCGCGGCGAGCCGGCCATGCACGTCCTGGATTGTGATGCGGCTGGCTTCGAGTGGATCGATTGCTGCGACACCGAGACCAGCGTGCTCAGCCTGCTGCGCAAAAGCCGCTCGCCGAACGATACGCTTGCCATCGTCTGCAATTTCACCCCCGTTGTGCGGCACAACTATCAGATTGGCGTGCCGCAGGGCGGCTTCTGGCAAGAGGTGCTTAACAGCGACGCGCCGCTCTATGGCGGCAGCGGCCAGGGCAATTTCGGCGGCGTCGCCGCTGTGCCGGTGCCCTGCCACGGCCGCGATTACATGCTCACCATCACCGTACCGCCGCTGGGTCTGGTAGCATTCAAGCGAAAAGCGTAAGGGAGTTATCATGTTTGATCTCGCTTCCGTACAATCGGCCTTGCGAGCGGCGAAGCTCGATGGCTGGCTGTTGTACGACTTTCGTGGTCTCAACGTATTGGCCCGCCGCGTGCTTGACATCCCTTCGGATGCCATCCTGTCGCGTCGCTGGTTCTATTTCGTACCGGCCAACGGCGAGCCGCGCAAACTGGTCCATCAAATCGAGCCGCACGCCCTCGATGGTGTGCCGGGAACCGCCCAGCGCTATCTGCGCTGGCAAGAATTGGAAGCCGGCGTTGCTTCGCTGCTAACGGGCTGTCAGCGTGTGGCAATGGAGTACGTGCCTCGCAACGCCAATCCCTACATCTCGCGCGTGGATGCCGGCACCATCGAGTTGGTGCGCGCCTTCGGCGTCGAGATTGTTTCCTCCGGCGACCTGATCCAGCAATTCGAGGCGTGCTGGGATGAGGAGCAGTGGGCCATGCACCTCGAAGCGGCCCGGTACACGCGCTCGGCTTACGATGTCGCCTTCGCTTTCATTGCCCAGCGCATCCGCAGCATCGGCTCGGTGCGCGAGACACAAGTCCAGCAGTGCATTCTCGATCACTTCGCCGCTCACGGACTCATCACCGATCATCCGCCTATCGTCGGCGTTGGCCCCCACAGCGGCGATCCACACTACGCTCCTGGACCTGGTAGCGACAGCCCCATCCGTGAAGGCGATTTCGTCCTCATCGATCTATGGGCCAAGCTCGACAAGCCGCGTGCCGTCTATAGCGACTTGACGTGGACCGGCTTCGTGGGCACAGAAGTCCCGGAGCAGTACGAGCGGATATTCCAAATCGTCGCTCGCGCCCGGGACGCAGCCATCAACAAGGTGCGTTCCGCGTTTGCCTCTCCTCAGGATGGAGAAGGCGAGGGGGAGGTGCTACGCGGCTGGGAGGTGGACCAGGCAGCGCGTGACGTAATCGAGCAAGCTGGCTACGGTGCGGCCTTCTGTCATCGCACCGGCCATTCCATCGGCCAAGAAACACATGGCAACGGCGCCAATATGGACAACCTGGAGACGCACGAAGAACGGCAAGTGCTGCCACGCACTTGCTTCTCGATCGAGCCAGGCATCTATCTGCCGGAGTTCGGCGTGCGCAGCGAGGTCAACGTATTCATTGACGCTCAGCGACAAGTTCATGTCACCGGCGGTACGCCACAAACCCGCGTCGTGCCGATCCTCAAGGTGTATGGAGGCTAGCTCTGGCTGCAACCCGGAGGAGGAACCCACACTGCGGCTGTACCGGAACTCCACAATTTCGGGCACGAGCGGACGCCGAAGAAAAAACATCTCACCTTATTCCGTATCTGGCGCGGGGGTATGTGGACAAGCTTCAGCAGCAGCAAACGCCGATCAGTCTGTCCAGCATCGGATGCCGACAGATGAAGAGTTGGCGGGCAAGGCATGTGAACACCCCGGCAGGAGCAACCGGGGTATTCACGCGCTCCGCTCGCCAATTTTACAATGTATTTGCAGTGTATCGGAACAACATCCCATGCAGAGGAAGCAGGTTGATGACAAAACTGTACGGATGGTGAAAGGCCGGGTGGGACACAGCCTCGTATTCGTTGATCCAGTTATGGCCGTTGCCACCGAATTCGCGTGCATCTGTATCGAGCACCTTATAATATTTTCCTGCCCTTGGCACACCCAAGCGAAACTCCGGAAAATGCTCCTTTGACAAGTTGATGAGATATACGACCAAATCGTTGTAATCGCGGTCGTAGCGAAGGAAAGCAAGGATCAAGTGCCGGTAGTTCTGACATTCGATCCACTCGAAGCCATTGCGGATGTTGTCGCCCTGGTGCATCGCTGGGATGTATTTGTATACCTCGTTGAGCCGCTTGACGTACCACTGGAGTGAACGATGCAAGTGATCCCAGGTAGATTCCCACGGCAACGGAGCTTCGGCGTTCCACTCGCTTTTTTGGCCGAACTCCTGGCCCATAAACAATAATTTTTTGTGTGGATAGCCGAACTGAAGCAGGTAGAGCAGTCGGCAATTGGCGAATTTGTCGAAATCGCTGAGATCTTCCGTCTTGTTAACCATGCTCCGTTTCATGTGAACGACTTCATCATGGGCCAAGGGCAAGAGGAAGTTCTCGGTATGATGATATAACATGGGATACGTCAAGTCATTGTAGACGGCGCTGCGGCGGTTATAAGGGGCACGGAAAAATTTCATCATATGGGAAGTACAACCAAGGTCCCATTTGAAGTCGAAGCCATGGCCGCCGTATTCGACCGGCCTTGTCACACCGGCGGCAATGGTCGAATCTTCGGCGATGAGAAGCGTTTCGGGATGTTCTTCCTTCACTGCCCAGTTCATCGATTGCATGAAACGAAATCCTTCCGGGTTGTGGCAATTGCCGTACTTGCGCAAAAATGCCTCATACTTTTGCTGAGAGGAAAACTCATAATAGTGAAATTGTCCAGCAGCATCGAGCCGAAAGCCATCGATATAAAACTCTTCGATCCAGTGAAACAATGACGAGATGAGGAAACTTTTTACTTCGTTGCGAGCGAAGTCAAAATAAGAAGTACCCCAAGGCGTGTGCCGCCGTTCGGGGATGGGACACTCGAATAAGTGAACATCGTTGTCGTAGCAGGCCAGGCCAGTCGCATCATTGGGGAAGTGGACCAGCACTACATCGAGGATGACACCGATGCCTTCACGGTGAAAAGCATCGATGAGTCGTTTGAAATCAGTAGGCGTACCCAGGCGCGCGGTCGGCGCATAGAAGCCGATTACCTGATAACCCCACGACGGTACATACGGATGCTCCAGAATACCCATCAGCTCAACGTGAGTGTACTCCATGTATTTGACGTAAGGGACCAGTTCGTCGATCAGCTCATGATAGCTAAGGGGTCGGCCGTGCTTGAAGCGCCACGAGAGCGGATGGACTTCGTAGACATTGAGTGGACCAGCAAATTT